>NZ_JBQPTH010000014.1:0-62178 GCF_052220245.1 Geobacillus sp. BK01
TCTGATTTTGTGTACAATTCATCTGAAGTCCTCCTTGGCATGATGGTAGATGGTTTGGCACCCCTGCATCATACCAAGAGGGCTTTTTTTGATCAAGTCCCCGGAAAAGCTCCTAACGGGAATGCTCTTTTTATGCATAAAAATGGCCGATGACGTCCAAAATGGAACTGAAAAAATATTGATGCAAAGCGAGGGAACGAGCGATGGCGGAAAAACGGAAGCGCGAAAAAGTGAAACATACGTTGACAAGCGCCCAAGAAGTGAGTTATGCCCGCGATTTTAAAATGGCGGACCAGGCGGGCGGCTATACGCCGAAAAAGGCGCGCCATTAGAAACGATTACTATTTATACACCGGTATCATTCATGCCATCCTAATGAATGAATCGTACGATTCACACATTTCTATAGGGGGCATGGACGATGGGCCGATCTCGCGGACAACGGGCACGCGACAAAAACAAGGCGACTTTGCCGCAGGTTCCGAAACAGTTGAAATCTGACGGCATTGACGTCGAGTATTCGGCGGAATTTGCCGACCATGAAGATCTCGAGGCGCAAGCGCGCGCTGCGGCGGCTGGCATCCGCCGGCAAGAACGCAAACGGTAACGGAAAGAGGTGTCCTTTCGTTGGGACACCTCTTTCCTTCGCAGACTGCACCGTTATGTCGTCGCCTCCCCCTCGAGTTCGAGCACTTGGCTGTATCGCCTGTAAAACAGGCCGAGCTCTCCTTTGTAATTGTCTTTCCACGGTTTTTCTTTTCCGCAATAATGAATAAAGACGGTGTTTTCTTCGATCCAAGCCAAATTATGTTTCGGATTGGGCAACAGCTGCAAAAAATCGTAATAACGGGCATCATAATTGTAGCGGTACCCGTCGACCGGCTTGATTTTGTCCCAATACAGTCCGTTGAGCACATCTTGGTCAGGAAGGACAAGCTTAAACCGATTGTCGCGGATAAACTGGTAAATATCAGCAAGCCGGACGTGTTCACGCATCGCCGCGATGTTCATCATCATGACGCCCGTGTTGAAATAGCCTTTCGCATTCGGCGTCTTCAAGCGAAGTTTGTTGAACAAGTTGGCCACTTTGGTCGAATGCGTATGCTCAGCAGCGATAAACCAGTTCCCCTCAAAGTCCATCTCATACAGTTCATCGATCGGATTGATGGCAACGATGTCCGGATCCAAGTACAGCACCCGATCAACATCGGGCGGAAGAAACAAATGCGCCGCCAGCCGGTAATACATTTCAGCTGTATAATGGCGGAACACCGGGGCGTCATGAAACAGCTGCGGGTCAACGTAAATCGGCGCGAACTCATGCCCTTGCCGGCGGACAAAATCGCCAAGCGCTTTGATCTCCTCTCCACCAATACGCGAATATAACAAATAAAATATGAACGGACGGCGATTATGGCAAAACAAGGAATGCATCAACACTTTCAGCGGCGGAAGATAATTGGCGTCTGTCGTCACTAAAATATGAAACATACCCCATCACTTCCTTATCTCATCGATTCCCCTTTCTTTACAATTATATCTGAACAAAGGCAAATGTTGCCCCCTTTCAATCTTGAACAGCAATGTTTTCCATCATCCCTTTCGTCGGATCATATTTCCTGTTCATGTTACCCGCAAAACCGGAACTGCCGAGCTGAAGCAGGAAAAAGGAACACAAGGAAAGGAAAATGGCTTGTTCGTTGCCTACCCGGCCGACCGCCGTGATCTGTTGCTTGCCCTGTTGATCGAAGGGGTGGAAAACGACGGCGGCAGCCGCTACGCCGTCAACACAGCGAAGCGTATCTTTACTTCCTTCCGCTAGCCGATTAAGGCTGGCCGATGTTTTTTATACCAGTTAGACTATTTACAATTATCAAACAATAATCTATAATAAATGTATCGAGTCGTCTCCTGCCCGCTTCACCGCCCGGCAGATCAGACGGCCGGCATCACTGTTCGTTGACCTCGCTGCCCGTCACGGCAGCGTTCATCGCTATGTTTGCCTTCCATAATATTCAAAAGAACTGTGCGGTCTGGCGGCATGTCCTTGCCGGCATGCTCCCTCAGTCCGCTCAAGCCGGTTCCTGTCTTTACTTTGCCTAGGAACCGGCTTTTTGCATGTCAGGAAAGGAGGGAAACGAATGGCGGGAGCACTTGATGGCGTGCGTGTCCTCGATTTGTCGCGCGTATTGGCGGGCCCGTATGCGACGATGATATTAGGCGATTTAGGGGCCGATGTCATCAAAATCGAAGCGCCGGGCGGGTCGGATGACACCCGGTTTTGGGGGCCGCCGTTCCAAAATGGGATGAGCGCCTACTACACGGCGGTCAACCGCAACAAGCGGAGTATAACCCTCGATTTCAAAACCGAGCAAGGGCGGGAAACCGTTCGCCGCCTGGCGGAGACAGCCGATGTCGTCATCCACAATTTTAAAACCGGGACGATGGACAAATGGGGACTCGACTATGAATCGCTATCCCGCCTCAACCCGCGCCTCATCTACTGCTCGATCACCGGGTTCGGGGAAACCGGCCCGCTCGCCTCGCTTGCCGGCTACGACTATATCATTCAAGCGATGAGCGGCTGGATGAGCATCAACGGCACCGCGGACACCGGCCCGCTCAAAGTGGGGGTGGCCGTCACGGATGTGTTCACCGGGCTGTATGCCGCCATCGCCATTGAAGCGGCGCTTTTGGCCCGTGAAAAAACGGGGCGCGGACAAAAAATTGATTTGTCACTCTTTGATTGTGCTGTAGGTACGCTTGTCAATGTCGCGGCGAACTACTTAATGTCAGGTGACATTCCGCGGCCGCTAGGCAATGAACATCCGAACATCGTCCCGTACTCGACGTATGAAGCAAGCGACGGACCGATCGTCATCGCCGTCGGCAATGACCGGCAATTTCAAGCGCTTTGCTCGCTGTTGTCCGACCGCTCGATCGGAACGGATCCGCGCTTTCAGACCAACCCCGGCCGCGTCGCCCATCGGGACGAACTCAACCGACGGCTGAATGAAGAGATCAAGCGACGAACACGCGCCGAATGGCAGCGCCTTCTCGCTGAAAAAGGGATTCCGTGCGGCCCGGTGCAGACAATGGATGAACTGTTTCGCCATCCGCAAACCGCCGCGCGCCAGATGACGGTCACGATGCACCACCCAACCGTCGGCCCGCTGAAACTCGTCGCCAGCCCGCTCAAGCTGTCTGGGACACCGGTCTCCTATCGGCTGCCGCCCCCGCTCGCCGGCGAGCATAACGGCGAAGCCGAAGCCGGGTGGCGAAACGGGCAAGCAGCCGACAACAATGGTAACGAGTCGCCATGACCAAGGAGGAGACACGACCTCTTACAACGGCCGGCGGAACACCCGTGAACGCCGGCATATCGAAACGGTTGATGCAATTATGTTTAAATAACAAATGGATGCATAGGGGGATGGAAAACGATGATGAACTTCGACTTTACACCAGAGCAGGAAATGCTGCGGCAAACGGTGCGCAAGTTTGTTGACAAAGAAATTATACCGCACATGAAAGAATGGGATGAGCGCGGCGAATTTGACCACAATATTTTTCAACGGCTCGCCGAACTCAATCTAATGGGCGTCTGCATTCCGGAGCAGTACGGCGGCATGGGCATGGACTACAACTCGCTCGCCATCGTCTGCGAAGAGCTCGAGCGCGGCGATACGGCGTTTCGCACCGCCGTGTCGGTTCACACCGGGCTCAATAGCCTCACTCTTTTGCAATGGGGGACTGAGGAACAAAAACAAAAATACCTCGTCCCGCAAGCGCGCGGGGAAAAAATCGGCGCCTTTGGCCTCACTGAACCAAACGCCGGCTCGGACGTCGCTTCGATCCAAACGACCGCTGTCCGCGACGGGGACGACTATATTTTAAACGGGCAAAAAACATGGATCTCTCTTGCCGACATCGCCGACCATTTCCTCGTGTTCGCCTATACGGACAAAGCGAAAAAACATCGCGGCATTTCCGCCTTTATCGTCGAACGAACCATGCCCGGTTTTTCATCGCGCCCGATCAAAGGGAAGCTTGGCATTCGTTCCGGAAACACCGGTGAGCTGTTTTTCGACAACGTCCGCGTCCCGAAAGAAAACTTGCTTGGGGAAGAAGGCGAAGGATTCAAAATTGCCATGTCCGCGCTTGACAACGGCCGTTTCACGGTTGCCGCCGGCGCCGTCGGCCTTATTATGGCGTGCCTGGAAGCTAGCGTCAAATACTGCCATGAGCGAAAAACGTTCGGCAAAGAAATCGGCCGCCATCAGCTCGTTCAGCAAATGATCGCCCGCATGGAAGCCGGCCTGCAAATCAGCCGCCTGCTCGTGTACAAAGTTGGGTTTCTAAAAAACGAAGGCCGCCGCTGCACGAGAGAAACATCGCTCGCCAAATGGATCGCCTGCGACTATGCCAACAAAGCAGCCGACGATGCGGTCCAAGTTCACGGCGCCTACGGCTATTCGAATGAATACCCGGTCGAGCGCTATTTGCGCAACTCGAAAGCGCCGGTCATTTACGAAGGCACGCGGGAAATCCATACGATCATGCAGGCGGAATACGTGCTTGGCTACCGTGAAGACAAACCGCTGCGCAAAACATTGCCGGCATGGCGGCCAGACGAGGACTAAAAGGACTAAACCATTGTCGAAATAGCGGAGACCCCATCGCGGTCACGCGCAAAAACGCGGCTGTCCCCATCCGCTGATGGGGAACGGCCGCTTATTCGTCTTTCTCATCCATTTTGCAATATTGTTTGTATAAATCTTTCAGCGCCGCGCATAAGGCGGAATGCGCTTTGCCCAAATACCCTTCGTCAAGTTCCACCAACAGCTCGTCAATGCCGTCGCGCAGCGAATGGCCGCGCAGCAGCCGGGCGATGTAATCACGCCCGTGTTCAGTGGCGAGCGTGCACGAGGCCTCCACGATCACCCCGTATTTTTTATCAATCTCTGCCGTGATCGTTAGCGTATCGTAAAGGCTTTTGGCCGCCATTCCAGCCGGAAGCCGTGCATGGCCGGCGATAAACTGCGTTTTCATCCGCTTTCCCTCTTTTCTTTCACCGAATATTTCCGGACGTTCATTATTTTATTTCGTTGTCGTCTGCGGTTTTCCCTTCCTTTTGTTTTGACGGCCGGCACAAGACGAAGTTTATTCCGCTTCCTGCTTATCCACAATGTGAAATTGCCTTACCATATAGTCAAACCGAGCGCCGTGCCCTTCGCTTGCTTCAAGAAAATACCGTTGCTCAATAATAAACGCACCGCCTTTGCCGTTCGGAACAACATAATATTTGACAACTTCGTCATTCCACTTATACCCGGCTTCCCCGTGAATGACATAGCCAGTCACCGGCTCTTTCACCTTCCCAGTTTGAATGATGACCGGGTATTTCTCCTTCACTTCCTGTTCCAACTCAGCGGCAACCGTTTCCGGAGATCGATCCGTCACTTGACGAATTTCCATATATACCGGCGGGATGTCGCTTCCTCCTTGATGAAGCGGCACAATGCGATCGTGCCCGTTTCTTGTTTCCATTCGGTACATGCTTTCATCGACGTAAATAACATAGCCGGCTTTCCCCTCGTTCAACGTTACTTCCTTTTGTTCTTTTTGCCCTTCAATTTCCTCTGTGATCACTTTTTTCGGGGCAAACCATTGCTTAACTTGATCGATCGCAGCCTGACCAGGGGCAGTGAACAAAAACGCCAGCGCGACCGCTGCCGCCGCTGAAACCGCCATCCACCCCCTCTTTCCCGTACGGCGGCGTTTCCGTCGCTGTTTCACCATACGAGAGCGAATGTGCACCCATACATCTTCTTTCTGTTCGGCTGCCTCATCCGTTCCGTAGAGCAGCGCTGTTTGTATCATTTCGTCCCATTTCCGCTCATCCATTTCCCGCACCTCTCTCCTCTCTCATTTTCATCCATTTCATTAACTGACCCCGCGCCTTAAACAGCCTTGACTTGACTGTATTCACATTCAAATCCAGAATGTCGGCAATCTCCTCATCGGTAAACCCTTGCAAATATTTCAGCACAATCGCTATACGCTGCTCCTCTTTAAGACGTCCAATCGCGCGGTACAGCTCTTCATACTGCTCAAATGCGTAATGCTCTTCGTACGCTAGGCGGCGGCTATTTCCTATGTCTTCGCTCATCATGGCCATGGTCCGCTGCTTTTTCATCACTCGTCGACATTCATTGATTAAAATGCGGTAAAACCATGGTCGAAACGGTCTGAACGAATCAAACCGTCCAATATGATCATAAACGCGAATAAACGCCTCTTGTACAGCGTCTGCCGCATTGGCGGTGTTTCCAGTCACCGCCGCCGCCACGCGCAACGCATATTCAGCGTAAAGCGCATATAGCTCGGCGAACGCCGTTTCATCGCCGCGCTGGACCCGTTCGATCAGCTCCTTCTCCATTTTCCCACTCCCTAAAAGCTGTTTTCATCTTATATACCCGCGACAGCCGCAAAACGTTTTTGTTTTTTAATTTCAAAAACAAAAACCTCCTGCCGGATCATACCGGAAGGAGGCAGAACATTTTTGTCTAACGCGGCGGCACAGAGGCAAGGTGCCCTGCTTTCCAATTCACCCACATCCCGCTGTTTGGGTCAATCGAAGCGAGACGGAGCCAGCCGTTTTGTACTTTGAGCCGGAAATCTTCATTTCTGTCGAGCAATCGCTCGATATAATAGGACGGCGCTTCAATGATGACAAGCAACCGGAGCGGGGCATGGAACAGTTCGCGGTCGGACGCGGCGACCGACTGCCATGGCAAGCCGGCTAACAAGTCGCTTCCGTTCCCTTGCATGACACCGATGCCGCCTGTGACCGTCTGGGTTGTTTTGTCACCGCTCCCGTAGTAATGCGGCGCGACTGTCGAAGCGTAATATTGCAAATTGATCCACTGCCCGACGGTCGCCGGCCCGGCGATAATGCCGGCGAGCGCTTCGCCGGTCGGGTCTTCCCGCCAGTCATAGCTATGCAAAAAGACGCGGCCGTCTAAATTCGTTCCTTTTGTCAACTCGCGGCGGCCGATCAAGAACGCCGCGTTCCCGGCCAACCCCCACTCCGGCCGGATTTCACTCCAATCGACGGCGCGCCGCTGCGCCTCCGCAACCGGATCGCGCGGTGTGCCGCCAACGTGCGGCAGCTTTGCCATCCGCTCAGCGTTCGCACGGCGGCTCGCTTCGCCAAGCGCCGGCTTCAGCTGTCGAAACGCCGCCTCAGCCGCTTCCGATAACGGCGGCACCTCTAACCAGCGCAGTTCGTCAACGGTCGTGATATGTTCAGCGGCCACAAACACTGTCTCATCTGGAATGACGATTCCCTCTTTTGCCAGCTCGGCGCGTACGCTAGGCAGATTCGCCAATTCAGCAAACACCCGGGCGTTAAACGCTCCGGCCGCACCGCCGCACGCCCCACAGTCAAGCGCCGAAGCGTACGGATTGTTGGCCGTCTCGCTTTCATGGCCGCAGACGACAACAAGCGGGGCGAACGAAGACGTCAAGCCAATGTTGACGAGCAGCTGCTTCACGTATTGCACTTGTTCTTCCGTTGTAAAGCCGACCGGCAGTCCAGTCGATTCATCCTTTCCATGGCGGTGAAGCGACAGGGCCGTCTTCGGCTTTTGTTCGGCTGCCGCTTCCGCCTGGCGGACGACCCGACCGGCCCAAGCCGGCGCCGCGCTCCGGGCGAGTGTATGGAGTCCGAGCCACGGACCGCTCATTTCCGGAAGCAATAAGCCCGCCAACACGTGCTGCTTAACTTTTTTAAACGTCTCACCGACAAAGCGGAACATATCGCGCCGGCGGCGGTACGGACGCGCCGCTTCCAAAACGGCGGTTTCGTTGATCTCATGCTGCGGCGCAACGATCGCCGGGCACGACGGGTGAACGTCATCGCTGTCAAGGGCGCGCGTTTGAATCGGCAAGCCGAAAAAGCCGGCACATCCATATGTCTCAAACGGCCCGACTGCTTCTAAGTGGCGTCGGAACGGCTCAGAACGGACGTCAATGCAAAACAACAGCTGTGCTATCGCCGCCTTCGTTTCATCCATCGGCCGATGCGCCGATATCGTTTCTTTTAATTTCGCTTCATACGTATTTTCCCATGCTTCAAGCCAAAGATGGCACCGATCAATTCGCCAAAACCGGTCGACGAACGCTAGGCGGGCGCGCTGCTCTTTCTCGGGCAGCCTCTGCCAATCTTCCGGCGTCATCCCGCCCCAGTGCAGCCAAGCGGCCAACAGTGAAAGAACAGCACTGCTGTCCGTATGGTTTCCCCGTTCAAACGGCAAATATGGCGCCACAAGCGCCCATTCAAGCGACAGGCGGACCGCCAAATAGTCGATCAATCCTCTCACCTCGTCGCCCACCTGGCGCGACCGCCATACAACCATACCAGCCCAGCCGGGCAACGCCAACAAATGCGCCTCCAAGTAAGCGCCGGCCTCTTCATCCCGCACGCCAAGCTTCATCAGCGCTTGACGCAGCGCCTCTTCCCCGTCGTGCGGCCAATCGGCAAGCCGGTTCCGTTCCTCTTTCGAAAGCGCCGGGTCGGCGGCAACAAGCCGGCGCCATGCCGGATAAAAGCCGCGCTCTCGATGCGGAAGCGCCCAAGGTGTCTTGGCTTCATCATAAAACAGTTTGCACCACTTGATCATCTGTTGATCGAGCCGTTCGACAATATTGCCCAACCGCGCGCTGATCGGCCGGACAGCCGCCGGACGCAGCCGGATCGCCTCCGCCAACTGAGGCAACTCCGGAAGACAGAGCGCTTCTTCCGGCACCGTATCGTTCCAAAGGAGGGCGCGGCAAAGCGGCTCCGCTTCGCGGCGCGACACCGAAAGCGGCTGTTTGTCGAGCCACTGCTGCAGCTGCCGTTCAACGAACACAAGATCAATCTCCCCTTTTGCCATCGCCGCATGGAAAACCGCCATCGGCGGATATAAGTCAATTCCATGCGCCTGCTGCAGACGGTCGGCGGCATCGGCAAATGGTTCCCCTTCCAGTCCCATCCATGGATGGCGGGCGATGAATGCCGAAATCGGCCAAAGCGGGGCGATCACCTTTGCTGCTTCCTTGACGATGGCAGCGAGCGGGCGGGCTTGTGCATGGTCCCGCTGCCATACTCCAACCGGCCGCTCAAGTGACGTCGCACTTTTACTCATGAGCCATTCCCTCCTTCATATAAGATGCCAAATAACGCGGATGCGTCTCCATCGCTGCCGGACGCGGTTCTCCAAGATGAACGAGCCGCATATACAGGCGAACGGCAAGCGTTGATGTGCGCCGGTTCGCAATCCATGCGGCAGCCAGCGCCGCAGCGATAAATAAAACACTTGCCATCCATTCAAACAGAGCAGATGACGCAAACGAAAGCGTCTCCTCTGTATGAAAGAAAGCCATAAACTGATGGCGCACCGTTTCCGAACCGAACGCCAAGACAGCGACAGCAGTGAAACCAAGCCAACGGCCTTCGCGAAAGTCGGCAAGCCGTCCCCAGGCGACTGCTGCTGAAGCACCAAGCAGCAACGCACTTAACAGGCGAGCCGGTTCGCCGGGAGCAGCGAACCAAAAGGAGACTCCAAGCAGCGAGCCAACGATCATGCCGCCCCGCCACGAGCCGCTCGCCTTTCGATATCCTGCCCGGCCGACTCGCGGGACGACGGAACCGGACTGCAGAAAAAGTGTCGCTTTAAACAATCCGTGCAACACCAAGTGCACCACCGCTGCCCCGTAGGCGCCAAGGGCGCATTGCACAAGCATAACCCCCATTTGCGCCATCGTTGACGCAACAAGCTGGCGTTTATAATCAACATGCACCAAGCTGATCCCTGTGCCGATCAAAATCGAGACAAAGGCGACAAGAAACAGTGCTG
This sequence comes from Geobacillus sp. BK01, assembly GCF_052220245.1. Taxonomy (NCBI): domain Bacteria; kingdom Bacillati; phylum Bacillota; class Bacilli; order Caryophanales; family Anoxybacillaceae; genus Geobacillus; species Geobacillus sp. BK01. The sequence continues at coordinate 9,906 of NZ_JBQPTH010000014.1, forward strand.
CATGCGCCCCCGTCCCGCTAAAGAGCGGAGAAAAGCGCCAAAGCAATAGCCCGCCGGCATTGACAAGCCCGGCATGCATAACCGCTGACACCGGCGTCGGTGTCACCACCGATTCCATCAACCAACGGTGAAACGGCCATTGCCCGGCCGGAATGATCGCCGCCAAAATAAGCAGCCCATTCATCACCGCCTTCTCCCAGGCGCCTAGACGAGCAAGGTGCTCCTCCGACAGCGCAGAAACAAGCCGCCATTCACCGGTCGCCAACCCAAGCCAAACAGCTACGATGACGACAGCAAACCAACTGATGCCAAATACTGCCGCCATCTGCCGGGCGACAAATCGTGCCGGCCTCCACTCTTTTTTTAATGCCGTTAGCGTCACAAGGCCTGCCAATGGAAGCCCCCAGCAGACGGCAACGAAGCGCATATCGCCGCTTGCCCATGTCAGAGAAGCGGCCGACACCGTCCACGTCAACAAGGAAAAATAGCGACGGTAAGCGCGGTCGCCATGCAAGTAGCGAACGGCAAACCGTTGAATCGCCCAACTGAGAAGTGAAACATAGACGGCCATCAACCAACTGACTGCATCAAACCGCCACGGCCCAGCCTCTGCGTTGCCGGCGCCGATCCATCCGGCGGCAGCCGCCGCTCCCGGAAGAAGCAACAGCCAGACGTGTATATGCACATATCGCTCCGGTACGCGTGGGAATAGCCATATGATCGCGCTGGCCAAAACGATCGCCACTGCAGCCAGCCAGCCCCATACGAACCATTCAATCCCCATCAAGATCTCCTCCCTCATCCGCCTACTCTTTTTCAGGAGCAAAAGAAAAAACCGGCTATGTCAATCAAGCAAGGCGGCCGAAGGAAGGCCGTTCCATTGCCTATAGATTGCCCATAGCCGGTTTATCTTCAACCAATCGATAATGAATCGTTTGAAGATCTCCCGTCATTGCTCGTGCAACAGACGCCAGTCGGTTTCCCTTCAACGAACCTAAGCAGATGTAGGTTTTTTGAAGGGCTCCCGACAATACCGTCTTTGTTTATCCTATTCTTACTATACAGAAGTTGTTTTAATTATACAACAATTTTGTCAACCTGTCATCCAAAAAATTTACTTGGCCAGCTGTTTTTCCAAATCGTTGAACAGTTTAAAGACGATAATTCGCTCGCCTGTCCGGGTGCTTAAATCAGTATGAAAGCTTTTCACCTGCTCACCGGTAATTTCCAAAATCATCTCTTTCAAGTCATCGACTCCTGATTCGACCAAACTCGTTCGCGACCGCTTCACTCCCAGCATCCCTTCCTTTGACTCGCAAAGGGTGTATTCGGCAGGCGTTAAAATACCGTGCAGCGAAACGATAATCATATCACGCAAAATATCGGTTTTGACGGACACCGAACCGCGGCCGAGAAAATCTTTTTCCCATTTTGTTAAGGCTTTGCTGATTTCGGATTCGATCCAGCCTTTAGATTTGTTCATGCCCTGATCCCCCTCTAACCAACCGGCGGCTTCCTTGCCGCCCTCCGCCGCGTTACACTGATAGACATAATTATAACGGTAATCGGCCGGCGGCGCTAGAGCAAAATCACAGGAACACCACCAGAAAGCGGATTCAAACCGATTTTGTCCGCTATTTTTTGTTTGCCGCATCGCCGGCATCGACGTTAAGAACAGCTTATTTTTCCTTCCATTCGATAAAGAAGAGCATCTTCTTCGCATCGACTGCATATTTTGCTTATGCCGATACGTTGCTGTTGCTTTGTCAAACCGGACTAGAACGATGAAGAAAAACATGCCTCTTATCGTCTTTTTTCTTTGTAGTTTCCTCTCCCATTCTACCGCTATTGGCTGCACCGGAGCGTCCGCAGCCGGTTGAGAGCCGCCGCCAGCTCGAAGCGGCGCGGGCGAGCGAGCTCGCCGGGGTGGCCTTTTCGGAATGAGATGGAGCCGAGGCCATGATCATCCCATTGTTTTTCCATGCGGTCAAGCAGTTCGCGCACCGTTTGCTGGTTCGCCAGCCATCCGTTCCGTTCCATGTAAAGCAAAGCCGCGGCAATCGCCCGCGTTTGGCTGTCATCAACAAGCTGTTCGAGCGCATAAAGGAGCACATCCGTTTCCCCGTATTGAATGACGTGGCGCCCCCGCGCGGCGGCTTTGGCTTTCTTTCCTTTTTGGCTGTTCAAACTCCTAGGCAGCGGAATGCGCTCGCGAATGCGGCCGAACGACTCCCCGCCTTCTGTTTTTCGTCCCGACGGCATCTGCAAAGCGATTTGCTTCGCCTCTGCCGTCACGTCAAACGGGACGTATGCTTCCATTTTGATCACCCAATCGGCGATATCCAAATAATCGCCCAGTCCGCCAACGACAAGGACGGTCGAAATGCCGTAATCGTGAAACAGTTGGCGCGCTTTGTCAATATACGGCGTGATCGGCTCCGATTCTTTGGCCACAAGCGCCTGCATGCGCGCATCGCGGACGAGCAAATTCGTCGCGCTCGTATCTTCATCGATCAAAAACGCCGATGCCCCCGCTTCGACCATTTCGATCATGCTCGCCGCTTGCGAGGTGCTGCCGCTCGCGTTTTCCGTCGAAAACTGTGTTGTCTCTTTGCCGTGCGGCAGTGTGCCAATAAGCGGTGAAATGTCGACCGCCGTGACATTGCGGCCGTCTTCGGCGCGAATTTTCACCGCTCCGCTGTCCGTGATGACAAACTCGCGGCCATCGCCGGCAATATGGTCATATACGCCATGCTCTAGCGCCTGAAGCAGCGTCGATTTGCCGTGGTAGCCGCCGCCGACAATAAGCGTGATCCCTTTACGGATCCCCATGCCTTTGATCGGTTCAGCGCGATGCGGAACGGGGATCGCGATCTCAAGCGCCGGCGGACTTTGAAACGGCACCGCCCCACGGCGCAGCGGCTTGTCGCTCACCCCGCTTTCCCGCGGCAAAATCGCGCCATTGGCGACAAACGCCACAAAGCCATGTTCGTGCAAATAGCGGCGGATGGCGTGCTGCTGATCAGCCAGCTCCACCGCTGGAACGATGTCCTCTTGGCGCAGGCCGTACACCGCCCGTTCGATGACGGAAGGGATTTGCTCGAAAAAGATGGTTTCGGCTTCTTTTGCCAAAACGCGCCGCCCGTTCGCCGGCAAACCGACCGACAAGCAAACGGTAATCGTCTCGTCCGCCACTTGCACCGCCGTCCGCTCGACCACTTTCTGCCCCGGCGCATCAATCAAAACGAGTCCGCTTTTTCCCGACCCGCGCGCCCGCAGCGGCCATTGCCGCAATTCATGATGGACGCGGCGGGCCAATACATCTTCACAGCGGATGCGGCGCGGCTTCGTATTCGTCCACTCTGGCGCTACTATTGTTTTCGCCCGCGGCACGATTACCCGCACCTTGGACGGCTCGGCGAACGGGTCGCCTTGTACGTGGTCGATCGCGAGTGTAAACGCCGGAAACCGATATGTACCTTCAATCGCTTTATACGCCTTATAGCCTTTTTGGTCGATCGACCGCAGCCGTTGTCTGAACGTTTCCATTGGAAACATCCCCTTTCTTTTTCTCTTGTTTCTTCCTTACTCATAGACGGCTTTCACAATTAGGTCCCGCTTCAAAAATACCCAATGGATCCTGCGTGACCCTTCCATAGCCATGTTCAACTCTTGTGCAACCTTTATGCCCAATTTTGATTGTACCGCAAATCCCTCTCCTTCATCCATCATCGGCAAAAACAGCGGCCCGCCTATTCTTAGGGCGAGCCGCCTGCTGCTTAACGATCTTTCATCCCGGTATAAATGAAAATCGCTTCTTTGAAAAATTCCGCTGCTCCCGGGTGGACGCGGTCATAGTACGCTTTGAACCGTTCGTCCTCAACATACATGCGCGCCAGCCCGGCGTGCGCCTCTTTGGAATAATGATTCCACCAGAAACTAAGCCACTGCCTATGCAAATCAGCCGCCCGCTGCGCCGCCTCCCCGGCCGGGTCGCCGGACAACACCGCTTCTTTCAAGGACTCAAGCACATCCTGGCTGAGCCGCTCCGCCTCATCAAACTGTTCCTTCGTCATATTCCGCAGTGTTTCGTATGAGCGATTCACTTGTTCCTCTCCATATTTTTGCCGGATTTCCTCCCCATAGTTTTGTTCATTTTCTTCAATCAGCCGCTCCTTAAACGCGGCGAATTTCTCCTTGTCGCTCATCATGATTCCCCCTTCTTTCGCAGCAATCGTTTTTTCGACGCTCGCAATCAATGCATCAAGATGACGCCGTTTTTCCAACAGCTGTTCCCGGTGCTGTCTGAGCGCCTCAAGTTCATCAAACGACGGAGAATAAACGATCTGTTTGATCGTTTCCAAATCGACGCCAAGTTCACGGTAAAAGAGAATTTGCTGCAAACGATCGACTTCACGCGGCCCGTACAGCCGATACCCCGCCTCGCTCAACCGCGCCGGCTTCAGCAAGCCAATCTCATCATAATATCGAAGCGTCCGGCTCGTGACCCCGGCCAGTTTCGCCAGCTCATGCACCGTGTACTCCACTTCCCTCACCTCCCTATTCATGACGATACACCTTGACGCAGCGTGAAAGTAAAGAGGAAAAAAGAAAAAAGGGCTCACACCCAGAGCCCTCACCGAGCCATCGCCGTTTTATTGGTTGAAAGCGATGTCTTTCCTCAATTTTTCTTCGTTTTCTCGATATGCGGCATCTTCGTGATCACAATCGGACGGTCTAAATCGACGTTAGGCAACAGCTGCGGCTCGCTAGTTGTTTCCATCGCCCCTGCTTGTTTCACATGGGGTGAAAGCGGCTGATCAACCGAATCGCGGATGATGATGCGCTGGCGAAACGAGGCAGATGGCTCTTTTGTTTTGTCCATCCCAACCGGTTGCCAAGGAAAAACGGCGGCACACACAACCAATATTCCCACTACGGCAACGAGAAAAACATTTCGCTTCACTCACACCACCTCCTATCCAAATAAGACGATGCAAAAAAGAATTCGTTTCTCCGCTGCCGCTAAACGAAAACGCCATCATCATGTCCCGCAAAACGTCCGGTACGGGCGGTCAGACGGCGGCGGCAGTTCCGCGTATTTCTCTTGCTCCGGCGAATAGGCGTACGGATCGGCCAACGCTTCCAGAAACCGTTCCATTACGCTGTAGTCACCGCAGTTGACCGCGGCGGCCAACGCCTCTTCAACCCGGTGGTTGCGCGGGATGACAGCCGGATTATGGCGGCGCATCCGTTCATATGCTTCCTCTCTTGACACCGATTCTTGGCTGAGCCTTGTTTGCCAGCGCTCGTGCCATTCGCGGAACCCAGCGGCGTCAAACAGCGCCATCCCCGTATATTCGCCTAACGTCAACGCCCGGAATGTGTTCGTATAATCAGCGCGGTGCGCCTGCATCAGCCGCAATAAATCGGCGACAAGCGCCTCATCCCCTTCTTGCTCTTCAGCCAGGCCAAGCTTCGCCCGCATCCCGCCAAGCCAATGGCGATGGTACCGCTTCGGATATTCGTCAAGCGCCTCTTGGGCGAGCGCGACCGCTTTATCTTCATCCGCATCCAGCAGCGGCAACAAGCTTTCCGCAAACCGCGCCAAGTTCCAGCCCCCGATGTACGGCTGGTTGCCGTATGCATACCGCCCTTCCGTATCAATCGAGCTAAACACTGTCGCCAAATCATACGTATCCATGAACGCACACGGCCCGTAGTCGATCGTTTCCCCGCTGATCGTCATATTGTCGGTGTTCATCACCCCGTGGACGAAGCCGACGAGCTGCCATTTCGCGATCAATGCCGCTTGCCGTTCCATCACTTGTTTCAGCAAAAACAAATACCGATTTTCGGCCGCCTCAAAACCGGGGAAATGGCGCCATAACGCATAGTCGGCCAACGCGCGCAGCTCCTCGACCGTTCCCCACCGCGCCGCGTATTGGAACGTCCCGACGCGCAGATGGCTCGAGGCGACGCGAGTCAACACCGCCCCCGGCAGCTCGGTTTCACGCATAATCGTCTCCCCGGTGGTAACAACCGCCAGGCTTCGCGTTGTCGGGATGCCGAGCGCATGCATCGCCTCGCTCACGATATACTCCCTCAGCATCGGTCCGAGCGCCGCCCGTCCGTCCCCGCCGCGCGAATACGGCGTCCGTCCCGAACCTTTCAGCTGAATGTCCACCCGCTCGCCGCTTGGCGTGATGTGCTCGCCAAGCAACACCGCCCGCCCGTCGCCAAGCATCGTAAAATACCCGAACTGATGCCCGGCATACGCCTGCGCTAGCGGTTCCGCTCCGTCAGGAACTCGGTTTCCAGCGAACACAGCCACCCCATCTTCACTTCGCAACGCTTCCTCATTCAGCCCAAGCTCCGCCGCCAGCGAACGATTCAACACCGCGAGCTTCGGCGCGCGCACCGGCGTCGGAAGGACGTTGCTGAAAAAACGCTCCGGCAGCCTTGCATAACGGTTATCGAACTTCCATCCTGCGTCCAACATGTTCATCTCCTTTGCGACCCAAGCCTCTTGTTTGTATGCATTTATTGTACGACACAGCAAGCGGCATTATAAACGAAAACCACATGGTCCTAAGCCAAAACTAAGCAGTCCATGTTCGACGAAAGCCGCCATATGTTCTCTTTCATTCCCGTTCTGTTTCTCTTATAATGGCCATGAGGAGGTGAGACGAAATGGAAGAGAAAACGATCCTTCACGCGTTGCTCCAGGCGCTCGAACAGCATTCCGATAAAATCAGCGCAAACATGCAGGAAATGGAACAGCGACTCAATCGCAAAATCGAAGCAATGGAGCAGCAGCTACGCAACGAGATGCAAGAGATGGAGCAGCAGCTTCGGACAGAAATTCGCACTGCCGAAACCCGTCTCGAAGCGAAAATCGACTCTCTTCGCGAAGAAGTGCAAGAAATGAACAAGCAACTGAACGAACGAATCGACCACCTTGAAGAAGAATTAACAGACACGCAAACCTCGGTCGAAGTGTTGACGACGAAAGTGCTCCACCACGACCGGAAGCTTCGCCAATTGGCTAAACAAGCATAACTCCTCTTAGTCGGCAATTTCCCTGTCCACCGCAAGCCAATACCGCTCCCATTCCATCTTCCGTATTCGTCTTGATGAAATGGAGCGGTTTTAGGTGTTTACAGGCCACCTGTTCCCGATCAAAACATGCATCGCGTTCGACATGGTACACTCTCTATGCATAACGCTTGTCCTACTCACACGCTCCCTCATTTCACCAATCCATGCCGAAACGCGTAAATAACCGCTTGCGTCCGGTCTTGGACGCCGAGTTTGGCCAGAATGTTGCTTACATGCACTTTCACCGTTTTGAGTGAAATGAACAATTCGTCGGCCATTTCTTGGTTTGTTTTCCCTTGCGCCATCAACAAAAGCACTTCCATCTCCCGGCTCGTGAGCTGCTCATGCGGCAGACTCTCGGCTTGTCTCCGTCGCGGGCGCATCACTTTTCCGGCCACTTCCGGTTCGAGCACCGATTGCCCGTGGAACGTGGCGCGGATGGCGTCGGCAATTTCGCTCGCTTTCGATGTTTTCAATAAATAGCTCGTCGCCCCTGCTTCGAGCGCGGCAAACACGTTTTCATCATCGAGAAAACTCGTCACGACAATGATTTTCGCCTCCGGCCACGCGCCGATGATTTCGCGCGTCGCCGCGATGCCGTCCATCGGTTCCATCACCAGATCCATTAAAATGACATCCGGCCGTAACTCGAGGGCAAGCTCCACCCCTTTTTTTCCATCTTCCGCCTCCCCGATCACCTCCATATCCGGTTGGGCGGATAAATACGCGGATACACCAAGCCGCACCATTTCATGATCATCGACAAGCAGCACCGTAATCACCGTCATCCCCCCTATACAGAAGCGGCACTTTCACTTCCAGCCTTGTCCCTTGGCCTTTTAAGCTGACCACTTTTAACGTTGCGCCGATTTCCGCCGCCCGTTCATACATGTGCTGCAACCCGTACGAGCCGCTTTTCGAACGCTCCACATCAAAGCCGACCCCATCGTCAGTGACGCGCAAAATGGCAAACCCGTCCCGTTCGATGAGCAATACTTCCAACGATTTCGCTTTCGCATGGCGCAGCGTGTTGGAAAGCGACTCCTGCAAAATGCGGAACAGATGGTCCTCGACCCCTTTATCCAGCGAAATGTCTTCGATTTTCCATTTCATCTCGAGCGGCACTTTGCCCGCCAGTTCAGCAAGCAATTCATTCATCCCTTCCTGGAGCGTTTTTCCTTTCAGCTGCACCGGCCGCAAATGGAGAAGCAGCGCCCGCATTTCCAATTGCGACTGGTGAATCATTTGTTCGACCATCTTCAGTTGCTTCCGATAGCGTTCATCATCCGGCGGCATCGTTTCCATGACCGCTGACATCATCATCGAAGCAGCGAACAATTGTTGGCTGACAGAATCATGCAGTTCTCGCGCCAACCGCGTTCGTTCTTCCGAAAGAATGCGGTCAACGAGCCGTTCTTCCTGTTCAGCCTTTTCCGCCGCCAATTTTTGCACGCGCTTCGTTTGCTCGAGCCATTGCGTTTGCATCTTCTCGATTTGCCGCCAAAGCGCTTGCAGTTCCGGCGGCGGCTCTTCCCGATGCAACTCCCCCATTTCCCCTTGTTCAATGTGCCGCAGCGCCTGCACAACCGCTTGCCATTGCTTGCGAAAGAAGGAATCAAGCATCAATCCGACAGCGATCCCCATACACAGGCTTACGGCCAACACAAACAGCAAAAACGGCAGCCCCATCACGGTTTGCTCCCACAAAGACGGCCACATTCCGGGTGGAAGCAAATAGAAAAAGGAAGCGAGCAACACCACCGCAAGCATAAGCGCAAGCAAAACGGAAGCGAACATCGGCCGGCTCATACGCGTTTCACCTCGACATTGCCAATGATCGTCGAAGTGACGATTTTCAGCCTTTGTTCCGCTTGATCATACGAAGAAGTTTGATAAATGAGCGTTTCATTGAACATTCTCCCCTGTTCCTTGCCAAACAGCGAGACGGCGCCGAAAATGGCGGAATGAACGAGCCTCGTTTCGATTTCGTACGGAACGAGAACTTGAATGTTGCCGATCAAGCCGCGCACGATGATCACCGCTTCCCCTTTCGGAAGCACAGTATAGCTGACATCAATGACCGTATCTCCGATCCCCGTTTGAATATTGACATCATTCCACTCATACGCCTGTTCTGGGGTCACTTGCCGGCCAACCCATACATTTTGAAACAGCGGTTGACGGCGCACCATTTCCTCTCCCCCATACGAGGTCTCGGCCATAGTCGGACGGATCACCGTCGGATGGCGCTTTGACTGGAACAATTGCCAAATGGCATAACACAACAGCGCAACTATGACAAAACGGGCCGTCATCATCGTTAAGACGTGAATGGCCAACATGAGGCAGCCAAGCCAAAACAACCATTTTCCTTTCCGCCGATGCCATTTTTTCCTTCCAACATAAATCACACCGACCGATATACTCAACGAAAACAGCACGCCCGGGTGAAAAAACGAAATTTCAATCGCAAAAAGGAGCAGGGTCACCAACAAAACCCAACTGACATAATCTGTTTTCTTCCGTTGATCGAGCATGCGGGGATCCCACCTGTTGTCCAAAATGAAAAAACGCGGTCTGAAAAGATTGTTTTCATGTTCCTCTCGCCAAGGCACAACATATTTCATGCCCCTACACACGTATGAAAGAAGGTGCCCCGTTATTGTTGGGACACCTTCTAGCATATCCGGTTAGTTTCCTTCCTGCAACTGCTTTTCCAGCTGAGCGATGCGCGCGTCGATCGTGCTCCGGTAATAATCGGAACGAACTTGCTGCTCAAGGCGGTCAAGGTACACTTCCGCATCGGCGAACGCCGCCAGCGCCGGGCCGGCGTCCCCGTTGACCACCCGATGGATGCGGTAGTGCGCCCGCGCCGCATTCTCTCGCCCCATCAGCTCCATGCGCCGCATCTGCATGTCTTTTAGCTTATGCTTCATTTCCTCATATTTCGCTTCCAACTCAAACAGCTCGCGGCTCGCTTGCTCGGACAGCTGTTTCAGGCGGGTCGCCCGTTCCGCATATTGCGCTTGTTCGCGCCGGGCAAATTCGGCCAGCTCCACTTCCCCTGCTTGCGCCGCCACCTCCGCCTGCTTGCTTCGTTTTTCCGCCATCTGTTCGGCTTCGCGGCGCTCGCGGGCAAATTGCTCTTTCAGCGCATACTGGCGCTCAAGCAGCTGCCGCACCCGCTCGACTTCTTGTTCACATTGGCGCAAATAGTGATTGAGAAGCGCAATCGGATTTTTCTTTTCTTTTTCGTCAAGCCATTCATGAAGATCGGCTTCAATGATCGTTTTCAAGCGAGAGAATACACTCACCGTTGATCCGCTCCCTTTTCATCATTTATTAATAATGCTTCTGCAGCTCCGCCCATTGTTTTTCGAAGTTGACAAACGGGTCGTCTGCTTCTGGAACGATGCGCTTATCTTTCACTCCGTTCCATTTCTGATACACAACATACAGCACATACGCCGCGACAAGCGCGATAAGCGCCGGCACATTCGAGGCGCTGGCCACCAACGCCGCACAGCCAATGAGCGCCCACACCACTTTCCCAAATGTCGATGGGGCTTTCAACCATTTCTTGAACGCATAGTACAGCACCGCCAGCGTGATTGCCAACCCGACAAGCGGTCCAAGATGAAACAGCAGCACAAGCAACGCCACCGCGCCGGCAACGAACAGCCCGATCTTTTTTGCCATCCTTTCGCCTCCTTTCGTTTTCCATCATACTGCGGACAATCCGTTTCCCATCATGTTCCATAGATATATTTTGTCTACGACTGGAGGCGTATTTTTCCTTTCACGAGGCCTTAAAAACTAAAACTGACAGCCATGTTGACATGACTGCCAGTTTCAGAAACAATTCCCATCCCTTTAGAAGTGTTGATCATCCCTTGTTGTTGGATCACTGATGCGATTGTCAGCCTCCGGAATGGCATCATACAGCGCCGGGTCAATATCATGAATGGAGCCGTCAGCCATGGCTTTGAACACCTCGTCTTCGCGTCCAAACGAATCCATCACCTTCGCTTTCGCCTATTTGGCCTTCGGATCCTGTTCGTCGTGAGCAAGCTGGAGATGCGCCACGGTCGTTCCATCTTTGTTTTTGCGTGTCACCTGTCGTATGTTCGGGAGGGGGGCGAAAGGTGAGTCAAATGAAGTAGCGTCCCGCTTCAACCAAAGTCTTTCACGTTATCATCATAACACCTCTAAACGAAAACGTTGTGCCATCTTTTTGCCGAAATGGCGCCTTTATTGATTTTGTTCAATCAAAAAACGAGCAGCCGGTTTCTTATTTCATCTTTGGAAACCGACTACTCTTCATTATCCTCTCCAATCGATACACGTGAGTTCTTTGATAACCAACTTGCCAATTCCTTCTGACATACTTCCTTTTTGGCAACTTTGATACACATTTCAAATAATTCATCATCCGAAACAATTAACTCATAGCCATTCTTCATTAGGAAAGAATATGCAGCCATCACCGCTGTTCGCTTGTTACCATCTGAGAAATAATGTCCTGTTGCTATAGCTATCATATAAACAGCAGCCTTTTCAAATAAGGAAGGATACTGTTCTTCTCCGAACAAAATTGTGAATGGCTTTTGACATACATATTCAATCATGCCAGGGTCTTTTTCCCCAGGTAACCCTCCATAGCGACGCAACATCTCATCATGGATGTAGCGCAACTCTTCAGGATAAAGTCTTTCTATCATCTCAGTTTTTAGCTAACTTTTCTAGCGCTTTATCATAGCGCTTAATCCCTTGTTTTAAAATGGATTGAATTTTACGTGTATCGATGTTCTTTTTCTTCTGATTCAATTCTTTCTGCAACATGGCCATTTCTTCTTCCCCCTTCCAATCGTACATGCTATCACCACCCCTAAAACAATATACGGTAACACCATGTCCCTGATTACTTTTAATTATAATCGACCATGATCTCAAACGCCACGGAATTTGCCCAACCTCCTGTTCTTCATAAACATCCGCTGGAACGGAAGAGGGCGTTTTCTTTTTTCAGTAAACATCTTCCAATACTTAGCTTTCTTTCTCGTGATGAACAGCTATTTTTGCAATAGAACGAGTTTATTTGGTGTTTACAACTTTAATACTAATCGAGCTACACTTTCTACGTGCGCCGTATGCGGAAACATGTCAACCGGCTGGATGTAGTCGACGCGGTATTGTGCCGCCAAGGCGTCGAGGTCGCGGGCGAGGCTCGATGGGTTGCACGAGACGTAGACGACCGTTTTCGGGCGGACGCGGAGGATCGTTTCAAGCAGCGCCCGGCCGCAGCCGACGCGGGGCGGGTCGACGATGATGACGTCCGGTCTCCAGCCTTCGTTCACCCATTTTGGCAGCCAGTATTCCGCTTTGCCGACGACGTAGTGCGTGTTCGTAAAGCCATGTTTGTTCGCGTTTTTCTTGGCGTCTGCAATTGCTTCGGGAATCGTGTCCATGCCGCGCACTTCTTTCGCATCGCGGGCGAGCCACAGCCCGATCGTGCCGACGCCGCAGTAGGCGTCAACGAGCCGCTCCGTTCCGGTGAGGGCGGCCGCTTTTTTCACTTCGTCGTACAGCTTGACTGTTTGGATCGGGTTAAGCTGGAAAAAAGCGCGCGCCGACAGTTCAAATGACAAGTCGCCGAGCGTTTCTTGAATGTATTCGTCGCCGGCGAGCACTTCGGTTTCATTGCCGAAAATGAGCGACGTTTTTTCGCCGTTGATGTTTTGCACGATCGATTTCACTTCCGGGAGGCGGCGGCGAATTTCGTCAATGAGCAACTGTTTGCGCGGGATGTCTTTTGTCGCCGTCACCAGCACAAGCTGAATGTCGCCCGTATGGAAGCCGACGCGGACGACGATCGTCCGCACGACGCCCGTTCTCGTCCGCTCGTTGTAAATCGGGATGCGCAAGTCTTGCAAAATCGTCTTCACGATATTCGTGACACGCGTCGTTTGCGGATGCTGGATGCGGCATTCCGATAGGTCGACGAGCCGGTGGGAGTCAAGGCCGTACAGCCCGGCGAGCACCTTCCCTTTTTTCATCCCGACTTGAAACTGGCTTTTATTTCGGTATTGCCACGGGTCGTCCATGCCGATCGTCGGGCGGATGTCAAGCTTGTCGACATCGAGGCGGCGGGCGTGACGGCGCAATGCTTGGATGACAATGTCGCGTTTGGCTTCAAGCTGCGCTTCGTACGATACGTGCTGGAGCTGGCAGCCGCCGCACTGATCATACAGCGGGCATGGCGGCGCCACCCGGTTGGGTGAACGCTTGCGGATTCGTTTGATTTTCGCCTCAGCGTAGGTTGGGTGAATGTTCGTCGCTTCGACGACGACTTCTTCCCCCGGCAACGCGCCGGGGACGAAGACGACTTGTTTTTGGAAATAGCCGACCCCTTCGCCGTTAATGCCGATCCGTTGAATCGTCACGGGAAATTGGTCGCCTTTTTTGATTTTGATGTTCGTTTGTTGCTTTGCCATATCGGTCCCTCTCATTCAATGCTTCGCCATAAATAAAGCGCCGCATAGCTGGCATACGGCTTCCACCGCTCGCCGAGCGCCGCCAGCTCTTTTGCGGTCGGCCGCTTTTGGAGCCCGAATTGTTTTTCGACCGCCCGCTGCAAGCCGATATCCGCCGGCGGAAACACGTTTGGGCGGCCGAGGCCGAAAAGGAGGAAATTTTGCACCGTCCATGGGCCGATGCCGCGCACGGCGGTCAGCCGCTCCATCACCTCGTCGTCTTCCATCTGCTCGAGTTCATCAAGCCGCAGCTTCCCCTCGGCGATGAGGCGCGACACATCGACGATATATTCCGCTTTCCGTCCGCTCAGCTGCAAGGCGCGCACATCATCGTACGAACGGGCGGCCACTTCTTCCGGGCGCGGATAAAACCAAACGCCATCCATTTCCGTCCCGAACGTTTTCACAAACCGCTCCGTCAGCCGATAACCGACTTTCAAATGAAGCTGTTGGTGGATAAAGCATTTGATGAGGCAAAAATATAGATCAAAATCGAGCACAAGCGGCATTCCTTCATATTCCGCAAAGAGCGGCGCCAGCTCGGTGTGGCGGAAATGCTCGTGAATGGGCCTGAGCGGCGTCCGCCATTGAAACAGATGCGAAATCCGCTCCATCACCTCGCCTTGCCGCTCGGGAAAAGGCGCTGAAACGACAAATCTCGGGTCATCTTTTGTGCCGACGCCTTCCACCGTTACGAGCACGAAACAGCCGTCGAGGGCGAGCGGCACGGTGATGCGCTGCCGCTCCCGATCCACGGCCAACAGCGGGTCGAGCGAAAGCCGCTCAAGGGCATGGGCGAAATCGTACGGAGCCGGCACAGTCACTGTCTTTGTCCACATCGCATTCACCTGTTTCTTTCGTCCGTATCCCCATTATAACGAAAAACACCCGCTGAACCAAACGGCTCACGGGCGGGCTGTTTTTCAAACGAAACGGCTTACGGGCGAAACAGCCACGGATGAAGGCCAGCCTTTTTGGCCATAAGGTCATCGAGGCTGGCAAACGTATACCCTTGTTTGCGCAAGTCGTCGATCACTTTCGGCAGCGCCTCGGCGTTGTCTTTGGACACGGAGTGCAGCAGCAAAATCGCGCCCGGGTGAATTTGTTTCATAATTTGGTCATAGGCATATTGCCAACCGCGCTGACGGTCGGTTTGCCAATCGACAAACGCCAGCGACCAAAAGACGTGGTAATAGCCGAGCTCGCGGGCGAGCGCCAACGTCCGTTCGCTGAAAATGCCGCGCGGCGGGCGAAGGTACATCATCCCTTTTTGCCCAGTCAGCTCTTCCGTCTTTTCCTTGACTTTTTCCAGCTCTTCGCGCACCCGCTCATCGCTTGCGGTTGTTAAATCGGGATGATGCCACGAATGGTTGCCGATGATATGTCCTTCCGCCGCCATCCGTTTGACTAAATCGGGCGCCGTTTGCAAATAATGGCCGGTGACAAAAAAGGCGGCCGGCACATGCTTTTCTTTCAATACGTCCAAAATTTGTGCCGTATAGCCATTTTCATAGCCGTTGTCAAACGTTAAATAAATCGTTTTTTCACTCGTATCGCCTAAATAAAACGCGTCATATTTGGCGAGCAGTTCATCGAGCTCTTTTCCCGCCGATGGGGGCTCGTGGTTCTCGCTCCGCTTAAACCCCCAATGGATCGCTTGATTGCTTATGGCAAACGCAGAAGCGGGAAAAAGCGCGATCGCCAAAACGAGAGAAATAAGCCATCTCATGCCTGGTTCCTCCTTGGCCGCCGTCTTTTCCTCTTTTTTATTGTTTTCGCCCTCAGCTACTTTACGCGCGCCATTTTTTGCAAAAAAAGCCCCAAAAGCGGATGCGGAACACGCTTTTGGGGGAGTAATGCTGTCAATCGCTTCTTCACTTTTTATTTGAACACCGGCTCTTTGAATTGGGCCAGTTTTTCCAACGACGATTTTTCCACATCTTCATGCAAGCTGTTGCCATGTGAGTCCATCGTGACAACGGCGGTGAAGTTTTCGACGCGCAAATGCCACATCGCTTCGGGGATGCCGAACTCCATGAGATCGACGCCTTCGACCGATTTGATGCAGTCCGCGTAATATTGGGCCGCGCCGCCGATGGCGTTCAAGTATACGCCGCCGTGTTCTTTTAACGCTTGCAGCGTTTTCGCGCCCATGCCGCCTTTGCCGATAACAGCGCGGACGCCGAATTTTTTCATAATGTCGCCTTGATACGGCTCTTCGCGGATGCTTGTCGTCGGGCCGGCCGCTTTCACGTGCCAGCGGCCGTCTTCGTCTTTTAGCATGACCGGGCCGCAATGGTAAATGATTTGCCCGTTCAAGTCGACCGGGGCGTCATGATCCATCAAATATTTATGAATGGCGTCGCGGCCAGTGTAAATCATGCCGCTGATGCGGACGACATCGCCGACGCGGAGCTTTCGCACTTGTTCCTCGGACAGCGGCGGAACGAGATCGATGACGCGTGTGTCGCCTTGTTCGAGCGCTGCGGCCGCTTCCGCTTTTTCCAACTCTTTTGCAAAATCGACGTCTTCGCCGTCTTGGTACAGCCATTCGATAATGTCGCCGGTTTGCGGGTCGATTTTCACGCCCATGCGGCGAAACGCCCAACAGTTGTAGGCGACGGAGACGAAGAAGCTCGCCGGAATGCGGTGCATGACCCCGATTTTACAGCCGAGCAGCGTCGATTCGCCGCCGAAGCCCATCGTGCCGATGCCGAGCTTGTTGGCGTTTTCCATAATGTATTCTTCAAGCTGGCGCAGCTCTTCAATCGGGTTGACATCATCGACCGGGCGGAACAGTTGCTCTTTGGCGAGCTCATAGCCGGATGAGCGGTCGCCGCCGATGCCGACGCCGATGAAGCCGGCGCTGCACCCTTGCCCTTGCGCCTGATACACCGCATGCAAAATGCATTTGCGGATGCCGTCCAGATCGCGGCCGGCGCGGCCGAGCCCTTCGAGTTCACACGGCAGGCTGTATTGAATGTTTTTGTTTTCACAGCCGCCGCCTTTTAAAATGAGACGGACGTCAATGTAATCGTTTTCCCACTGTTCAAATTTAATAACCGGCACGCCTTCCCCTAAGTTATCGCCGCTGTTTTTGCCGGTGAGCGAATCAACCGAGTTCGGGCGCAGTTTGCCGTTTTTCGTCGCTTCGACAATGGCGGCCCGGATCGCTTTTTTCATTTCGATTTGGTTGACGCCGACTGGCACTTTGATTTTAAACGTCGGCAAACCCGTATCTTGGCAAATCGGCGATACGTTTTCGTCCGCCATTTGAATGTTGCCAACGATCGTATCCAACGCCATCGCCGCCCGCGTGCCGGCGTTTTCGCGCACTTTTGCCCGAGCGATCGCCCGGCGGACGTCCTTCGGCAGCTTCGTCGACGTCTCGACGATCAAGTCGTACATGCTTTGCTGGAACTTTTCCATTTGTGTAAACGCCCCTTCCCCTGTTCATCGTGCATAGGCAGTTGTCCTTATCTTTTTCTATTATACTCCGTTTCTCACTGTTGTGTAAAAAATCTTTCTTTTCCATCTCATGATCGTTCTCTTCCGCTCATACGAATGGGATAGATGCAAAACAGCCAAAACGATTGACAAGCGCCGCCAAGGCGGCTAATAATGGACGATGGGACTTTGAATGGAAAGAGGAGAAAGCGATGCGTTCATCCGCTATGCCGGCCATTACGCCGGCGTACGATCCGTGGGAAGCGTACGTTGATCTAGAGGAGTATGGAAAACTGGAACTAACGAACGTCGAGTTGACGACGACAACACTTTGCAATATGCGCTGTGAGCATTGCGCCGTCGGCTACACATTGACAGCGAAAGACCCCGAGACGCTGCCGCTCGAGTTGTTCATCCGCCGGCTTGAAGAAATTCCGCATTTGCGCTCATTAAGCATTACCGGCGGCGAGCCGATGCTGTCGTTAACGTCCGTGGAACAATACGTCGTTCCGCTTCTCCGCTATGCGCACGAGCGCGGAGTGCGGACGCAGTTGAATTCCAACTTGACGCTCGACTTGTCCCGCTACGAAAAGGTGATTCCGTATTTGGATGTACTTCATATTTCCCATAACTGGGGGACGATCGACGATTTCATCGACGGCGGCTTTGCTATGATGGAACGGAAACCGACGCGCGCACAGCGGGAAAAATATTTTCAACGCATGCTCGACAACGCCAAAGCGCTGTCTAAGGCAGGGGTGATCGTGTCGGCGGAGACGATGCTCAACAAGCGGACCGTCCGCCATTTGGAAACGATCCACCGCCAAGTCGTTGAGGAAATGGGCTGCCGGCGGCATGAAATCCACCCGATGTACCCAAGCGATTTTGCGGGCGCCTTAGAGACGCTAAGTCTCAATGAGCTGCGCGCAGCGATCCACCATTTGCTTGACATTCGCGATGAAAACGTTTGGATGTTGTTTGGCACGCTGCCATTTTACCCGTGCAGCGACAACGAAGACGATCTTCGTCTATTGAAGCGGCTGTATGAAAGCAAAAACGTCACCGTCCGCAACGACCCGGACGGCCGTTCGCGGCTCAATGTCAACATTTTTACCGGTGAGGTCATCGTCACCGACTTCGGCGACGAACCGCCGCTTGGCAACATCATTCACGATTCGTTGCCGGATGTGTATGACCAATGGCGGCGCTCGAAACTCGCTAATGAGCTTCTTTGCCACTGCCCGGCGGCGCGCTGCTTAGGACCTAATGTGCTTGTCAAACAAACGTATTACCGCAGCGTTGATTTTACAAAACGGGCGGCGCGTGTCGCACGGTGAAAAAGGTAGATCAAGCGGTTCGTTTCAAGCAAGGTGCGGTCTTTAATATGCTTCATCAGATTTAGCGGGGAGCCCCCATTTCACCGACGAAAGGTGAAGAAGTGGGGGTAGTTGACGCGAAGACATAGGCATTAGAGAAGGTGTCCCATTGTCTCCGGGACACCTTCTTTATCTTGGCTGCTCGCTGACAATATAAGATACATACAGGCGGTCCTGCACCGGAATCCATGCCCCGACCCCTCTTGTCGTGACGTTTTTGACAACGATTTTCTTTTTGTTTCCTTTCAAGACGACATACACTTCCCCGTATGTCACTTTCCCTTTTTCATTCACGGCCGGAGCATACGCATACAAATAGCCCATTTTTTTCGCCGGTACGTTGTACGGCTGATCCTTTTTCGTGCCAAGGCCGACCACGGTGCTGAAAGCGAGCGGCAGGTTTGTTTTTTCCATCGCTTTGTTCAACATCATGCGCTTCACAGCATCCTCATTGGGCACTTTCGCCGTCAAGCCGCCGCGGACATACTTTTGCATTTCCTGTTTGTAATACAGTTTTTGCGCGCCATCGCCGCCGCGATTATCGAGAAAGTTCGTGTTAACCTTTTGGTATTCCCAGTTTGTTGACGTCTCCAGTGACTGGTAGTTGAGCGGCCATTGACCTAAATAAATCGTCGCCCGGTAGCCGACAGCCCACGGGGTATTCGTCGCCGAAGATTCGTTAAAGAGATGGATCAATTCTGGATTCTCGATTTTTACGTTCGCTGATTTCAACAGCTGTTTCGTAAACGAGCTCGGCTCTAAATGCGGCAAATCTTGCGTCGGGTTCGGGTACGTATTTTCTTTTGATATATCGATCACCGTGCCGGGGGCCGGTTTTCCGGAAGCCGCCAATGCCGGGAACGCTGCCGCATACAGAAGCAGTGCGCTCACAAACAGCGAGACTGCCCATTTTTTCATCGCATTCGCTCCTTTCTATCTCATATTCACTGTTATTTTTCGTCAAAACGCACCGTTTATCCGCGGCGGTGAAAATTTCTTCCGTTTCAGCGCCGCACCTCTGTCAAAAAACCCGGGCGCCAACCGCCCGGGTGAATGAGTCAAAGCAAATAAAAACCAATGCCCATAATGAGATAGGCCGCAAGCAGCGTCGCTCCTTCAAACCAGTTCGTATCGCCGTCGTTGGACAATACGACAGCGATGTAAAGCAAAATCATAATGATCGAAATGCCGACACTTAACGCGAGCCGTTCGCCGCCGCCCATTCGCATTGTAAACACTTCCGGAATGACAAACGCGACGAAAATGGCAAACGTCAGCAGCCCGGCGTTATGGCGGGCGTCATAAATATTGAATTCTTGCCGCTTATATTTCAAACCGCCGACAAAGAACGATAACCCGGCAACCAACAGCAAATTCCCCAGCACCGAGCCGGTCAAGGAGGCGAGCACGACATCAACGAGTCCGGCTTGCAAGGCAAAAATCGAGATAATCAACTCGACCGCATTGCCGAAGGTGGCGTTTAACAGCCCGCCGATGCGCGGTCCAGCGACGATCGCCAAGCTTTCCGTCGCCCTCCCCATATAGCTGGCGAGCGCAATAATCGTCAGACAGTACAGCCCAAACATCAAGACGGTCGGCCAGTGAAGAAAGCCGCCGATCACGGACACCGGCACGCCGATCCATGCCATCCAGGCAAACAACCTGTTCATTTGTGTTTCTTCCACCTTTCTCGTCAACATTTTTTCGTTGCGTTGATCGTTGCTTGTATGTACGATAAATACGGGCCGGCCGTTCCGCCGTGAAAAGCCGGATTCCGTTTTTGTTCGCAGGCTGGCCAATTTAAAGAAGTGAGGATGTGACGATGCGTTTCGCCATTTTAACTGCGGTCGTGGCCATCTCCGGCTTGTCCCAAGGGATGCTGCTTCCGTTGTTAGCCATGTTGCTTGATGAAAGCGGCGTCTCTTCGACCATTAATGGAGCGCACGCGGCCGCGCTCTATATCGGTGTGCTTGCCATTTCACCGTTTTTGGAACAACCGTTAGGGAAATATGGATACAAACCTATGATTATCCTTGGTGGTTTTATTGTAATATGTTCACTCGCCCTTTTTCCACTTTTCCCCTCATTTTCCTTTTGGTTTATACTTCGTTTTCTTATCGGGGTGGGCGACCATATGCTTCATTTTGCTACCCAAACGTGGATTACGGACTTTTCGCTGCCGACCGAGCGCGGACGGCGGCTGTCACTGTATGGCCTTGCATTTGGTCTTGGTTTTACAGCCGGTCCACTGCTCGCTTCGCTTGCCTCAATCAACGAGGCGCTGCCGTTTTATTTGGCTGCCCTCCTCAGTTTCGTCGGATGGGTTGCCGTCTTTTGGCTGTCAAATGAAAAGCCGAAGCCGTTCGAACGCTCCGCCTCAGCTGCCGGTCGATGGATCGGTGCATGGAAACATGCATGGCCAGCGCTCTTGCTACCGCTTGCTTACGGCTTTTTGGAAGCGTCCATTCATTCCGTTTTCCCGCTGTACGCCTTGCGTAAGCAGATGAGTGCGGAACAAATCGCCTTCATTTTGCCGTTTTTCTCATTCGGCGGCATCGCCTTTCAGCTTCCGCTCGGGGCGCTCAGCGACCGGTTCGGGAGGCGGGCCGTGATCACTTGTGCCTTGTTGGTCGGCGTCGGCTGTTTTTTGACCGCGCTTACTGTTGGCGCATCCATTGTCGGACTCGCTGCCTGCCTGTTCGCTGCCGGCATGTTTACTGGCTCCCTTTTCTCCCTTGGCATTGCCTATATGACCGACCTGTTGCCGAAAGCGCTCCTCCCGGCCGGCAACTTGTTGTGCGGGATGCTGTACAGCCTCGGCAGCATGGTGGGCCCGCCCCTTACCGGAAGCGCCGTCGATGCGGCAACGAACACCTTTTTCCTTGCGGTCAGCGCCGTTCTCCTCATCCCGGCCGTCTGCCTTGCCGGGCGGCGGGAACAAAAAAAAGCGGCTTGACCGCTTTTTTATTTTTTTGTTTTTTTTGAAAAAATCGTTGACCATTTTGTTTTTTCTGTTATATAATAAAACCAAGATAACAAGTTACTGTTTTAAAACAGAAAAAGGAGTGGCGATGATGAGCAGAGCAGAACGGAAAAATATGATCGAGTTTATCGAAAAAGTGCGGGGGTTGTCGCGGGAACAGCTCGCCTACATGACTGACGCCGAGATCGAGTACATTTACGAGCGGTATTACCACCATCATGAAGAAAGCGTCGAATAAAAAGACTGTTACCGAACCGCCTGTTCTTTGCGAAAAAGGGTGCTCCGGAAAGAGCGCCCTTTTTCAATGGTCACTTTTTGACCGGTTCGGTTGTACAGGTCGTTCGGCGGGGTCGTCTTCGGGATGTGACCATTGTATGAAACAACAGAAAGACGAGTACCACTAGTATTAAAAGTAAAACTTTATTGTCACTCACATATTTTACTACATACCCTGCATAAGGAATCGAATACGCCATTTTTCCGATAATCTGTTTTTCAGTTACTGTTTCAAAATCTGCGTATTCATTTGCATCCCCTTTCAATACAAACCATACTTTTCCATTCTCTTCCTGAACTTGTTGGATACGATGAAGTACGATGGCGTTATTTTTTCGGTATGCCACAATATCGTTTTGTTGCAATGCAACCTGCCCGGCCGGGCGGACAACCACAATCGAACCCGGCTCGATGACAGGGGCCATGCTAGGCGATAAAACAAGATAACTTGACCAGCCGAGCAGAAATGGACCATATACCAATAGCAAAAAAAGGCCGAACAAGGTCGAACCTATCCAGAATACAACATTTATTACGAACCTCATATCCCCTTTATGTTTCGGTCGCTCGCGGGCAAAGCTTCCTTCCACTCGTTTCATCCCCTTTGATATTTCCTCATTTTTCATTCCACAAATTATAAACTGACGATCAGGCGGATTGGAATAACATAACTAAGATTCGTCTCATGATCAGTAATCTTAACCCAGCCAGTGTACTCTCCAACAGGTGCTGTTAAGATAGTGGTGCTAATAGTCGCATCAACTTGAACCGTCTCCCACGGAGCCAAAGTTACTCTGTCCGGGAAACTGATGATACTTCTCAAACTGCCCAAGAGTGGAGCAGAACCGTTCACAACCGACAGGGAAAGAGATTTCGTAACTGCCGATTTGTTTAGAATGCGAATCACATCATCAATTTCCCAAATACTTATAAGAGAAATACTAATCGTTCCAAAATCAGCTGTTGATAGGCTAGCGTTTAACCCTGTCAATATGGGAACATCGCGATTTCTTGGTTGCCTTGCGGTTCCACCTGCTATATTGTAGAAAAAGAATAAATGTTCGCTAGTTGAAATGACATTGCCGGCTAAAGAGGTGGTCACCATCATTTTGGCTTCCGCTGTTTGAAACAACGAAAACAATATGGTGATCATAAACAAAAGTAAACGGGCCACCCGCCTTTTGTTCATTGGGCATCACCCGCTAGTTATTCGTTCGTTCGCCGCCAGGCAACTGCATCGCGTCAAACCGAAATGTCATTGATTCTTGAAGATTTTGAAAGCTGTTATCGGCTTCTTCCGGGAACACCAATTTGAACTGCAAATGATGAGACTGGCCGGCCACAAGCAAAATATCTGAAACAGAAAGCATGCTAATCGGCCCCTCGTAATGAACAGTCCCGGAATCTTGGTCTTTAATTTCAATTTGAAGCCCCTTATCCGTATCTGTCCAAAGGATCGTATTGCCCGGATTTGCCGTTACAGAAATGTTATAGGTAAGATCCACATTTCCGCTATTATGAATTTCTATGGAACGCGTAGCTGTATCCCCGGGAAGAAAATTACTGATATTATAAAGCACTGTCGGGCTGGCAGGTGTCGTAGAAATATCGAGCAAGGCGGAACGTATAATGTTTCCTGTGTTCGAATCGGAGTCCGTGAAACTGGAGTTTATCGGAGCAACCGCTGAAGAGAAAACAATGATCAACATGCCAAACAAAAAGAAGATGCCGCCGCTCATTCTCCCTCCCAACCGGCCGCTGAACATCTTCTTTCCCCCTCCCTCACATTTTTTTTGAATTTTGAACGATGTTAGATCCTTTGCAAACACATCACTGCTTTTTTTCGTCTTGTCAAAATGGCTCCTAGGAAAAACATCCTCCTTTTCCGCACCTTCTCTTTTTAATTGGAATTGATGAATAGATCTTTCTTCCTATCCCCCTTCTATTATACCCAACCTACATAGCCACTGAATTTTGCAACTTTGTGACCAAAATTTACAGCTACATAAAAAGATCCCTAAAGGCCGGTAACCGACCTCTAGGGATCCATTTTTAATGATAGCCGTTTTGGCCGTTGGCGCTGCCGCTCGTTTTATGTTTCGGCCTGTTTTTCCCTTTTTGTTTCGTGCCCCCGTCTTTTTTCGTGTGCTTCGCCATCGTAATCCCCCCTGTATCAAAATCCCCCGCATCGTTACGTTATCCGGTTTACGGATCATTTATACACATCAACGAAGCCGCTTTCTTCCTTCACGTCCACAATCGAAAATGGCGTTCATTTCCCCGCCTAAAACGAGAACCATGCCGGACAAATAAAGCCAAATCATCAGCACGATCATCCCGCCGAGGCTCCCATGCATGGCCGTGTAATTGGCGAAGTGGTTGACATAATAGGCAAATGCCAGCGATGTCGCAATCCAGCCGGCGGTGGCGAATAGGGCGCCACGCACGACATTGACACAGCGCAACTGCTTGTTTGGGGCAAAATAATAAAGGGCAGTAAAGACAGCAAACAGTAGCAGCGAGCTCGTCGTCCAACGGAATGTATTCCATACGGTTAAAAAGTGTTCCGATAACCCTAATGTGGAAAACAAAAACAGCCCGATCATCCGGCCGAATACCGGCAGCACGAGCGCGACGATAATCACGGCGATCATCCCGACCGTCAACACAATCGACAGTCCGCGCGCCACCCAAAACGGCCGGTTTTCCTCCACGTCATAAGCGCGGTTGAACGCCCGCATAATGGCGCCCATTCCGTTTGAAGCGGACCAAATGGCACCGATAATGCTTAACGACAACAGTTTCCCATTTTGCTCGTCCATTAAGTGATGCACATTTGTCTCGATCAGATGAAGCGCCTCCTTCGGCGCATATTGCCGCACAAGCGCAAGCACATCTTCATGTGGAATCGGCAAATACGCCAACAGCGTCATTAAAAACAGCAAAAACGGAAACAGCGACAACAGAAAGTAATACGCCAACTCCGCTGACAGCCGCGGAACTTCATCCTCCGTAAAGCGCCGGGCCAACTCGCGGATGAACGTCATATCCACCAACACGTGTCGCCCTCCTTTTCCGTTTTTTCATCATGTCCTTTCCCTCGGAGTCAGCTGATGGTTGCGGACGATCGTGTCAAGCAAATGTTCGCATCCGGAACGGACAAGATCATATACTTCGGCGAAATTCCCGGTATAATATGGATCCGGCACATCATCTTTTTCCCGATCCGGGACAAAATCGAGCAGCCGGGCGATCACGGCTGCTGAATTTGGCCCAGCCATCCGGCGCAAATCGCTCAAGTTGGCGGCGTCCATGGCGATGATGTAATCAAATTCTGTCAAGTCGCGGCGCCCGACTTGCCGGGCGCGGATACCGGAATAGTCAATGGCGTTCTCGTTCAAAATCCGCCTTGTCCCCTCATGCGGCGGCTCGCCGACATGCCAGCTGCCCGTTCCCGCTGAATCAACGGCAATCTGTCCGTCAAGCCCCCGTTCTTTCACCAAATGACGGAATACCGCTTCCGCCATCGGCGAACGGCAAATGTTGCCGAGGCAAACAAACAACACTTTGATCATCCAATCAACAACCCCTTTCGCTATTTCTATACCGTTTTCCTATCGTTAGTTTTCCCTTTTCATCCAAGCCCCTGACTGCCTCTTTCTGGAGGGGCATGCATATGCATCTACATTTTACCATCCATCGTTGATGCAGGCCATATTGCCTCTCCCTTTTTCCCGGCTCATATGGTACAATGCATGGTAACTTGCCATGGGAGGAATGAAACAATGGACTTGTCGAAACCGTCGATGGAAAACGTCGAATATATAGTTGAGCAACTGAAGAAAAAATTAAAAATGCTCAACATTGATGCGATTAAGCCGTCCCATTTTTCCGAGGCGTGGTATGACGAACTGAAAGACATTTACGACATGGTCATGAAACGTGAAACGTTCAGTCCAAGCGAAATACAAGCCATTGTCGAGGAGCTCGGAAGCCTGCGCAAGCGGTAATCCCCCCTTCTGTCACCGGATGGAAGCGCCGCGAAGCCGCCTTAGTGTATAAAAAAATAATTCCTATCGAAAAACTAGGATTGACATTGGCGACAATTGTGCTAAAATTTTAATCAATTACAACCATTACATACGCTTATCAAGAGTGAGGGAGGGACTGGCCCGATGAACTCCGGCAACCTGCCGTATTTGGCAAGGTGCTAATTCCAGCAAAATGGGATCCATTTTGGAAGATAAGGCGTCTCCGTTCTTCCGCTCTTTCCGAAATGGAAGGGGCGTTTTTGTCGCCACGCTGCTCGCTGCCGGATGAATATCCGACTAATTACGTTGATTTTCTTTGATTTTAAGGAGGGGGAAACGATGCTCACATATGACCGATGGGAAACGGCCGAAAAACCGTCTTTTCCGTCCGATGATGACACAAAAGGGGCGCTGGCTGTCCTCGCTTGGGCGTACCGTGAATACGGCGATGACATTGTGTACGCCTGCAGCTTCGGCATTGAAGGGATTGTGCTCATTGATTTGATCTCCCAGGTCAAGCCGGATGCAGAAATCGTCTTTTTGGATACAGGGCTGCATTTTCAAGAGACGTACGACACGATCGCGAAGGTACAGGAAAAATACCCGTCGCTCCGCATCGTGATGAAAAAGCCGCACTTGACGTTGGAAGAACAGGCTGCGCAATTTGGCGACGAATTATGGAAGCGCGATCCGAACAAATGCTGTGAGCTGCGCAAAGTCATTCCGCTGCGGGAAGTCTTGACCGGAGTCACCGCTTGGATTTCCGGCTTGCGCCGCGAGCAGTCGCCGACCCGGAGTCATGTCGAGTACATCAATAAAGACGACAAGTTCCGTTCCATTAAAGTGTGCCCGCTCATTCATTGGACGTGGAAAGATGTTTGGAATTACGTGTATAAACACGGCCTTCCGTACAACGTGCTCCATGACCAGGGCTACCCGAGCATCGGCTGCGCCCCGTGCACGGCGCCGGCATCAGACCCGAACGATTTGCGCTCCGGGCGCTGGGCCGGCCAGGGGAAAACGGAGTGCGGGCTCCATCTCACATAGGGGGAGAACAATGATATGCTCCTTGCCATTGCCTTTATTGTATCTTTTTTCTTCGCCATGAACATCGGGGCGAGCGGCGCGGCCGCCTCAATGGGTGTCGCCTACGGATCAGGCGCCATTCCGAAAAAATCGGTGGCCCTCCTTCTTTGCGGCATCGGCGTGTTCCTCGGCAGCCTCGGCGGCGGAGAAGTGGTGAAAACGATCGGGTCGGGCATTATTCCGTCTTCGATCCTCACCGTCAAAATCGTTGTCATCATTTTAACGGCGGCGGCTATTTCACTCTTTGCGGCGAACATCATGGGCATTCCGCTCTCGACGAGCGAGATCACCGTCGGATCCGTCGTCGGCGTCGGCATCGCCTATCAGGCGGTGTACTTTCACAAACTGCTGTTTATCATGTCGGTATGGGTCGTGATCCCGATCATCGCCTTTTCGTTTACACTGGCCGTCGGCAAATGGTTTTTGGCGCTCAAGCGAAAGTACCCGCAACTTGAACAAGGGCGCTGGCAAAAAACGTTCATGGCCTTGCTCGTCATCACCGGCTTTCTCGAGGCGTTTTCCGCCGGTATGAACAATGTGGCCAACGCCGTCGGGCCGCTTGTCGGGGCCGGGCTGATGGCGGTCGGGCCGGCAACTATTTTCGGCGGCTTGTTCGTCGCCGCCGGTGCCCTCTTGCTTGGACATCGTGTTTTGGAAACAAATGGGAAGAAAATCACGAACTTCTCCCCGTTTGAAGGGAGCGCCATTTCCGGCACGGGAGCCGTGCTCGTCATCATTTCGTCGCTGTTTGGTTTGCCTGTTCCGCTTACGCAGATTACGACATCAGCGATCATCGGCATCGGAACAGCGAAAAGCGGGATGTCGATTTGGCAAAAGCGGATTGTTGCACAGCTATTAAAAGTATGGTTTGTTTCACCCATCTTTTCCCTTGTCATTTCGTACAGCCTTGTGAAGCTGTTGCTTGACAGCGACGTTTACACGGTGATCGCCATCTTCAGCGTCTGCCTGGCGACGCTTGGCGTCATCAGCTTGAAAAAAACGGTCGCCGAAGAAGAGCGTTCGCTTCACGAACATGGCGGCGGCATTTAATGAACATCTATTAATCTAGGAGGTTATGAACATGAGCTTAAGCATTCCGCATGGCGGCACATTGATCAACCGTTGGAATCCGGATTACCCAATCGATGAAGCAACGAAAACGATCGAGCTTTCCAAAGCCGAACTAAGCGACCTCGAGCTGATCGGCACAGGCGCCTACAGCCCGCTCACCGGCTTTTTAACGAAAGCAGATTACGACGCGGTCGTGGAAACGATGCGCCTCGCTGACGGCACCGTCTGGAGCATCCCGATTACGCTGGCGGTGACGGAAGAAAAAGCGGGTGAACTCGCTGCCGGCGACAAAGCGAAGCTCGTTTATGACGGCGACGTCTACGGCGTTATTGAAATCGCCGATATTTACCGCCCGGATAAAACGAAAGAAGCCAAGCTCGTCTATAAAACCGACGAACTCGCTCACCCGGGCGTGCGCAAGCTGTTTGAAAAACCGGATGTGTACGTCGGCGGAGCGGTTACGCTCGTCAAACGGACCGACAAAGGCCAGTTTGCTCCGTTTTATTTCGATCCGGCCGAAACGCGGAAACGATTTGCCGAACTCGGCTGGAACACAGTCGTCGGCTTCCAAACGCGCAACCCGGTTCACCGCGCCCACGAATATATTCAAAAATGCGCGCTTGAAATCGTTGACGGCTTGTTTTTAAACCCGCTCGTCGGCGAAACGAAAGCGGACGATATTCCGGCCGACATCCGGATGGAAAGCTATCAAGTGTTGCTTGAAAACTATTATCCGAAAGACCGCGTTTTCTTGGGCGTCTTCCAGGCCGCGATGCGCTACGCCGGGCCACGCGAAGCGATTTTCCATGCCATGGTGCGGAAAAACTTCGGCTGCACGCACTTCATCGTCGGCCGCGACCATGCGGGCGTCGGCAACTATTACGGCACGTATGATGCACAAAAAATCTTCTCGAACTTTACGGCCGAAGAGCTTGGCATTACACCGCTCTTTTTCGAACATAGCTTTTATTGCACGAAATGCGAAGGCATGGCATCGACGAAAACGTGCCCGCACGACGCTCAATATCACGTTGTCCTTTCCGGCACGAAAGTCCGCGAAATGTTGCGCAACGGCCAAGTGCCGCCGAGCACGTTCAGCCGTCCGGAAGTGGCCGCCGTCTTGATCAAAGGGTTGCAAGAACGCGAAGCGGTCACCCCGTCGACACGCTAAAGGAGGAGCGAGATGAGCACGAATATCGTTTGGCATCATACATCGGTGACAAAAGAAGATCGTCGCCAACGCAACGGTCATCATAGCGCCATCCTTTGGTTCACTGGCCTGTCCGGATCCGGCAAATCGACGGTGGCGAACGCCGTCTCCAGACGGCTGTTTGAGCTTGGCATTCAAAATTACGTGCTCGATGGCGACAACATCCGCCACGGGCTCAATAAAGACCTCGGTTTTTCCGCCGCCGACCGGACGGAAAACATTCGCCGCATCGGCGAAGTCGCCAAATTGTTTGTCGACAGCGGCCAGTTCGTATTAACAGCGTTTATTTCGCCATTTGCTGAAGACCGGGCGCTCGTCCGCCGCTTGGTCGAAGAAAATGAGTTTATCGAAATTTACGTCAACTGCCCGCTCGAGGAGTGCGAAAAGCGCGACCCGAAAGGGCTGTATGAGAAGGCGCGACGCGGAGAAATCCGCGAATTCACCGGCATCGATTCGCCGTATGAAGCGCCGGAAGCCCCGGAGCTGACCATTGAAACACACCGCTATTCGGTTGATGAATGTGTCGAGCAAGTGCTCGCGTATTTGCGGGAGCGCGGATTCATCCCAGCGGTGGAAACGAACTGACGATGCCGTGTCTCCCACTCGAAAAAAGAGGGGGAGACGATTTTACAAAGTCGTTTTCGTGCCAAGGCGGGCTGTTTACAATAAAAGCAACCACATTCACTCAAGCCGCCTAAAGACGGTGACCGGCAAGCAAGCTGGATTATGCAAGAAAGGGCTGAAACAACGATGGGGAAAGTATATTTGGTCGGCGCCGGCCCCGGCGATCCGGAACTCATTACCGTCAAAGGATTGAAATGCATCCAACAAGCAGACGTCATTTTGTACGACCGCCTCATTAATGAAGACTTGTTGGCGTATGCTAAGCCGGATGCTGAGCTCATTTTTTGCGGCAAGCTACCCGGCTATCATGTCATGCAGCAAGAAACGATCAACCGTTCGCTCGTTCTGCATGCCAAAAAGGGAAAAACGGTCGTCCGTTTAAAAGGGGGCGATCCGTTTGTGTTCGGGCGCGGCGGTGAAGAGGCAGAGGCGCTTGTTCAACACGGGATCGAGTTTGAGATCGTTCCCGGCGTCACGTCAGCCATCGCGGCAGCCGCTTATGCCGGCATCCCTGTTACCCATCGCGAGTTCAGCTCCAGCGTCGCCTTTGTCACGGGTCATCGCCGCGACGGAATCCGCGAAGACATCAAGTGGGAAAGCCTCGCCAAAGGCATTGATACGATCGCCATTTACATGGGCGTTCACAACTTGCCGTACATTTGCGGCCAGCTGATCAAATACGGCAAAGCTCCGGACACGCCGGTGGCGGTCATTCAATGGGGAACGACGTCAAGCCAGCGCACCGTCACCGGCACGCTGGCGACAATCGCTGCCGTTGCCGCCAAAGAACATATCGAAAATCCAAGCATGATCATCATCGGGGATGTCGTCCGGCTGCGCGCCAACATTCAATGGTTTGAGCGGCTGCTGTCATCGTCGGCAGCCGCCGGCGCCACCTCGTGAGGCAATGGCGATGGAAGCTGTTTTGTATGTCGGCCATGGCAGCCGGGTTCCGGCTGCGCACCAAGAAGCGGTCCGCTTCGTTGAACAATGCAAGGCGGCGATCGACATCCCGATTCAAGAGCTGTGCTTCGTTGAGCTGACCGAGCCGGATATTGTGACCGGTGTTGATCTCTGTGTCACCCAAGGGGCTACTCGTGTGATTGTCATCCCGTTGCTGCTTCTATCCGCCGGCCATGCCAAATACGACATTCCGGCTGCGCTTGAAGCGGCGAAACGGCGCCATCCGTCTTTGGAGATCGTCTGCGGGGCGCCGTTTGGCGTCCATGAGACGATGATCGACATCATCATCGACCGCATCGGCGAGCAGCCGGCGCCGCTTGATCGCGAATCCATGGTCCTTCTGATCGGCCGCGGCAGCAGCGATCCGGATACGAAGCGCGACATCGCCGCCATCGCCCGGCGCTTGCAAGAAAAAACGAACGCGCCGCACGTGGATGTTTGCTTTCTCGCCGCCATCCACCCGACGCTTGACGAAGGGCTCGAACGGGCGAGCGCATCCGGATACCGGCACGTGTTTGTCGTCCCGTATTTGCTGTTTACCGGCCTCTTAATGAAAACGGTCGAACGAAAGCTGCGGACGCTGCCTGTTTCCCATCAGCAGTGGCATTTATGCTCATATTTAGGGTATCATCCGCGGCTTGTAACGCTCATTCAACAACAAGTGCAGTCGCTGTCGGCAGCGAAAAAAGGAGCTTGAGCAGACAAGCTCCTTTTTTCATGGTATGATGGAAGCGAAGCGACCGCAGTGAAGGAGGGCTTCATCATGATGAAGCGGGTTCATGTCATGGTCGAAGGGCGCGTGCAAGGCGTCGGGTTTCGCTATTTCGTCCAACACGAGGCGCTCAAACGCCAGCTGACCGGCTGGGTGAAAAACAATGATGACGGGACAGTGGAAATGGAAGCCCAAGGGCATGAAAGCGCGCTCCAACTGTTTTTGGATACGATTGAAGCCGGCACGATGTTTGCCAAAGTTTCCCGCATGCACGTCGAGCCGCGCCCCGTCCGCCCTGACGAAACAAAATTCCGCATTATGTACGGAAATGGCGTTTGACCGACGCGCCACTAGCAGTCAGCCTAAGCGGGTTCTCAGTACGGCCGCTTTCCGTCTGCCAGCAAGCGCTTCCTCCGCTCCTTTTCACCCGAGGAAAAAAGCGGGACAGCCGTCCGTTTGCTTAAGCCGGCCGCAAATGCGGCGCCGCATATTGAAAACACGTCTCCAAAATGGCCGTATTTGCGCGCTCATTTTTTTGCTGCGCTTCACGGCAAAATGGATGGAATACATCGACAGCGGCCTGCGGATATTCCCCGCATATGTCCACGCCGAGCACTTTTTTATAGAATAGTAGAAGGCGCAAACAAGCGAGCAGCCGGGAAAGCGGCATCACCCCTTGGTCCCAGTTCGTCACAGCGTCTTCACGGCGAAGCGCATCTTTATCAATGCTGATATAGACGCTTCCGGTCGGAATGACGTCCAAAAGCGCCTTCGGCCATTCATCGTGATTATCGAAAGGAAGAACTGTAATTTTTGGAGATAAACGGAGATGACTTGGAGAAAGTGACGGGCCGACAATAACGACTTTTTGCAGCTGCGGATGTCCGAGTGCGTAAGCCACCCACGAGCCGCATGAAATGAGGCGGTCGCTCCCTCCTTCGGCATCCGTATGGTGGTCAAACAAGACGAGCGTAAACGGCTCTTTCATCTCCTTTACGAGCAAATAGCTCACATAATGGAAGTTGCCGTTCCCGATTAAAACCGCCCCGCGCAGCCGCCGACGGCCCAGCCGCCGTTCAATTTCCGCAAGAGCTGCCTCGCTGCAATACAAATTCGTCTCCGGCACATCCGACATATCGATCCATTCGTGCGGAAAACGGAACAATCGCTTTTGCGGCCGGTGAGTGCCGTCAAAATTGAGCATCGTGACACCATTGCCTTGAAACCCCATTTCTCCTCACCTTTCCTTTCGCTGAATCGTTGTTCAACGCCTCTAAGGTGCGGATGAGTCCAAGATGTGTTCGTCTTCATTATACAATGAAAGACGAAATATTTCCGTTCCTATGCCTTGGTCATGTACAATATATAGAAAACAGCTAAAGGAGGGACCCCGCGTGCAGCCGATTGACGCCGCCGCTGTTCAAGAGGCGCTGGACCGCTTCACCAATCGCGACGTATACATCCATTTAGAAACGACGAACGGGGCGTACGCCTCTCATCATAACGAACGATTTTTTTCCGCCGGCGCTTACATCCGCAACGCCCGCATCCGCTTCACCCGCGGCAAAATCACCGGCCCAGGGCCGTATCGTGTCGGGCTGAAGCTTCAAATCGGTTGGGTGTACGCCGAAGGACTCACCCATTGGGAATGGACGAACGAAGGGCAGTTGTTGTTGGCCGGACACGATTACGAAGGGAAACTGGCTGTCGCCCTTGAGCTGAGCGACACGCCGTTCGCATAAGGAGGGGCTTGCGATGAAGGAACGACACGTACTTGTTGTGTTTCCCCACCCGGATGATGAGGCGTTTGGCGTTTCGGGCACCATTGCCCAGCATGTGCAAATCGGCACACCGGTGACGTACGCCTGCCTGACGCTTGGCGAAATGGGGCGAAATATGGGCGTGCCCCCGTTTGCCAACCGTGAAACGCTTCCGCTCATCCGCAAGCAGGAGCTGGAAGAAGCGTGCCGCGTTCTCGGCATTCGTGATTTGCGCTTGCTTGGATATCGCGATAAAACGGTCGAATTTGAAGATGAAAACGAGCTTGCTGACCGGATTGCCGCCATCGTGGCGGAAACGAACCCGTCGCTCGTCATTACGTTTTACCCCGGCTACAGCGTTCACCCTGACCATGATGCATGCGGCGCTGCGGTCATCCGCGCCCTAAAACGCCGGCCAAAAAACGAGCGGCCGACCGTCCATTGTGTGGCCTTTGCGAAAAACTGCGAACAAGATCTTGGCCAACCAGACGTCATCCGCGATGTCAGCCCGGTGATCGAGACGAAGCTGGCCGCCATCCGCGCCCACCGTTCACAAACCGAGGGGCTGATGCAGGCGGCCTCCAAGCGCGGCGATGCGCTTGCTTGGCTGAAAACAGAGCGGTTTTGGACGTATCGGTGGGATGATTAGCCGGTCGGACACCGATTTGAACGGGGGAGGAATTTCATTCTGGCCCCCTATTTTCTTATTGAGCACAATTCCATTGTTCCAACACACGCAAACATCGCCGCTCGGCCAAGCAGTTGCTATCTTCATCTATAGCCAAACGTTCGCTTCTTCGGCCAATTCCCCCTTCAACACAGTGACCGCTTTTCCTTCAAGATGCACCCTCTCCCCCGCCATCGTCACCCGCACAATACCGCCGCGGGATGAAACTTGATGGCCCACCAGCGTCGTTTTTCCGAATCGGTCCGCCCAATACGGCCCAAGGCAGCAGTGCGCCGAGCCGGTGACCGGGTCTTCCGGCACGCCAATGGCTGGAAAAAAAGCCCGCGACACAAAGTCCACTCCTTCCGTCATCGAGCGGCTTGTTACGATCACACCGCGGGCATCCACTTGTTGAAGCAAGTGAAAATCCGGCTGCAGCTCATGCACGATTCGTTCCGAATCAACTTCCACTAAATAGTCAAACCGGTTTCGCCCGATAAACAGCGGCTTTACCGCCAAGGCGTCGGTGAGCTCAGCAGGGGGCGACTCGTCCAACATTGGCGCTTCATTCGGAAAATCAAGCCGAATCCAGCCATCGTTGTTGACAGCCGTCAACACCCCGCTGTTTGTGAAAAAGGCGATCGCTTCATTCGCGCGGCACTCCCCCCGTTCCCACAGCACATGGGCGCTCGCCAATGTCGCATGCCCGCATAAATCGACTTCGGCTTTGGGCGTGAACCAGCGCAGGCGGTAACCGCCCTCGTGCGAAACTACAAAGGCCGTCTCGGACAAATTCATTTCTGCGGCAACACGCTGCATCCACTCATCACGAGCCGGATGCGGCAGCAGACAGACAGCCGCCGGGTTGCCGGCAAACAGCCGGTCAGTGAACGCATCAACAATGTACATCGAAATCCTCATCATTCCCATCCCTTCTTTCCCGGTTTCGTTCTTTTTCTTTCGTCAACAGGTGAGCGAACTTCTCATCCCAACGGCCGTTTTGCCGGAATTCGTCGGCCGCGAGCGCCCGAAACAACCGCTTTCGTGCGGCATCGTCCGCCACCTCACGCAAAATGACATCGCGGGCCTTCTGCAAAAACTGAAGATACGTCCCATACTCGTCTCCGTATTGCTTCTCAAGCTCGCTCCGGATGCGGCGAGCCACCGTCGGGCTCGCCCCTCCGGTCGATACGGCAATCGTCAGCGGGCCGCGGCGGACGACAGCCGGAACGTGAAAATCGCACCGTTTCGGGTCATCGACGATATTCAACAGCTGGCCTGATCCCGCTGCCTGCGCCACCGCTTCGTTCACATTCCGGTCGTTTGTCGCCGCGATGACAAGAAACGCTCCTGCCAAGTCGTCTTCAGCAAACGTCTTCTGACGCCAAACGATCTCTCCTTTGGCCGCGAGCGCTTCAATGTCCGGCACCGCCTCCGGGGCGACCACCACAACGTCCGCTTCCGCTTCGAGCAAGCCGTAAACTTTCCGCGCCGCCACTTGGCCGCCGCCAATGACGACCGCGCGGCGGCCGCGCAAATGAAGAATAACCGGATATCCCACGGCGCAACCCTCCCATTCCATCATCATCAGGCAGACTGAATCGTTTTCTGCGCACAAACAGGCGCGATCTTGCCCGACTGCCTGCCTTGGCTGGCAAACAAAAGGCGTTCCCAGCCAAAAGGTAAAAAAAGAAGCCGTGCATCGGACACGGCTTTTTCCTTGATTATATCACCCTTGTTTCACTTCTTGAAGCCATTGGGACAATCGTTCGTTTTTCTTTTTCATATGCTCAAGCCATTGCGGAAGCAGCTTTTTCATCGCCTCCTGATCGTTGTTCTCCATCGCCTGTCTCGTTTGTTCATGAAGCTGATGAAGCTGTTGTTTTTCTTCTTTCGTCATCCACCGTTTCTTTTTATGTAACTGTTTCAACTCCTGTTTAAACTGTTCCTTCGTGATTTTTTTATTGGCCAGCTGATCGATGAGCCGGTCAAGCGCCGCTTCGCGCTCTTTTTTCATCTTTTTACACTTTTCTTTGATGGCCTGTTTCACGTTCTCGTCGTTCAGCTGCTGACGCAACGCTTTCCGCTCATCGAGCACTTTTTTCCATTCATCTGCCTGTTCAGGCGTATAAGTTTGAACCATCTCCATCCACTTTTGTTCGTCCAGCCCGTCATGCTTCCACATATGGCCGATCGGCAAATGAACATCAACGGCTTCATGATGACCGGCAGCCACCCATGACGGCATCGCCAGCACGAGTGAGGCAAAAAAGGCAACCCATACTTTTTTCACCATCTTCACTCCTCTTCTTTTCATTTCGCTCACGATCATCAACGGCTAGGCAGCTGGGACCAATCATTGCTTTTGCTCTTCTTCGCGCCTCCTCCTTTCCAACCATTGACTCCTTCCCTATTTTCCCCGTTTTTTGAATATCCTTGCATAAAAAATAAGGGGCTCGCAAAAAACCGAGTCCCCTTATTGTTATCGGAAGAAACCGTTTAGCGGAATTTTTCCTCAATGCGCCGCCCATAGTCGCGCAGCGCCTTCGAGTTTGTCTGTTGGCGCTTTTTCATTAATTCAGCAAAGCGAAGCTGTTTTTCCGTCCATTTTTTCGTAAGTTCCTGCTTTTTCTCGTCATCCTCACAACAGCGCAACAAATCTTCGAGCGTCATCAGCTCTTTGCGCAGTTCGGTTTCCTCGGTCACATACCCGGCGTTTTTCAGCAGCAAATACCCGAGCCGCAACTCTTCCGGGATATGGGAGATGTCCTCAAGCTCAAGCGGTTTGCCGAAACCGGGCAAATGGTCAAACTCGCCGTTTTTCATTGCTTCGCGGATTTTCTCCTCGGCGATGCGCCAAAATCCGTCCATTTCATGTCAACTCCTGTGCCTGCCGCCTCGTATATTGCTCTTTCAAAAAGTGGACAAACTCATCATACGGAAGCGGCGGGGAAAAGTAGTATCCTTGCGCCTCATCGCACCGTTTTCCTTGCAAATAGGCGGCTTCCGTCTCCGTTTCGACCCCTTCGGCCAACACTTTGACACCTATATTATGCCCGAGACGAATAATGGACGGCAAGATGACATCTTTTTTTCCTTGAATATGCTGGACAAATGAGCGGTCAATTTTCAACCGGTCGATCGGCAAGTCGGTCAAGTAGCTGAGCGAGCTATAGCCGGTGCCGAAGTCGTCCATGCTGATTGTCACACCGAGTGCCTTCAACTTTGACAAAATATCGAGCGCACGCTCCGTATCCATCGTCATCCGTTCCGTAATTTCAAGATCTAAATGGTGCGGCGGCAGCCCGGTGTCGGCGAGCAGGCGGGCGAGCTTGTCAACAAACCGGCGGCTTTCAAACTCGTATGGCGATAAGTTGACCGAGACGGACAAATGCGGAAACTGATCAAGCAACTGTTTCGTTTGCCGGCAGGCGGTGCGAATCACCCATTCGTTGATCGGAATAATCATCCCCGTTTGTTCAGCGACCGGGATAAACAATGATGGAGGAACCATCCCTTTTTCCGGGTGACGCCAACGGATGAGCGCTTCCATGCCGATGATGCTCCGGTCATACAGCTGAATTTGCGGTTGGTAATAAAGCTCAAACTCCCCGTTTTCAAGCGCGCGCCGCAAATCGCGCTCCATCGCCATCTTTTCATGCAATCGGCCGACCATCGGTTCAGTGAAAAAGAGAAAATCGCTCGCCGCCTTGTTCCGCGCCTCGTAGCGGGCAATGTCCGCCTTGCGGATTAACGTTTTCACGTCTTCCCCGTCTTTCGGATAGACGCTGATGCCGACGTTTACCGTCACATACAGCTCCAACCCGTTGATGACAATCGGTTCGTCCGCGACCTCAATCAGCCGCTTTGCTGCCTCCTCTGCTTTTTCATGTGCGCCGTCCGGCAGCACGGCGATAAATTCGTTCCCGCTCCAACGTCCAACCACGATCCCTTCCTGTTCTCTCCAAACGCGCGCCAGATGGAGCAACACCTTATCTCCAACGGCATAGCCGTAAAAATCGTTGATCGTCTTAATGCCGCTCACTTCTAAAAACATAACCACCGCTTCTTGGCCATTCCGTTTGGCGTCGGTGAGACATTGTTCAATCTGCTTATACATCGCTTCTTTGTTCGGGAGACCAGTCAGTTCATCATGGCTGGCAATGTATTGCAGCCGCCTCTCGTTTTGCTTCCGCTCGGTCAGGTCGCGGACGGCGATGACCGTTCCTTTTTGTCCTTCATAATCGTAACGGCGCTGCACGATTTCCGCCGGAAACACCGTCCCATCCTTTCGCCGCAACTCGACTTCAAACCGCTCCGGGCCGCTGTCCGAACGGCCCGGTCTCAGCGATCCATCGACCATTATATCATCGATCGGCAAGTGCACGAGTTCACTTGCCGTATAGCCAAGCAGGCGGCAAGCCGCTTCATTTGCTTCGACAATTTTCTTAGATGCACACACGACGATTCCTTCCGTCGTCATTTCCGCCAGTCGGCGCAACCGTTCCTCGTTCGCCGTTAATGCTTTCTTATAGACGGCAAGCGCGTTTCGCTCCATTTGTCGATAGAGCACTAACAAATAAATGAAGACAATGACGAAATACAGTGCCATTATTATTGCAGCTGCCTTTTGCCGTTCTTTTTGCAGGCGCTGCTCATACATCCCCGCATCATACTCAACGCCAACGATTGCATCTATAGTCCCGTCAAGCTTCCTGATCGGCATAAAAGTGCGAATGCTTCCCCCCCGCTCATCCATGCTTGGCCGCTCCATCACAAATCGGCCGCGAAAAGCCTCCTCCATTTCGGGGGAAGTATGGCGGTAAACCGTTCCGGGCGGAACAAGTTGTTCCGCTTTGCCGTCGATGCGGCCGTTCCGGTGGGAATCGACCGCTAGAGCGGCAACAAAATATAGCTCGCCGCTCCCGTTCCTTTTTAACGTATATACACCGGTCATGCGGCCATGATGCTGCCAGCGCTCAAGCGCAGTCAGTATCGTATGATACGCGGGATGGCGGTCCGCGTTTTCGTCAAGCCACTCATGTCCCATGGCGGCCAAATCGCCGGCGATCATGCCGGCGATTTGCTTGGCACTTTCTTTGTATTCACCATGCTCGCGCTTCTCTGCGTAATCGATATAAACCATTCCGGCGCCAAAAAGAAAGAGCGAAAATATAGTGAACACAACGGTCAGCTTCGGCGCCACCCTCCATGGCGACAACGCTCCATAACGCCTTGTCACCCGATGGGCATACATACAACCGGCACCGGCTGTCAAGAAAAATGCTACTATGTATACAAGATATTCGAACTTATTCGACATAAATCATCACCGTCATAGATTTTTCGACGTTCTTCCTTCATTATAAAGTCGGGATCCTTCCCTTCGCTTCCCTCCACCGTTCCTATTCGTTCGACAGCTTCCGACATCCACATTCCAATCATAGGACTAAAGGGGCAGAAAAGCTATATAACTGCCGCCATAAAAATGGCTATTCCATCAGGAACATAACAACAAACTGTTATAAACCATTAGGACTAGGTCCTATGTTTGTAACTGTGCTGTAACATTATTTAATTCAACTGTAAAAAACAAGACCATTTTCCTCTGTTATACTGTAATCAAACAACGTCGAATGGAAAAAGATTTTGTCGGGGGTTCGGGAAAATGAAAAAATGGCTCACACTTGTTTCCGTATCATTCATCGTTCTTTTTTCCTCCTTTTTTGTAAGCACTTCCAGTTCTGATGCAGCCGCCAACAAGACAAGGCTGATCGCTGAGGCAAAAAAACTGGTCGGCACCCCGTATCGGTATGGTGGCAAAACGCCAAAAGGATTTGACTGCTCGGGATTTGTTTACTACACCCATCAAAAAGTCGGTGTCACGCTGCCGCGCTCTTCCAAAGAAATGTACAAAAAAGGGAAATACGTACATAAGTCAAAGTTGCAACCAGGAGATTTAGTGTTCTTTGACACTTCCAAGCGGACAAAAGGCGTCTCCCATGTTGCCATCTATATTGGAAACAATAAAGTCATTCATGCCGTTTCCCGCGGTGTCAAAATCGACAGCTTAAACAGCAGTTATTGGAAAACAAAATATGTCGGGGCCAAGCGTCTGTAGCGTCCCACCGCAAAAGCTCTCTGTCATATGAAGCGCGCTTAATAGGCAGGGAGTTTTTGTTATGCAAAAAAAAGCGGCCCTCCGAAACCGGAGAGCCCAATTATATATTCATAGGGGATCGGGGGAATACTTGGAAAACGTTACGCTATTATTCATTTCCACTTTCTCGTTTTTTATACACGAAAACAAAAAAATTTTTTCGTCCACTGTTCTAATTTCTGTTTGCGTCCGCCCTGATAAATGAAATAAGTTCATCCAACGGCATCGGCCGGCTGATGAAGTAGCCTTGCACCCGATCGCAACAGTATTTTTCTAAAAAATCGAAATGTCCCTTTGTTTCAATCCCTTCCGCAACGGTTCGCATCCCTAAATGGTGGGCAATATAAATGATCGCTACTGTCAAGAGAGCCGTTTTTTCATCTTCCATAATGTCCACAACCAACGATTTATCAATTTTTAGCGTATCAATCGGAATTTTTCGCAAATAACCGATCGAAGAATACCCGCTGCCAAAATCATCAATAGCAATTCGAAACCCGAGCCGTTTGAGCGCTTGAATCGACTCCATTACTTGTTCATCATCACTCAACGCGATGGTTTCAGTAAAAAAAGACGGCCGCCTCTAGCTAGCGTGGGACGGCACAAAATGAAAAAACGATGCAATAAGGTTTTTCAATTTACGAAACAATGTCATAAAGCATGTTTTTCGCTACATCACCTGCTTTCTAACATGACAGACATAAATAGACGATATTTGTCGAATGGTATAGATGATGATTGGTTGTCCGTTCATCGATTTTTGACAAAGGCAGGTGTTTTCGTTGTTCGCTTCCTCAGAGCTGGGCGTCGATTTAGGGACGATGAATGTCAGGCTGTTTAGCCAGACGAAAGGGCTTCTTTTTGACGAACCGGCGGCGGTCGCCTATAATCGCCAGGCGGACAAGCTTATGGCAATCGGCCAAAAGGCGAAAGAAATGATTGGCAAAACTCCACCCCATGTTGAAGTGACGTATCCGCTGCAAAACGGCGTCATCGCTGATTTTGACCGTGCCAAGGCGCTGTTGCAACAAGTCTTCAAACAGTCGGGCAAACAGCTCGGCCTCGCTCTCAAAAAGCCAGACGTCATCATGAGTGTCCCGTTCCACGCCACCTCCGTCGAGCGCCGCTCTTTTTACGAAATCGCCAAACATTGTGGGGCGAAGCATATTCATTTTATTGAGGAACCCGTCGCGGCCGCTATCGGTGCAGATTTGCCGGTCGGTGAACCGGTCGCGAATGTCGTCGTCCATTTAGGAGCCGGCAAAACGGAAGCAGCAATCATCTCGTTTGGCGGCGTCGTCGCCTGCCGGTCGCTTCGCATCGGCGGCAATCGGCTTGACGAAGATATTATGCAATACGTCCGCCAGCGCTACAATATGTTAATTGGGGAACAGACAGCCGAGCACGTCAAAATCGAAATCGGCAGCGCCCCAGGAACTGCTGTGGAGCAGCCGGTAACGATCCATGGCCGCGATTTTGTCACCGGCTTCCTCAAAGCGGTGTCCTTGGATCCAGCCGAAGTGCAAACCGCCATCAAAGAGTCGCTTTGGCAAATCGCCGAAGCCATTCGCGCTGTTCTTGAGGAATGTCCAGCCGAACTGAGCGGTGACATTATTGACCGCGGTGTGGTACTCACCGGGGGAGGTGCCTTGTTGCATGGCATTGAGCAATGGCTGAGCACGGAACTGCACGTGCCGGTGCATGTCGCGCCCAATCCGGCTGAAGCAGTCGCCATCGGCACCGGAAAAGCGTTGCGGGCGATACCAAAACGGCTCGGCGCGGTGCTATAGCCATCCGATTTCTTCCAGCCATCGATGAAAAACAGGCGGGCGCCCATACAAGATGAATAGACATTCCACCGTTCGTAATGAAAAACCCCCGCGGCGATGCGGGGATTTTTCATGTTATGATGTTTGTCGAAGATGTGTACCTTCCTTTTCCGCTTGTGCTCCCTCAGCGGCCTCAAGCAGAAAGTCCACAATATGGACAGCACGAACGTTTTCCGCCAATCCCTCCCGTTCGATGCCGAGCTTCATTTGCAGCAAGCAGCCTGGGTTCGCCGTCACGATCGTCGTCGCTTTCGTTTGTTTCGCCATGTCCATTTTGTGGTCTAAAATTTGCATTGACATCTCCGGTTCCATAAGGTTGTAAATGCCGGCCGATCCGCAACAGCGATCAGCATCTTGCATCTCGCGAAAATCAACCCCTTCGATTGCCTGCAACAGACGGCGTGGGGCCGTCGCTGTTTTCATCACGTTGCGCAAGTGGCATGAATCTTGGTATGTGACCGTTTGCGGCGCCACACGAAGCGGTAGTTGATGAAATCCGAGCTCGACAAGCACTTCTGAGATGTCTTTGATCTTCGCAGTAAACACCGCCGCCCGTTCGCGCCATTGCGGGTCGTCCTTTAGCAAATGGTCATATTCCAGCAAAAACGCTCCACAGCCGCCGGCGTTCGTCACAATGTAGTCGACGTCGAGCTGCTCAAAAGCGGCAATGTTTCGCTTTGCCAGCTCTTTCGCCATCTCCTTCTCCCCGCCATGCCCATGCAACGCTCCGCAGCACCCTTGGGACGGCGGAATGATGACTTCGCAGCCGGCGAGCTGCAGCAGACGCAGCGTCGCATCGTTTGTTGCCAGAAACATCGTATCCATCAAGCAACCGGCGAAAAAGGCGACTCGTTTTTTCACCGCACCGTCCGGGGTAAGGCGATGCGGCCGGTTTTTCATCTCTTTTGCGGTCGGCACGTCCGGCAACACGCGCTCCATTTGCCGGAACGAGGCCGGAAGCAGGCGAAGCAGCCCGGTTTTTCGCACAAGCGTCTGCAACCCGGAACGCTGATACCAACCGAGAAGCGCCGTCGCCTTCCGCATCCGCTCTTGATGCGGAAACAACCCGGCAAACACGAACTTCCGGATCAGGCGAACCGGAAGCGGCATTTTTTTATGCTGGGCGATAATGTCGCGCGCCTCTTCCAACAGATGGCCGTAGCGGACCCCGGACGGACAGACCGACTCGCATGCCCGGCAGCCTAAACATAGGCTAAGCGTCCGTTCAACGTCCTCATCCGGCTCAATCAACCCATCGACGACCGCCTTCATTAAGGCAATCCGTCCGCGCGGCGACTGGGCTTCTTGCTGCCCCGATTCGATGTACGTCGGGCATGATGGCAGGCAAAATCCACAGCGCATACAGTTCAACAGTTCATCCTCGTCCATCCGTTCTTGAAACGCTTTTTGAATGAGCGCTTGTTCTGTCTTCGTTGTCATCGTGTCACCACCACCCGTTTTCTTGTGCTTTTGGCGAACACTTTGCCCGGATTCATAATATTATTCGGATCGAGCGCCTGCTTGACTGCTTTCATGGC
The DNA here is from genome assembly GCF_052220245.1 of Geobacillus sp. BK01. Classification (NCBI taxonomy): domain Bacteria; kingdom Bacillati; phylum Bacillota; class Bacilli; order Caryophanales; family Anoxybacillaceae; genus Geobacillus; species Geobacillus sp. BK01. Next base: position 53,273 of record NZ_JBQPTH010000014.1, read on the forward strand.
AGCAATGCCGGCCGGGCCGAGCTTCCATTCCAAATATGGCGCTTTCATCACCCCGACACCATGCTCACCGGTAATCGTGCCACCCAATTCAATCGCCTTGGCGAAAATTTCTTCAAACGCTCGTTCCACCCGCTCCATTTCTTCACGGTTGCGGGCGTCAGTCGGACAGGTCGGATGCAAATTGCCATCGCCGGCATGGCCGAACGTACAGATCTTCAGTTGATACTTCTCGGCAATTTCGTTGATCGCTTTGACCATTTTGGCGATTTCTGAGCGCGGCACGGTTGCGTCCTCTAAAATCGTCGTCGGCTTTAAGCGCGCCAACGCCGACAGCGCCGCCCGCCGCGCCGTCCGCAGCGCCTCCGCTTCTTCCTCCGAGCCGGCGAGTTGAACGGACACCGCCTGCTCGGCCCGGCAAATATCGGCCATCTTTTTCATATCGCGCTCTACCACTTCCTTCGGCCCATCCTGCTCAATCAGCAACACGGCCTTGACATTGGTCGGCAAGCCGATGCGGGCAAAATCTTCGACCACTTCCAATGTCGGCTGGTCCAAAAACTCGAGCGTCGCCGGAATGATTTTGTTGGCGATGATTTTCGACACTGAACGGGCGGCCGCCTCCAAATCTTGATAAAGGGCGAGCATCGTTTGCTTTGTCTCCGGCATCGGGATGAGCTTGAGCGTCGCTTCGGTGACAATGCCAAGCGTTCCTTCCGATCCGACAAACAGGCGGGTTAAATCATAACCAGCTACATCCTTTGCCAGCTTGCCGCCGGTGCGGACGACATCGCCGTTCGCCAAGACGACTTCCAACCCGAGCACATAGTCACGTGTCACCCCGTATTTCAGGCCGCGCAAGCCGCCTGAGTTTTCGCTAATGTTGCCGCCAATCGTTGAAATTTTCATCGATCCCGGGTCCGGCGGATAAAACAATCCTTTTTCTTCAACGGCTTTCGCCAAATCAAGCGTCACCACCCCCGGCTGAACGGTAGCGGTTAAGTTTTCTTCATCAATTTCCAAAATGCGATTCATATGGTTAAACAGGAGAACGATTCCACCTTCAACCGGACACGTACCGGCGCAAAGGTTCGTTCCTGACCCGCGCGGCACGATCGGGATGCGATACTCGTTGCAAATTTTCGCGATTTCCGCGACCTCTTTCGTATTCCGCGGCGCAATGACCGCATCGGGGAGCGACTGAAACTGCGGCGTTGCGTCGTACGAATAGACGAGCCGCCCCGCTTTCGTGTCATCATAGTTTTCAGCTCCTACGACTTGAATCAACCGTTTTTTCGCCTCGTTTGGAATCAATGGTCCCACCCTTTCCCCCATCGTTTGCATTCATCGACAGCGGAAAAAGGTGCGGACTTGGCACCTGTTTCCATCAAAGCCAAGCCTCATCCCCTCCTCCGTTGCCGCTATGGAATCATCCACGACAATACCGTTGATTGCAAATAAACGAGAATGCCAATCAAAATGATTAAGAACAAACTATGTTTCACCGTGAAGCGGAACAAGTCGGATTCCTTGCCGGTCAAGCCGACCGCCGCGCAGGCGACCGCAATCGACTGCGGCGAAATCATTTTCCCGACGACGCCGCCTGATGAGTTGGCCGCCAACGCCAACACCGGATCCATGCCGATCGATGTCGCCGTCACTTTTTGCAAGTTGCCAAACAATAAGTTCGACGACGTATCCGAACCGGTGATAAATACACCGAGCCAACCTAAGAACGGCGAGAAGAACGGGAAAAACGCCCCCGTTTTCGCCAACGCCATCCCAAGCGTCGTGCTCATCCCCGACGAGTTGGCAATGTAGGCAAAGCCGACAACCGAAGCGATCGTCGCAATCGGATATTTCAGCTCGTTAAGCGTTTCCACAAATGTGCGGCCCCACTCTTTCCATGAAATGCCGATAATAAACTTTGTCAATACGGCCGCCAGCAAAATGGCCGTCCCAGCCGCACCAAGCAGTTCAAGCTTATAGACGGCGGCGATCGGTTGGCCGCTCGCATTCAAAATTTGGTTATTGAGCCCCGGCACCGGCGGCGCGAATGTCAAATGAGCACCAATGGCATTTACCAACTTCAACAAGCTGTTTGTCCCTTCATAATGGCCGGTGAGCGCCGCTTTCACTTGCGGGATGCCCCAAAGCGAGATCAACGCCGTCAGCACAAGAAACGGCGACCAAGCGCGGAACACTTCCCCGCCACGATGCGTGGCACGAGCAGCTTGATCAGCGGCCGCCACTTCCGACTCCGACGCAAAACGGAACGTGCTTTTCGGCTTCCAATATTTCAAAAAGACAGCCAACGCGACGATCGAAACGAGTGAGGACAAAATGTCCGGAAGCTCCGGTCCTAAAAAGTTCGACGACAAGTATTGCGTCAGCGCAAACGAAACGCCAGAGACAATAACAGCCGGCAACACTTCCATTGTCCTTTTCCATCCCGCCATAATCAACACAAGGTAGAACGGAATGAACACCGATAAAAACGGCAGCTGCCGCCCGACCATTTTCGAAATTTCCATCGCCGGCACACCGGTCGGCCCTTCCATCGAGATGATCGGAATCCCGACCGCTCCGAACGCAACTGGGGCCGTGTTGGCAATTAAACAAATGCCCGCGGCGTACAGCGGGTTAAACCCCAATCCGGCGAGAAGCGCCGCTGAAATCGCCACCGGCGCGCCAAACCCGGCTGCCCCTTCCAAAAAGGCGCCGAACGAAAAGGCAATCAGCAGCGCCTGCAGACGGCGGTCCTCGGTGAGGGAAACGACCGAGTTGCGGATGATGTCAAAATGCCCGGTTTTCACTGTCAGCTTATATAAAAAGACAGAGGTGATGATGATCCAGCCGATCGGGAGCAGCCCGTACACCGCCCCTTGCGTCACCGACATGACTGCCTTTCCGGCCGGCATTCTGTAAGCGATTACAGCCAACACAACGGCAATAAGCAACGTCGTCAATCCGGCGACATGCCCTTTCATCCGCTTGACTGCCAACGCCCAAAAGAAATACAAAATCGGAATGAGTGCAACAATGGCCGATAGCCATAGCTGGTCGGCGATCGGCGTAAAATCCTGCTTCCACTGCATACAGTTTTCCCCTCCCCTTTGGCCTGGTTTCGGCGTTTGCAACTAGCTCGTTCGCTTATCCTTCTGTTCCGCTCTTCCAGTCATCAGATGATCAGATAAGAAACGCCGCCTGTCTCAAATTATAAAACCGTTTTCTTCAAAAGACAATAGGCGTTTTTTAATTTTTTTGAACTTTTCATTCGCTGCATCTCCGCTCAAGTGACAAAAAGCGCTTGTCTCTTCCCATGATGCTGTATCATAATAAACAGTGCAGGATATTTCCTCCCTATAATCGGGAATCTACTTTATCGTATTGAGGTGGATCCATTGGCGTTTAAACGGATTAAAACAAAAAAAATTTATGAAGAAGTGGCTGAAGCGATTTTTGACATGATTAAAAACGGTGAGCTAAAGCCTGGCGATAAACTCGATTCCGTCCAACAGCTCGCTGAGCAGTTTCAAGTCGGACGGGCCGCCATCCGCGAAGCGCTGACCGCGTTAAAAGCGATGGGACTGATCGAATTGAAGCAAGGCGAAGGAACGTACGTGCGTGAGTTCGACCCGACGATGATGACGTTTCCGCTGTCGATCGCCGTCTTAATGAACAAAGAAGATATTTGGCACTTGCTTGAAGTACGCAAACTGCTCGAAGCAGGCGCCGCCTCGCTCGCCGCCGCCAAACGGACGGACCACGATCTCGAAGCGATGGCGGCTGCGCTTCAGCAAATGAAAGAAGGCATTGGCAGCGATGAGCTTGGCGAGAAAGCCGACTTGGCGTTTCATATGGCCATCGCCGAAGCGTCGCAAAATCCGATGCTCACAAGCATCATGAACAGCGTCTCCGGCATGATCGTCGAAACGATGCGGGAAACGCGCCGCATTTGGCTGTTTTCCAAACAGACGACGACCGAAAAACTGCTTGCGGAACACCGGGCCATTTTTGAAGCCATTCGCGAACAAAATCCCGACGCCGCTCGGGCGCGCATGCTCGACCATTTGACAAACGTCGAAAACGTACTGCGCCGCTATATTCGCACTCAGCAGCCCGACTGAGTGCTTTTTTTCAAAAAAAGGCTGCGAATCTGAAAAAATCGTTTATAATAGACATATAGTCATCAGATGACCCGCTCATCCAATCCGCAAGCAGGAGGGAGAAGAAGTGAAAGTATCATTGTTTGTCACGTGCCTCATCGATCTCTTTTACACGAACGCCGGCAAAGCGACCGTCGAACTGCTCGAGCGGCTCGGCTGCGAGATTGATTTTCCAGAAGCGCAAACGTGCTGCGGCCAGCCGGCATATAACAGCGGTTACGTCAAAGAGGCGAAAGAAGCCATGAAACAGATGATTCGTGCGTTCGCCCACGCTGATTACGTCGTCACCCCATCCGGCTCGTGCGCGGCGATGCTGAAAGAATATCCGCATATTTTCCGCGGCGATCCGGAGTGGGAAGATGAGGCGAAGCGGCTCGCGTCGAAAACGTACGAATTGACGCAATTTCTCGTTGATGTCCTGAAAGTCGAAGATGTCGGCGCCTCGCTTCATGGACGAGCGACGTACCATACGTCGTGTCACATGACCCGCCTTCTTGGCGTCAAAGAAGCGCCGTTTCGCCTATTGAAAAATGTCAAAGGGCTTGAGCTCGTTCCGTTGCCGAACGCCCATCAATGCTGCGGATTTGGCGGCACGTTTTCCGTCAAAATGGGGCCGATCTCTGAACAGATGGTCGATGAAAAAATCGAACATATCGAGGAAGTCGAAGCCGACTATTTGATCGGCGCGGACTGCGGCTGTTTAATGAACATCGGCGGACGCATCGAGCGCCTCGGCAAACCGATTCGCGTCATGCATATCGCCGAAGTGCTGAATCAGCGGAAGTAAGGGAGGGAAACAGACATGCCGATGAAAATTGAAAACGGTCCGTTTTGGAAGCGGGTCGAAGAAAACTTGCACAACGATTTCATGCGCGGGGCAGTCGCCGGCATGCAAGACCGCGGCTATGTGCGGCGGCTTGGCGTCATCGAAGAGCTCGGCCATTGGGAAGAGTGGCGTTCGCTCGCTGAACAAATCCGCAAGCATACGCTCGAAAACTTGGACTTTTATTTAATGCAGCTCAGTGAAAACGTTGCCAAACGGGGCGGCCACGTCTTTTTCGCCCAAACGGCCGAAGAAGCGAACGACTACATCCGCCGCGTCGCCTTGGACAAACAAGCCAAAAAAATTGTGAAATCAAAATCAATGGTGACAGAAGAAATCAACTTAAACCCGGTTCTGGAAGCCATCGGCTGCCAAGTGGTCGAAACCGACCTCGGCGAATACATTTTGCAAATCGACGACCACGATCCGCCGTCGCATATCGTCGGTCCGGCGCTCCATAAAAACAAAGAGCAAATCCGCGATGTCTTCCAACGGAAGCTCGGCTATACGAAATCGTCCGATCCCGTTGAGCTTGCGCGCCACGCCCGTGAAATGCTGCGGCGCGACTATTTGACCGCCGACATCGGCATCACCGGGTGCAACTTCGCCATCGCCGAATCGGGATCGATCACGCTCGTCACAAACGAGGGCAACGCTGATTTGGTGACCGCACTGCCGAAAACGCAAATTACCGTCATGGGGATGGAGCGAATCGTCCCGACGTTTGCGGAGATGGAAGTGCTTGTGAGCATGCTCACACGAAGCGCTGTCGGCCAAAAACTGACGAGCTACATCACCGTTCTCACCGGTCCGCACGATGAAGGCGACGCCGACGGTCCGGAAGAATTCCATCTCGTCATCGTGGACAACGGGCGCTCCTCGATTTTAGGCACCGAGTTTCAACCAGTGCTGCAGTGCATCCGCTGCGCCGCCTGTGTCAACGTCTGTCCGGTCTACCGCCACATTGGCGGCCATTCGTACGGTTCGATTTACTCCGGCCCGATCGGCGCGGTGTTGTCACCGCTGTTAGGCGGTTATGACGACTACAAGGAGCTCCCGTACTCCTCCTCGCTGTGCGCCGCCTGTACGGAAGCGTGTCCGGTGAAAATCCCGCTTCACGAGCTGCTCATCAAGCATCGCCAAATCATCGTCGAGCGGGAAGGAAAAGCGCCGGTCGCGGAAAAGCTGGCAATGAAGGCATTTCGTCTCGGAACGGCCTCATCGTCGCTGTACCGCTTCGGCACGAAATTCGCACCGAGCGCCTTCGCCCCGTTTGTGGAGGACGGGCGCGTCACGAAAGGCCCCGGGCCGCTGAAAGCGTGGACGGAAAGCCGCGAATTTCCGGCGCCGAGCAAAGAGCGGTTCCGCGACTGGTTTGACAGCCGCCAAGGAGGAGGGAAGCAGTCATGACGCGTGGCACGATTCAAAACCGTGACGCCTTTTTGCAAAACATCGCCCAGCGCCTTGGGAGAAACCCGCGCCTGTCCGGCGTCTCCCGGCCGCAATGGGATTATGCGCCGCAATGGACGGTGCTTGCCGGCTATAGCCAAGACGACTTGTTAAAAGTGCTGCAAAAACAATGCGGATTGATCCATACCGATTACATCGAAACGACAAGCGCCGAACTTGCCGGCGCGCTGAAGCGGCAAGTGGCCGCCTACGGCGGCGGTCCGGTCATCGTGCCGGACGATCCGCGCTTTGCCGAGTACGGGCTGTCCGCTCTGCTTCAAGACGAATGGCCCGCCGAGCAAACCGCCGTCCATACGTGGAATCCGGCGCTCGGCCGCCAAAACATTGACGCCGCCGAGCAGGCGAACGTCGGCATCGCCTTCAGCGACATCACGCTGGCGGAATCAGGGACAGTCGTTTTGTTTTCGCGCAATGAACAAGGCCGGGCCATTCACTTTTTGCCGAAAACGTATATCGCCATCGTCCCGAAAAGCACGGTTGTGCCGCGCATGACGCAAGCGGCGGCGGCCATTCATGAGCAAATTGAAAAAGGCGGCCTCGTCCCATCGTGCATCAACTTCATCACCGGCCCGAGCAACTCGGCCGACATTGAAATGAACTTAGTCGTCGGCGTCCACGGGCCAATGAAAGCGGCGTATATCATCGTCACCGACCGCTGACCAAAACGAAACGGTGTCCCTTCTCGATCATAGGGCACCGTTTTTCGTCAATATTGCCGGCTCACATCGACCGCATTGGCAAGCGGTTCGCCGGCTTCGATGCGGCGAAAGCGGTCCAACAGTTTGACGTCTTGATCAATTCCGGTGGAACGGACTGACGGATACTTTCGTATAATTTTTCACATCCGCAACAACTAGCAAAATTTCCCTCCCCTTTTTCTCATACACGAAAGCTGACCCCCACCTGTCAACTTGAGTCCATTGACGTTTCTTCAATTTCTCAAGATAGTAGTCAGCCACTTCCTCCGCGGAAGAAGACGCAACAACAAACTCCACCCGCTCATCCACCGAACGAATGTCACTCGCCTTTGGGTGCAGGGGAATATCGTCATACCCTGGGACCGTCTGTTGTTGCTGACACCCTGAAAAGAAAATCATGACAAGGAGCAAAACTAGCGGGATGCCTATACGCACTTCATCCCCTCCCATAGGATTCGTTGACGTGTCCCCGTTGCCAGGCGCCGTCATCCTACCTGTACGCCAACAACGGCGGAAAAGGGCAGTACCAATGCAAAGTGTGCCAATGCCGGTTCAACCACCGAAATCGGTTCAAAAAGCAAGCGGTCTTTCGCTGCTCGCACTGCAAAAAGACGCTGGAGAAAATCAAGGAACGCAAAGAATACAACATCTACAAGTGCAAGAACAACGACTGCCCGTTTTACCAGGCCAACCTTCGACGGATGACGAAGAAGGAGCGCCAACAGTTTCAACAGGATCCTCAAGCCTTCAAGGTGCGGTATTTGGTTCGAGAGTTTTGGTTTGACTTTCTCCCGGTGGCTCCATCATCGCCCGTCAAGCCGAAAGTCGATTGGTCCCGGCTGGCTGCGTCGCCGCACGTGTTGGGGCTGGTGTTGACGTACTACGTTAACTATGGGATGTCCTCCAGACAGACAGCCGGAATCATGAAGGATGTGCATGGCGTGTCGATCTCCCATCAGACGGTGCTCAACTATGCCAACAGCGTCGCGCTCTTGATGAAGCCCTTTGTCGACCGGTTCCCGTACGAGCTGTCCGGCTCGTTCTGTGGGGACGAGACGTATATTCGCGTGAAAGGGCGCTGGCATTACCTGTTCTTTATGTTTGACGCCGTCAAAAAGATCGTGCTGTCGTATCGCGTCTCCCCCAACCGGGACACGCTCTCGGCCATCCGGGCCTGTGATGACGTCCTGCGAAAACTGCCGTCCATCCCGGACGATTTGTCGTTCGTCGTCGACGGCAATCCCATTTACCTGCTGGCGCAGCACTTCTTTGCCCAGCACGGGATTCCGTTTGACGTCCGCCAGGTGATCGGGCTGACCAACGAAGATCCGGTCTCGGAAGAGTTTCGCCCTCTCAAGCAGATCATCGAGCGATTCAACCGGACGTTTAAAGGCAACTATCGGCCGACTCATGGGTTCGGTGCGGAAGAAGGCTCGGTGTCCTTTGTCACGCTGTTTGTGGCGTATTTCAACTTCCTGCGCCCGCATGGCGCGCTCGAAGGCCGGGTTCCCGTCGTCATCCCGGAGCTCGCCGATCTGCCGCATATGCCGGCCCGGTGGACGAAGCTGATCGCCATGGCCCAAGCGTTTCTCCTACAAGAGGCGGCCTGACTTTTTTGTCCTCCGGAGCCCGTTGAACAGAACTCCTGCCGGATTCGGCGAAGCGAACCCTTGACCAACCGAACACCGCCAAAGGTAAAATTCGGTCATGGCAAGGGCGGCTTTCCTATGCCCTCTTTTTTGTCCCCGT
>NZ_JBQPTH010000015.1:0-57626 GCF_052220245.1 Geobacillus sp. BK01
CAGGGAACGAATTCCTGACAACCTCATATGGCCTAGTGGTGATAGCGGAGGGGAAACACCCGTTCCCATCCCGAACACGGAAGTTAAGCCCTCCAGCGCCGATGGTAGTTGGGGCCAGCGCCCCTGCGAGAGTAGGTCGCTGCTAGGCAAGAAAAAAGCACGTCTTTTTTAGAAAAAAGGCGTGCTTTTTCATTTATCAGCCACCTGATGTTTCGTCAGCTGAAAAAACGGATATTCTATAGTTAGTTTGATTTCTCCGGTAACTCTTGCAATTTTTCATAATACATTATATAGTAAAGGTAAGGTCAAATATAGTCAAAGTCAACAAGAAGGCGATGATCCCAGATTTTTGCTACGGATCGTCCGTTTATTAGATGGCAGCTGGTTTCATTGCTAAACAGCTTGGTTGTGAGGAAGGTGGGAGGTAGAGTGCCAAACATTTCCGACATTATTGAGCAATATTTAAAGCAAGTACTCAATATGAGCGACCAAGATATCGTCGAAATTAAACGAAGTGAGATTGCTAATAAATTCCAATGCGTTCCATCCCAAATTAACTATGTCATTAATACGAGGTTCACACTCGAGAGAGGGTATATCGTCGAAAGCAAGCGCGGTGGCGGAGGCTATATCCGCATTATGAAGGTGAAGACAAAAAGCGAGTCTCAGCTCATTGACCAGCTACTTGGACTTATTAGCCACCGCATTAGCCAGTCGAATGCCGAAGATGTGGTAAAACGTCTTGTGGAAGAAAAGGTGATTTCGGAGCGGGAAGCGAAAATAATGTTAAGCGTGATGGATCGCTCCGTTTTATACATTGGCTTGCCCGAGCGGGACGAACTGCGGGCTCGTATGTTAAAGGCGATGTTGACGTCGTTAAAATACAAGTAAGGGAGGGGGAGGCGTTGATTTGCCAAGAATGCAAGCAGCGACCGGCAACGATGCATTTTACGAAAATTGTCAACGGCGAAAAAGCGGAATTCCATCTTTGTGAGCAATGCGCTAAAGAGCATGGCCATATGTTTATGCTCTACGGTCATGATGACTTTCCACTCAACAATTTGTTAGCAGGGCTGCTCAACTTCCAAGCCCCCATGAAAGAAATGACGGCCAATGCGTTTCCGAACCCGGACTTGCTTCAATGTGAGACGTGCAACATGACGTATCACCAGTTTACGCAAATCGGGCGGTTTGGCTGTGCTGACTGTTACCGTACGTTTGCTCGCTACTTGCCGCCGATTTTGAAACGGCTTCATAGCGGAAATACCGCCCATTCAGGAAAAATTCCGAAACGGAAAGGCGGCGTTCTCCATTTGCGCAAGCAGCTTGCTGTGCTGAAGCAAAAGCTCCAAGAGTTGGTTGCCCGTGAGGAATTTGAGCGGGCGGCTGAAGTGCGCGATCAAATCCGCTCTTTAGAGGATGAACTTCGCCAACGCGGAGAGGGGGATATGTAGCCGTATGTCGTTTGAGAAATTTTTCAATACGGCGGTCAGCGCTTGGATGAGTCAAGAGGGACCAGATTCGGACATTGTCTTGAGCAGCCGCATCCGGCTGGCCCGCAATATTATCGATTTTCACTTCCCAACGTTGTTTAACAGCGAGGAGGCAAAACAAATCGTCTCTTTGTTTGAGCGGACGTTTGCCCACCGTTCATATGGAGGGACAGGCGAGTTCGAGCTGTTGAAAATGTCGGAGCTTCAGCCGATTGAAAAACGGGTATTAGTAGAAAAGCATTTAATTAGTCCACATTTGGCTGAGGATTCGCCATTTGGCGCCTGTCTGCTCTCGGAGAATGAGGAAATTAGCATTATGATCAATGAAGAGGACCATATTCGCATCCAATGCTTATTTCCGGGGTTGCAACTTGCTGAGGCGCTTGAGGCGGCGAGCGAATTGGACGATTGGATTGAAGGGCACGTCAACTATGCGTTTGATGAGCGGCTTGGTTACTTAACGAGCTGCCCGACGAACGTCGGGACAGGGCTTCGGGCGTCCGTGATGATGCATCTTCCGGCGCTTGTGTTGACGCAACAGATCAACCGCATTATCCCCGCCATCAACCAACTCGGTCTTGTCGTCCGCGGCACGTATGGGGAAGGAAGCGAGGCGTTGGGTAACATTTTTCAAATCTCGAACCAAATCACGCTTGGAAAATCGGAGGAGGACATCGTCGCGGATTTGCACACGATCGTCCAACAGCTGATTGCTCAAGAAAGAGCGGCCCGTCACGCATTAGTGAAAACTTTAGGCATACAATTAGAAGACAAGGTGTTCCGCTCATACGGCATATTGGCCAACTGTCGCGTCATCGAGTCGAAAGAGGCGGCACAGTGCCTGTCAGATGTGCGTTTAGGAATTGATTTAGGGTACATCCAAAACATTTCGCGTAACATTTTAAACGAGCTGATGATTTTAACACAGCCAGGCTTTCTGCAGCAATATGCCGGCGGGGCGCTCCGCCCTGAGGAACGGGATGTTCGTCGGGCCGCATTAATTCGGGAACGATTAAAGATGGAAGAACGAAGAAAGATGGAGGGTGATGAACGATGATGTTTGGCAGATTTACGGAACGGGCACAAAAAGTGCTGGCGTTGGCACAGGAAGAAGCCATTCGCCTCGGCCATAACAATATTGGCACGGAACACATTTTGCTCGGGCTGATCCGCGAAGGCGAAGGGATCGCCGCTAAAGCGCTTATGGCGCTCGGGCTTGGCCCGGATAAAATTCAGAAAGAGGTCGAATCGCTCATCGGCCGCGGCAGTGAAGTGTCGCATACGATCCATTACACACCGCGGGCGAAAAAAGTGATTGAGCTGTCGATGGATGAGGCGCGGAAGCTCGGTCATTCGTACGTCGGGACGGAACATATTTTGCTTGGATTGATCCGCGAGGGCGAAGGAGTAGCTGCCCGCGTGTTGAACAACTTAGGGGTGAGTTTGAACAAAGCGCGCCAACAAGTGTTGCAGCTGCTCGGCAGCAATGAATCGGTATCAGGCCACGGTGGTGGAGGCGCCTCACATGTAAGCACACCGACGCTTGACAGCCTCGCCCGTGATTTGACGGCGATTGCCCGTGAAGGACGGCTTGATCCGGTCATCGGCCGCAGCAAAGAAATTCAGCGCGTGATTGAAGTGTTGAGCCGGCGGACGAAAAACAATCCGGTGTTGATCGGTGAACCGGGTGTCGGGAAAACCGCGATCGCCGAAGGATTGGCTCAGCAAATCGTCAATAATGAAGTACCGGAAACATTGCGTGATAAACGGGTCATGACGCTTGATATGGGTACGGTGGTCGCTGGGACGAAATACCGCGGCGAATTTGAAGACCGGCTGAAAAAAGTGATGGACGAAATTCGTCAGGCTGGCAATATCATTTTGTTCATCGATGAACTCCATACGTTAATCGGCGCCGGGGGGGCGGAAGGAGCCATCGATGCGTCGAACATTTTAAAACCGGCCCTAGCGCGCGGAGAATTGCAATGTATCGGTGCGACAACGCTTGATGAATACCGGAAATACATCGAAAAAGATGCCGCGCTTGAACGCCGCTTCCAACCGATTCACGTGGATGAGCCGACGGTTGAGGAGTCCATTCAAATTTTAAAAGGGTTGCGCGACCGATATGAGGCGCACCATCGCGTCTCGATCTCCGATGAGGCGATCGTGCAGGCAGTCAAACTGTCCGACCGTTACATTACCGACCGGTTCCTGCCGGATAAAGCGATCGACTTGATCGACGAAGCTTGCTCAAAAGTGCGTCTCCGTTCGTTCACGGCGCCGCCGAAACTAAAAGAACTGGAGCAAAAGCTCGAAGAAGTGCGGAAAGAAAAAGATGCAGCTGTCCAAAGCCAAGAGTTTGAAAAAGCGGCCTCGCTGCGCGATATGGAACAACGGCTGCGCGAAGAGCTTGAGGAAACGAAACGGGCATGGAAAGAAAAGCAAGGTCAAGAAAACTCTGAAGTAACGGTCGAAGATATCGCCGCTGTTGTCTCAAGTTGGACCGGCATTCCGGTATCGAAGCTGGCCGAAACGGAAACGGAGCGGCTGCTCAAGCTGGAGGAAATTTTGCACGCGCGCGTCGTCGGTCAGGACGAGGCGGTTAAGGCAGTTGCTAAAGCGGTGCGCCGCGCCCGGGCTGGTTTGAAAGACCCGAAACGCCCGATCGGTTCGTTCATTTTCCTTGGTCCGACCGGCGTTGGGAAAACGGAATTGGCCCGTGCATTGGCCGAGGCAATGTTTGGGGATGAAGACGCCCTCATCCGCATTGATATGTCCGAGTATATGGAGAAACACTCAACATCGCGGCTCATCGGGTCGCCGCCAGGGTATGTCGGCTATGAAGAAGGCGGTCAGCTGACGGAAAAAGTGCGCCGGAAGCCATACTCGGTCGTTCTGTTGGATGAAATGGAAAAAGCGCATCCTGACGTGTTTAATATTTTGCTGCAAGTATTAGAGGACGGGCGGTTGACCGACTCGAAAGGACGGACAGTCGACTTCCGCAACACGATTATTATTATGACATCCAACGTCGGTGCGGACGCCTTGAAGCGGAACAAGTACGTCGGCTTTAACATTCAAGATGGAAACCAGCAATATCAGGACATGAAAAGTAAGGTGATGGACGAACTGAAAAAAGCGTTCCGACCGGAGTTTTTGAACCGGATCGACGAAATTATCGTCTTCCATTCGCTCGAAAAAGATCACCTAAAACAAATTGTCCGCCTGATGGCCGATACGCTTGTGAAGCGGTTGAAGGAACAAGATATTGATCTTGAACTGACTGAGGCAGCGATTGAGAAAATTGCCGCCGAAGGGTTTGATCCGGAATATGGGGCCCGCCCATTGCGCCGCGCCTTGCAAAAACATATCGAAGACCGTTTGTCTGAGGAGCTATTAAAAGGCACGATCGCCAAAGGGCAAAAAGTTGTTGTCGATGTGAAAGACGGAGAGTTTGTCGTCTTGTCGAAACAGGCGGTCGTATAAAGGAAAAAAGGTATGCGGCAGCTTGCTGCCCATACCTTTTTTTCGTACGGACAATGTTGTAGAAAGGGTTAGATGAATGGTTAAAAAGAAAACGAAATTTGTTTGCCAGGAATGTGGGTATGAATCCGCCAAATGGCTCGGCCGCTGTCCAGGCTGTCAAACGTGGAACTCGTTCGTTGAAGAAATCGAGCGGGCGAAGCCGGCTGTGCGCGGGACGTTTCTTCATTCGGAGCCGTCGGAAACGGCCAAACCGATTCCGATTACGGCCGTTCAGGCGGTGCAAGAGCCGCGTATTGAAACGAAAAGTGCGGAGCTCAATCGCGTGCTCGGTGGAGGGATTGTGACAGGTTCGCTCGTCTTAATTGGCGGCGACCCGGGCATCGGCAAGTCGACGTTGCTGTTGCAGACATCGGCGCAGCTCGCTGCAGCCGGACACACCGTGTTGTATATATCCGGCGAGGAATCGACGAAGCAAGTGAAGCTGCGCGCCGGACGTCTTCGCGCTGAATCTGATCAACTGTATGTGTTAGCGGAGGCGAATTTGGAATATATTGTAACAGCAATTGAAACGATTCGGCCTGCCTGTGTCGTCATTGATTCGATTCAGACGATGTACCGGACGGATATTACGTCAGCGCCGGGCAGCGTCGCCCAAGTGCGCGAGTGTACTGCCGAGTTGATGAAAATCGCCAAGACAAAAGGCGTCGCCATTTTTATCGTCGGCCATGTGACGAAAGAAGGGGCGATCGCCGGGCCGCGCATCTTAGAGCATATGGTTGACACTGTTCTTTATTTTGAAGGCGAGCGGCATCACACGTACCGTATTTTGCGGGCGGTGAAAAACCGCTTTGGCTCGACGAATGAAATCGGTATTTTTGAAATGCGCGACATGGGGTTAAGAGAAGTGGAAAACCCGTCTGAAGTGTTTTTGGAAGAGCGGTCGCGCGGAGCGGCCGGATCGACGGTAGTGGCGGCCATGGAAGGGACGCGTCCGGTATTGGTGGAAATCCAGGCGCTCGTCTCGCCGACAAGCTTCGGCAACCCGAGGCGGATGGCGACCGGCCTTGATCATAACCGTGTGTCGCTTCTGATGGCTGTGCTCGAAAAGCGGGTCGGACTGCTGTTGCAAAATCAAGATGCTTATTTGAAAGTGGCAGGAGGAGTGAAGCTTGACGAACCGGCCATCGATTTGGCGGTCGCCGTCAGCATTGCCTCGAGTTTCCGCGACCGGCCGACAAATCCGGCCGATGTCATTATCGGCGAAGTCGGCTTGACCGGGGAGGTACGCCGCGTTTCCCGTATTGAACAGCGCGTACAGGAGGCTGTCAAGTTAGGTTTTTCCCGCGTCATTGTGCCAAAAAACAATTTGGCTGGCTGGCAGCCGCCTGTGGGCGTTAACGTGATCGGTGTTTCGCATGTGACCGAGGCGCTTGAGCATACGATGTTATAAACTGCATAAAATGACTGAACCTTTTTGTTTCGACGGACGTAAAAAATAGTAGGGGCCGGAGCGAGCCGGGCGCTGTGCCAGCACCTGCTGCTCATGATTACAAGTAGATGTCGAATGTTCAAAAACGGTTAAAAATTGCCTTCCAATTGGTTTCAAACATTGGAAACTGTTTATAATGTTAGATAGGGAGGTGAAGATGAACCGATGGTCAGACGTGTTGTACAACTATTTTTTCTCGCGGTGGGTGGAACGCTGGGCGCCATGTTTTTGCCCGATTTGCTTGAGCTGTTGAATGTAAGCGGCATATCGCTTGTCAATAATTCCTATACGTTGGCGGTGTTGGGGGCTGTTCTTTTCTTTTTGCTGACGTTTTGGCTTGTCGATTATGTCGTCGATATGATTCGCTGGGCGGAAGAGACGCTGGTAAAGGCACCGGCTGCTGACGTGCTATTTGGCAGTCTCGGGCTGATTTTTGGTCTTATTATCGCGTTTTTAGTCGTTATGCCGCTGCAATCGTTTCGCATTCAAGTGCTGAATACGGTGCTGCCGATTTTTTTGACTGTGCTGCTTGGTTATTTAGGGTTTCGCGTTGGTTTAAAGAAACGGAATGAGCTGATGAACTTATTTTCCCTTTCCAATCGAATGACGAAGAAAAAAGGCGGAGAAGTTGAAACTGAAACGCCTAAAGGCGGAGCGGTGAAAATTTTAGACACAAGCGTCATCATTGACGGACGGATCGCGGACATTTGCCAAACCGGGTTTTTGGAAGGGCCGCTTGTCATTCCCCGTTTTGTGTTAGAGGAGCTTCAGCATATTGCGGATTCCTCCGATGTATTGAAACGAAACCGCGGCCGCCGCGGTTTGGATATTTTGAACCGCATCCAAAAAGAGATGGCGATGAAAGTGGAAATTCACGAGGCGGATTTCAATGATGTGCAGGAAGTCGATAGCAAGCTCGTTAAGTTGGCGAAACAGCTTCAGGGAGTGGTGGTCACGAACGATTTCAATTTAAACAAAGTGTGCGAGCTGCAAAATGTGCGCGTCCTCAATATCAACGACTTAGCCAACGCTGTCAAACCGGTCGTGCTGCCGGGCGAAGAGCTGAATGTGCACGTCATTAAAGACGGAAAAGAACATAACCAAGGTGTCGCCTATTTGGATGATGGGACGATGATCGTTGTTGAAGACGGCAAAGAATATATCGGCAAACGGGTTGACGTCCTGGTCACCAGCGTGTTACAAACATCTGCGGGGAGAATGATTTTTGCCAAACTGAAACTGTTGCAAAAGGCGCTTTAACAAGAACAGGGGAAACGTCCAATGAATTATGAAGCAATCGTATTGGCGGCCGGGCAAGGAAAGCGGATGAACGCCGGGATGAACAAGCAATTTATTAAGCTTGGGGGTGAGCCGCTCATCGTCCGAACGCTGAAAGTATTCGAGGGTGATGAACGATGCACCGGCATTGTGCTTGTCGTCAATCCGGCTGAGCGAAGCCGGATTGAACAACTGCTCGAACGCTACTGCATTCGAAAAGTAGCAGCGTTCGCCAACGGCGGTGAGGAGCGGCAGCATAGTGTGTATAACGGGTTGCAGGCGCTGAAGGGAGGGGAGATTGTCCTCATTCACGACGGCGCCCGTCCGTTTGTTCGCGTCCGGCATTTGCACGAGCTGGCGGATGCCGCTGTTCAATATGGGGCGGCTGTTCCAGCGGTGCGGGTAAAAGACACGATCAAAAAAGCGGACGGTTTATTTGTCGAACAGACGATTGATCGTTCCAGCTTGTGGGCGGTGCAAACACCACAAGCTTTTCGTCTGTCTTTGATCATGGAAGCGCACGAAGAGGCGAAAAAAGCCGGTTGCCTCGGCACAGACGATGCCAGCCTAGTTGAGCGGCTCGGCAAGCCAGTGAAAATTTTGGAAGGGGATTATCGCAACATTAAGTTGACAACCCCGGAAGACCTGTTATTTGCCGAGGCGATTTTAGCGAGCCGCATCGCGGAGTAGATGGGGGTGAAGACATGTTTCGCATTGGACAAGGGTTTGATGTCCATCAATTGGTGGAAGGGCGTCCGCTCATCATTGGCGGCGTACATATTCCGTATGAGAAAGGGTTGCTTGGCCACTCAGATGCGGATGTGCTGCTTCACGCAGTGGCGGATGCATGTCTTGGGGCCATTGGCGCCGGCGATATCGGGCGGCACTTCCCGGATACTGACCCGCGCTATAAAGACGCGGACTCAACCGAGTTGTTGGCGCACGTATGGACGCTCGTCCGACAAGAAGGGTATGCATTAGTGAACGCGGACTGCATCATTATCGCGCAAAAGCCGAAGATGGCACCGCACATTGAGGAGATGAAAGCGGTGATCGCCCGGCTGCTTGAAGCCGAACGTTCGCAAGTGAATGTGAAGGCGACGACGACAGAAAAGCTCGGGTTCACTGGGCGAGAAGAAGGCATTGCCGCTCAAGTGGTCGTGCTGCTGCAAAAGAGCGGGGTGTAACATTTTGGCGATGCGACGCTTCCGGAAGATCGCCCGGGAAGCGGCGGTGCAACAGTCCGAAGGCATTCTGGCCTCCTGTTTTTTCGCTCGGGGCATTTAGGCGCCGTCTGGAAGGTGAGCCGTCCGTTTTGAACTTTGTTACGATAAACGGTACAATAATAGCACAAGTTTTTGATGGAAGTGGAGGGGTTGGACGATGGCAAAAGACGTGCGTGTGCGTTATGCGCCGAGCCCGACCGGTCATTTGCATATCGGCGGGGCGCGGACAGCGCTGTTTAACTATTTGTTTGCTCGTCATCATGGCGGAAAAATGATCGTCCGCATCGAAGATACGGATATTGAACGGAACGTGGAAGGCGGCGAACAGTCGCAGCTTGAAAACTTAAAATGGCTCGGCATCGATTATGACGAATCGGTCGATAAGGACGGCGGATACGGGCCGTATCGGCAGACGGAGCGGCTGAACATCTACCGAAAGTATGTGAACGAATTAATTGAACAAGGGCATGCCTACAAATGTTTTTGCACACCGGAGGAACTTGAGCGGGAACGGGAGGAGCAGCGGGCGGCAGGTATTGCCGCTCCGCAATACAGCGGCAAATGCCGCCATTTGACGCCGGAGCAAATTGCAGAGTTTGAAGCTCAAGGCAAACCGTATACGATCCGCCTGAAAGTGCCCGAAGGGAAAACGTATGAAGTTGACGATCTAGTGCGTGGCAAAGTGACGTTTGAATCGAAAGATATCGGCGACTGGGTCATTGTAAAGGCGAACGGTATTCCGACGTACAACTTTGCTGTTGTTATTGACGACCATTTAATGGAAATCAGCCATGTGTTCCGCGGCGAAGAGCACTTGTCCAACACGCCGAAGCAGTTGATGGTGTATGAATATTTCGGTTGGGAGCCGCCGCAGTTTGCCCATTTGACATTGATTGTCAACGAACAGCGGAAAAAGCTGTCCAAGCGTGATGAATCGATCATTCAGTTCGTGTCGCAATACAAAGAGCTTGGCTATTTACCCGAGGCGATGTTCAACTTTTTTGCCCTCCTTGGCTGGTCGCCGGAAGGGGAAGAAGAAATTTTTTCGAAAGACGAACTCATCCGCATATTTGATGTTTCGCGGCTGTCGAAGTCGCCGTCAATGTTTGACACAAAAAAGCTGACGTGGATGAACAATCAATATGTGAAGCGACTTGATTTGGACCGGCTCGTTGAGTTGGCCTTGCCGCATTTGGTGAAGGCCGGGCGCCTGCCGGCGGACATGAGCGACGAACAGCAGCAATGGGCGCGCGATTTGATCGCCTTGTACCAGGAGCAAATGAGTTACGGGGCGGAGATCGTCCCGCTGTCCGAGCTGTTCTTTAAGGAGGAAGTCGAGTACGAGGACGAAGCGCGCCAAGTGCTCGCTGAAGAGCAAGTGCCGGACGTGCTTTCCGCCTTTTTGGCGAACGTGCGCGAGCTTGAGGCGTTTACAGCTGATGAGATTAAAGCGGCGATCAAAGCGGTGCAAAAGTCAACCGGACAAAAAGGGAAGAAGTTGTTTATGCCGATTCGCGCCGCCGTGACTGGACAAACGCACGGACCGGAACTGCCGTTTGCCATCCAGCTGCTTGGCAAAGAAAAAGTGATCGAACGGCTCGAACGGGTACTGCAAGAAAAATTTTAGCTGTTCTTTTATGCACGTTTGCTTGACGGCTGTGGTATAATAATACAAAGTTTATCAGTTGAACAAGCGTATATAATGGCAAAGCGTTGACGAGGAGAAGTAGGAAACATCGGCATTCCAGAGAGAACCGCCTTGGCTGGGAGCGGTTTATGCCCGTTGTTGTCTGAAATGCGCCTCGGAGCCTCCTTTCGAACCGGAACAGAGACGTTCTGCAGTAGAGGGGAGCGGAGCATCTCCGTTATCAGACTCGAGTGGGCGAAACGGCGCATCCGTTTCGCTAAACAGAGTGGAACCGCGCCAAAAGCGTCTCTGTGTCTTCGGCACAGGGGCGCTTTTTTATTCATTATAATCAATGGGATGGAGGGAGGACACGCTATGTTTAAAACATTAAAAGAAGACATCGAAGTGATTTTCGACCAAGACCCGGCAGCAAGAAGCTATTTGGAAGTCATTTTAACGTATTCTGGGTTGCATGCCATCTGGGCGCACCGGGTCGCCCACGCGCTTTACAAACGGAAATTTTTCTTTCTTGCCCGTTTGGTTTCACAAATTAGCCGCTTTTTCACCGGCATTGAAATCCATCCGGGCGCAAAAATCGGGCGTCGCTTTTTCATCGACCACGGCATGGGAGTCGTAATCGGTGAGACATGCGAAATTGGCGACAACGTCACCGTCTATCAAGGAGTGACATTAGGCGGGACGGGAAAAGAAAAAGGGAAGCGCCATCCGACGATTAAAGACAACTGTTTAATCGCTGCCGGCGCGAAAGTGCTCGGTTCGATTACGATCGGGGAAAACTCGAAAATCGGCGCCGGATCGGTGGTGCTAAAAGACGTGCCGCCGAATTCAACGGTTGTCGGCATCCCCGGCCGCGTGGTCGTGCGTGATGGGGTGAAAGTGAAAAAAGATTTGAACCATACCGATTTGCCGGACCCGATCGCCGACCGGTTCCGGGAGCTTGAGGAGGAAATCAACCGGCTAAAAAGCGAGCTGGAGGCATTGAAACAACACGAAAGGAAGAGCGAATATGAGCAGCATCCGGCTTTATAACACGCTGACGCGAAAAAAGGAACCGTTTGAGCCGCTTGAACCGAACAAAGTGAAAATGTATGTGTGCGGCCCGACGGTCTATAATTATATTCATATTGGCAATGCCCGGGCCGCCATCGTCTTTGACACGATTCGGCGCTATTTGGAGTTCCGCGGCTATGATGTGACGTACGTATCCAACTTTACGGATGTCGACGATAAACTGATTAAGGCGGCCCGTGAGCTTGGCGAAAGCGTGCCGGCGATCGCTGAGCGGTTTATTGACGCATATTTTGAAGACATTCAAGCGCTTGGTTGCAAAAAAGCGGACATCCACCCGCGCGTGACGGAAAATATCGAAACGATTATCGAATTTATTCAGACGCTTATCGACAAGGGGTATGCGTACGAGGTGGACGGCGACGTCTACTACCGGACGCGCAAGTTTTCCGGCTATGGCAAGCTGTCGCATCAGTCGATCGATGAATTGCAGGCTGGAGCGCGCATCGAAGTCGGCGAGAAAAAAGACGACCCGCTCGATTTCGCCCTTTGGAAAGCGGCGAAAGAAGGAGAGATTTGTTGGGACAGTCCATGGGGAAAAGGGCGGCCGGGCTGGCATATCGAATGCTCAGCGATGGCGCGCAAGTATTTGGGTGATACAATCGACATTCACGCCGGCGGCCAAGATTTGACGTTTCCGCACCATGAAAATGAAATCGCCCAATCGGAAGCACTGACCGGCAAACCGTTTGCGAAATACTGGCTGCACAATGGGTATTTAAATATTAACAACGAAAAAATGTCGAAGTCGCTCGGCAACTTCGTGCTCGTTCACGATATCATCCGGCAGATTGACCCGCAAGTGTTGCGTTTCTTTATGTTGTCGGTCCATTATCGCCACCCGATCAACTACAGCGAAGAGCTGCTCGAGAGTGCAAGACGCGGGCTCGAACGCTTGAAGACAGCCTATGGCAACTTGCAGCACCGGCTCGGGGCAAGCACGAACTTAACCGACAACGATGATGAATGGCTGTCGCGTATCGCTGCGGCCCGCGAATCATTCATCCGTGAGATGGACGACGATTTCAACACGGCCAATGGCATCGCTGTACTGTTTGACTTGGCGAAGCAAGCAAACTTGTATTTGCAGGAAAAAACGACATCTGAAACCGTTATTGGTGCGTTTTTGCGCGAATTTGAACAGTTGATGAACGTCCTTGGCCTCGATCCAAAGCCAAAGCAAGAGGAGCTGCTTGACGAGGAAATCGAAGCACTGATCCAAAGGCGAAACGAGGCGCGGAAAAATCGGGACTTCGCGTTGGCTGACCGCATCCGCGATGAGCTGAAAGCCAAAAACATTATTTTGGAAGATACGCCGCAAGGAACGAGATGGAAACGGGGATTATAAGCGATGGCACAGTTTGAGACCGTTCGTGATGTCAAACAGTTAAACGGCTTGGCGCTCGCCTATATTGGCGATGCGGTTTATGAAGTGTACGTGCGCCGCCACTTGCTGGCCATGGGGAGCGTTCGGCCTCATGAATTGCACCGGCGGGCGGTTTGCTACGTGTCAGCGCGGGCGCAGGCGAAAGTCATTTTAGCTTTGCTCGATGAAGGCGCGCTGACCGCCGAAGAGCAAGCCATCGTCCGCCGTGGCCGCAACGCCAAATCCGGCACGATCCCGAAAAACACGGATGTTCAGACGTACCGGCACAGTACAGCGTTCGAAGCGTTGATCGGCTATCATTTTTTGCAGGACAACGGCC
The DNA here is from genome assembly GCF_052220245.1 of Geobacillus sp. BK01. Classification (NCBI taxonomy): domain Bacteria; kingdom Bacillati; phylum Bacillota; class Bacilli; order Caryophanales; family Anoxybacillaceae; genus Geobacillus; species Geobacillus sp. BK01. The sequence continues at coordinate 13,398 of NZ_JBQPTH010000015.1, forward strand.
GTCGGGTCGAGGAGCTGATCAGCCGTTCATTTGCCATTATTGAAAGGGAAGAAAGGGCGTTGGAATGATGGATTACATTATCGGCAGAAATCCGGTCATTGAAGCGCTCAAATCCGGGCGCGACATCAATAAAATTTGGATCGCCGAAGGGGCGCAGCGTCATGCCGTCGAGCCCGTCCTCGAATGGGCAAAGCGGCGGGGCGTACTCGTCCAATATGTCCCGAAGCGCAAGCTTGATCAAATGGCCGAGGGGGCGCACCAAGGGATCGTCGCTCAGGCGGCGGCGTACCGCTACTATGAGGTGGATGACTTATTCGCCCGCGCCGCTCGACGGGAAGAGGCGCCGTTTTTCCTTGTGTTGGACGAGCTCGAGGATCCCCATAATTTAGGCGCCATCATGCGGACGGCCGATGCGGTCGGAGCGCACGGTCTCATCATCCCGAAGCGGCGTTCCGTCGGGCTGACATCAACGGTTGCGAAGGCGTCCACTGGAGCGATTGAGCACGTTCCAGTCGCGCGCGTGACGAACTTGGCGCGGACGATCGACGAACTAAAAGAGCGGGGGGTTTGGATAGCCGGCACCGACGCGTCTGCCAAAGACGACTACCGTATGCTTGACGGCACGATGCCGCTGGCGCTTGTGATCGGCAGCGAAGGAAAAGGCATCAGCCGCTTAGTGCTTGAAAAGTGCGATTTTCTATTCCGGCTGCCGATGCGCGGGCATGTCACCTCGCTCAATGCGTCCGTTGCCGCCGGTCTGCTCATGTATGAGGTGTACCGGAAACGGTATCCATTAGGAGAGTAGCCGATGAACATTTTGATCGTTGACGGCTACAACATCATCGGGGCATGGCCGGCGTTGCGCCGGTTAAAAGAGGAGGGCGATCTTGCCGCGGCAAGGGATTTGCTGATTGATAAGATGGCCGATTACAAAGGGTTCACCGGGGATCATGTTGTGATCGTGTTTGATGCCCACCTCGTGCAAGGAAACGAGAAAAAGTATAAACATTACGATATCGACGTCATTTTTACAAAAGAACATGAAACAGCTGATGAACGGATTGAACGGTTGGCAAAAACGTTCATGAATGCGCGCACAAAGGTATATGTAGCGACATCTGATTATACGGAACAATGGACGGTGTTCAGCCAAGGCGCCTTGCGCAAATCGGCGCGCGAACTGCTATACGAAATCGAGACGGTCGAGCGGGACATTTCCAAAAAGCTGCGGGATATAAGATACCGCACCCCGATTTCAAAAATGCCGCTCAATGATAAAGTTGCCGAAATTTTTGAAAAATGGCGAAGAGGGCAAAAATGAGCGGTTGACGCTGTAAAAATTTGTACTGTATAATAAATGTTAGCGATTGATGCGGTCGGGGGGATCAGCGTGGGGGAATGCTTCAAAGTAGACAAGGTAAGGGACTATCAAAAGCTGGAGGATGAACAACTTGTCGCACTTGTTCATAAAGGGGATGGAGAAGCACTTGATTTTTTAATTCACAAATACCAAAACTTCGTGCGCGCCAAAGCCCGCTCATACTTTTTAGTCGGGGCTGATCGGGAAGATATCGTGCAGGAAGGGATGATCGGGCTGTATAAGGCAGTCCGTGATTTTAAAGGAGACAAGCTCTCTTCGTTTAAAGCGTTTGCAGAGCTTTGTATCACAAGGCAAATGATCACCGCCATTAAAACGGCGACCCGCCAAAAACACATTCCGCTCAATTCTTACGTTTCCTTGGACAAGCCCATTTACGATGACGAATCAGACCGGACGCTGATGGACGTGTTGTCCGGCGCGCAGGCGACAGATCCGGAAGAATTGATTGTCAACCGCGAGGAAGTCGACGATATTGAGCTGAAGATGGCAGAGCTGCTAAGCGACCTCGAGCGGAAAGTGCTTGCTCTATATTTGGATGGGCGTTCGTACCAAGAGATTTCTGAAGAGTTGAACCGCCATGTTAAATCGATCGATAACGCTTTGCAACGGGTCAAACGGAAGCTTGAGAAATATTTGGAATATCGGGAGATTAGTTTATAGGCGGCGCACCGGCCTGCGCCAAGGGCAGACGAAAACATGGCATTGACAGCAGAAACGTTGATATGATAAATTTTTATGGACATCTTACGGGAACGGTGAAATGTTTATGCGCCAAAAAGTAACGCTCGCTTGCGCGCAGTGTGGAAGCCGGAACTATACGACTACAAAACAGGCAAACCGCCTTGGTGAGCGCCTAATGGCCAATAAATTTTGCCCAACATGCAACAAACATACCGCCCATCGTGAAACAAAGTGAGCGGTGGGGACAGTTTTGAGCAATCGTGGAGGTACGAGTGATGCAGCGAGTAACCAACTTTTTTAAAGAAGTCGTACGCGAACTGAAAAAGGTAAGTTGGCCAAACAGAAAGGAGCTAGTCAACTATACGGCGGTTGTGTTGGCCACGGTGGCGTTCTTCACCATCTTTTTTGCCGTTGTTGATCTCGGCATTTCGCAGTTAATTCGCCTTGTGTTTGAATAAGCGGGCGAATGATATGCTATAATGAAAGATAATCGTACGAGTATGGAACCCGGCAACGGGTTTTTGTTTTGCGCAAAAACACAAAATGAAAACCGCCCTAGGGAGGCTCGCTGATGGAGAAAAACTGGTATGTCGTCCATACATATTCGGGATACGAAAATAAAGTGAAAGCCAATTTGGAAAAACGCGTTGAATCAATGGGGATGCAAGATAAAATTTTCCGGGTTGTCGTCCCAGAGGAGACGGAAACGGACATTAAGAATGGAAAACGGAAAACGACAAAAAGGAAAGTATTTCCTGGCTATGTGCTCGTTGAAATGGTCATGACCGATGATTCATGGTACGTCGTGCGCAACACACCGGGCGTGACCGGGTTTGTCGGTTCGAGCGGAGCCGGTTCGAAACCGACACCGCTCATGGAGGAAGAAGTAAAAATGATTTTGAAGCGGATGGGCATGCCGCTCGCTGATGTTGATGTCGACTATGAGGTCAGCGAGACGGTCCGGATTAAAGAAGGTCCGTTTGCGAATTTCACCGGAAAAATTGAAGCGATTGACCCTGATAAACATAAGGTGAAGCTGCTTGTCGACATGTTCGGGCGCGAAACGCGGATGGAGTTGGAGTTTTCGCAAATAGAAAAAATCTAATGGAAAACAACTTGCAATCACTATTGAAAAGTGATAATATTTTAAAGTCAGTATGTCTTGAGTTTTAGACAAGGCATGCAGCGATGAACTTATACGCGCTGTATAAGGGAGCAAACGTGCTTTATGCGCTGATCCTCCCGACGGAAACGGGAGATATGGAGCGGCTCTTTCTATATAGAGCCAAATGAGTGGGAGGGGCAATCCCTATTACCACATCACGGACTTAAGGAGGTGTGTCTCGTGGCGAAAAAAGTAATCAAGATCGTCAAACTGCAAATTCCTGCAGGGAAAGCGAATCCGGCGCCGCCAGTAGGTCCTGCGTTAGGTCAAGCCGGTGTTAATATTATGGCGTTTTGTAAAGAGTTTAATGCCCGTACAGCCGACCAAGCAGGGTTGATCATTCCGGTTGAAATTACGGTTTTTGAGGACCGTTCATTTACATTCATCACGAAAACGCCGCCAGCCGCTGTATTGTTGAAAAAAGCGGCCGGCATCGAATCGGGCTCCGGCGAACCGAACCGCAACAAAGTGGCGACGATCAAGCGCGACAAAGTGCGTGAGATTGCCGAGTTGAAAATGCCGGATTTGAATGCGGCGAGCATTGAAGCAGCCATGCGCATGGTTGAAGGCACGGCTCGCAGCATGGGCATCGTGATTGAAGACTAAGGCCGACGTGCTGTCCGGGGGGGGGTTGCGTATTCCGCAACCTCTCTCTCCATGGGCAAAAAAAGGTCTTTTATGATTGAATGAAGGACAGTCCTTTCAGAAGGCGGCTGTCTGCTGAATGGTCCACCTTCGAAAGAAGCGAAGGTTGTTTCATCGTGGGAGGTTTTTTCCGCTAAAACCACAATCGAGGAGGATTTTGAGATGCCGAAAAGAGGGAAAAAGTACTTAGAAGCGTTGAAGCTCGTTGACCGCTTCAAAGCCTATCCGGTTGCTGAAGCGATCGAGCTCGTGAAAAAAACGAACGTCGCAAAATTTGATGCGACGGTTGAAGTCGCGTTTCGTTTAGGTGTTGACCCGAAAAAAGCGGACCAACAAATTCGCGGTGCTGTCGTTCTGCCGCACGGCACAGGGAAAGTGGCGCGCGTGTTAGTGTTCGCGAAAGGGGAAAAAGCGAAAGAAGCAGAAGCAGCTGGCGCTGACTATGTTGGCGATACGGAATATATTAACAAAATCCAACAAGGATGGTTTGACTTTGACGTCGTTGTCGCTACGCCGGACATGATGGGTGAAGTCGGGAAACTCGGACGCATTTTAGGTCCGAAAGGGTTAATGCCGAACCCGAAAACCGGCACGGTCACGTTTGACGTAACGAAAGCGGTGCAAGAAATCAAAGCTGGTAAAGTAGAATACCGCGTCGACAAAGCCGGTAACATTCACGTGCCGATCGGCAAAGTATCGTTTGACAGCGAAAAGTTGGTTGAAAACTTTGCGACGGTTTACGAAGCGATTTTGAAAGCCAAACCGGCAGCGGCTAAAGGGACGTATGTCAAAAACGTGACGATTACGTCAACGATGGGCCCTGGTATTAAAGTGGACCCGACGACCGTAGCGGTTGCGCAATAACGGTTGACTTTTATCCATTAGTCTGATAAAATGCTATTTGGCTGAAAACCGAATATCATTTGTACCGTAGACAGTAGGTGCCTGCTCTAGGCTTAATTTCCTACCGAGGTATGTGGACGATAGACAATGCGCTGTTGATCGCGGTGCGTTGAACGATACCTCCATGTCTACGCGGCATGGGGGTTTTTTATTGAACGGCCAAACGGTATAAGTGGTATTCCACCATTTTCTTTGCAGGAGGTGCAGGACGTGTCGAGCGCGATTGAACTGAAAAAACAAGTGGTCGCTGAGATCGCGGAGAAATTCCGTGCCAGCAAGGCGACCGTCATCGTCGATTACCGCGGCTTAAACGTGGCGGAAATGACCGAGCTGCGCAAACAGCTGCGCGAAGCAGGCATTGAGTTCAAAGTGTACAAAAACACGATGACCCGCCGGGCGCTCGCGGAAATCGGCCTAGAAGGATTGAATGAGGTGTTTACCGGCCCGAACGCCATCGCATTCAGCAATGAAGATGTTGTAGCGCCGGCGAAAGTTTTAAGCGAGTTTGCCAAAACGCACGAGGCGTTGGAAATCAAAGGCGGCGTCATTGAAGGAAACGTCGCCAGCAAAGAAGAAATCGACGCCTTGGCGAAACTTCCGTCCCGCGAAGGGTTGCTCTCGATGTTGCTTAGCGTTCTTCAAGCCCCAATCCGCAACTTTGCGCTTGCGGTTAAGGCAGTGGCCGACAAACAAGAAGAACAAGGCGCGTAATGGCGCATATCGATGTGCATAACGAACATTACACAAGGAGGAAATGACGATGACGAAAGAACAAATCATTGAAGCAGTGAAAAATATGACGGTATTGGAATTAAATGAATTAGTCAAAGCGATTGAAGAAGAATTCGGCGTAACGGCCGCGGCTCCGGTTGTTGTTGCTGGCGGCGCAGCAGCTGGCGCTGAAGCAGCAGCTGAGAAAACAGAATTTGATGTCATCCTCGCTGATGCCGGCGCGCAAAAAATCAAAGTCATCAAAGTCGTTCGCGAAATCACTGGCCTCGGCTTGAAAGAAGCGAAAGACTTGGTTGACAACACGCCGAAACCGGTCAAAGAAGCTGTTTCGAAAGAGGAAGCTGAAGAAATTAAAGCAAAACTTGAAGAAGTTGGCGCGAAAGTTGAAGTGAAGTAATGGCGTCGCGATAAAAAAGGGGCTGACCCGGGCAAGGGGCGGCCTCTTTTTTGTTACACTATAGTAATGAAGGGTGATGATGCTTGCCAACAAAGGAGGGGTTGTTGTGAATGAACATTACTATTCGGCCAGACCGACGTCGGAGCGGAAACCGGAAACATGGACGTTTACATTGCGAGGGCACGAATTCCGCTTTACGACCGACAGTGGAGTATTCTCAAAGCGCGAGGTCGATTTCGGCACGCGTTTGCTGATTGAAACATTTCAACAACCGGACGTTGCCGGCGATTTGTTGGATGTCGGCTGTGGGTACGGGCCGATTGGGCTCGCCCTAGCCAAATCGTTTCCTGACCGCCGCATCCAGATGATCGATGTTAATGAGCGGGCGTTAGAGCTGGCGGAAGAAAACAGGCGAGCAAACGGCATCCATAATGCGATGATTTATAAAAGCGACTTGTTTTCGGAAGTTGGGGAACAGCGGTTTGCGGCGATTGTCACCAATCCGCCGATCCGGGCCGGCAAGCGGGTTGTCCATGCGATTTTTGAACAAAGTCGGGATCATCTAGTCCATAATGGGGAACTATGGGTTGTCATTCAAAAGAAACAAGGTGCTCCATCTGCGCTGCAAAAGCTGAATGAATGGTTTGCCGCTGTAGAGGTCGTCGCGAAGAAAAAAGGATATTATATCATAAAGTCGAAAAAATGTTGACACCGTTTTTTTATTGTGGTAGCATTATAAAATGCTAAATATGCACATTTCCCGTGTAAAGGGGATGACGTATAATTTTGGATACAATGGAAAAAATGATAAAATCAATAAATAGCTAAACATATGGTTTTCTACTGGATAGAAACCATTTTCTTTTTTTCTCCATCCAACGCCTGGTTTCCTCGCGCCGGGAGCATGTTGAATCCCCTTAACGAAACGGTGGTGCCACAGCCGAGCCGTTTCCGTTCGGACGGCGGGGGGCCGGCCGTATGCATGCCTAGCGCTTTGCCCCGGAATGACGGAGCGCCCAGACTGCCTTGGCGGCTATCCGGCCAGCCAGGTGGATGGACGCGATGTTCCGCTTCCGGTTTTCACTAATGTCTACATTTGAGGGGTGAATCACTCTTGACAGGCCGACTAGTTCAATACGGGCGACACCGCCAACGAAGAAGTTATGCACGCATTAGCGAAGTGCTGGAATTGCCGAACTTGATTGAAATCCAAACGTCTTCGTACCAATGGTTTCTCGATGAAGGACTGCGGGAAATGTTCAAGGAAATTTCTCCGATCGAGGACTTTTCCGGCAATCTCTCTCTTGAATTTATCGACTATAGCTTAGGAGAGCCAAAATATTCGGTTGAAGAGGCAAAAGAACGCGACGTTACATATGCGGCGCCGCTTCGCGTGAAAGTTCGCCTCATCAATAAAGAGACGGGCGAAGTGAAAGAACAAGACGTGTTCATGGGTGATTTTCCACTGATGACGGAAACGGGCACGTTTATCATCAACGGGGCGGAGCGTGTGATCGTCTCCCAGCTCGTCCGCTCGCCAAGCGTCTATTACAGTGATAAAATCGATAAAAACGGGAAACGCGGCTATTCGGCAACAGTGATTCCGAACCGCGGCGCATGGCTCGAATATGAAACCGATGCGAAAGACGTCGTTTACGTTCGTATCGACCGCACCCGTAAATTGCCTGTTACGGTGCTTCTTCGTGCGCTTGGGTTCAGCTCCGACCAAGAAATCGTCGACTTGCTTGGTGATAACGAATATTTGCGAAATACGCTTGAAAAAGATAATACCGACAGCACGGAAAAAGCGTTGATCGAAATTTATGAGCGTCTCCGCCCGGGTGAGCCGCCAACCCTAGAGAACGCGAAAAGTTTGCTTGCGTCGCGCTTTTTTGACCCGAAACGATACGATCTGGCCAGTGTAGGACGCTATAAAATCAACAAAAAACTTCATATTAAAAACCGCTTGTTTAACCAGCGGCTGGCAGAAACGATCGTCGATCCGGAAACGGGAGAAGTCATCGCTGAGGCTGGGGCCATCATCGACCGCCGGATGCTGAACCGCCTGTTGCCGTATTTGGAAAAAGGAGTCGGACTGCAGATGCACCGCCCGGCTGAAGGAGTGGCGGACGGTCCGATTGAGGTGCAGACGGTGAAAATTTACGCGCCGAATGACCCAGACAATGAAAAGGTGATCAACATCATCGGCAACGGTTTTATCGCCGAAGATGTCAAACATATTACGCCGGCGGACATCATTGCCTCGATCAGTTATTTCTTCAACTTGCTTCACGGTGTCGGCGATACGGACGACATCGACCATTTAGGCAACCGCCGTCTCCGTTCAGTCGGCGAACTGTTGCAAAACCAATTCCGCATCGGCTTGTCGCGGATGGAGCGCGTCGTGCGTGAGCGCATGTCGATCCAAGATACGAACACGATTACACCGCAGCAGCTCATCAACATTCGCCCGGTGATCGCGGCGATTAAGGAATTTTTTGGCAGCTCGCAGCTGTCGCAGTTTATGGATCAGACGAACCCGTTGGCTGAGTTGACGCATAAACGCCGCCTTTCTGCGCTTGGCCCTGGCGGATTGACGCGCGAGCGCGCCGGATTTGAAGTGCGCGATGTCCACTATTCGCATTATGGGCGGATGTGTCCGATCGAGACGCCGGAAGGCCCGAACATCGGGTTGATCAACTCATTGTCCACGTATGCGAAGGTGAACAAATTCGGTTTTATTGAAACGCCGTACCGGCGCGTTGATCCGGAGACGGGAAAAGTAACGGACCAAATCGACTATTTGACGGCCGATGAAGAAGACAATTACGTTGTGGCGCAAGCGAACGTGCCGCTTGCGGAAGACGGGACGTTCCTTGAAGAAAATGTCATCGCCCGTTTCCGCGGTGAAAACATCGTTGTGAAGCGCGACCGCGTCGACTACATGGACGTGTCGCCGAAGCAAGTTGTTTCCGCGGCGACGGCATGCATCCCGTTTTTGGAGAATGACGACTCCAACCGCGCTTTGATGGGCGCGAACATGCAGCGTCAAGCAGTGCCGCTGTTAGAACCGGAAGCGCCGATCGTCGGTACAGGAATGGAGTATGTTTCAGCGAAAGATTCGGGTGCGGCGGTTATTTGCAAGCACCGCGGCATTGTCGAACGTGTTGAGGCAAAGGAAATTTGGGTACGGCGACTCATTGAGGTCGACGGCAAAGAAGTCAAGGGTGATCTAGATAAATATCGGTTGCTGAAGTTTATTCGTTCCAACCAAGGCACTTGCTACAACCAACGGCCGATCGTGAAAAAAGGCGATATCGTCGAAAAGGGTGAAATTTTGGCTGACGGCCCGTCGATGGATAAAGGTGAACTGGCGCTTGGTCGCAATGTGCTCGTTGCCTTTATGACGTGGGACGGCTACAACTACGAAGATGCCATCATCATGAGTGAGCGCCTTGTTAAAGAAGACGTGTACACATCGGTCCACATTGAGGAATACGAGGCGGAATCGCGCGACACGAAACTCGGTCCGGAAGAAATTACGCGCGACATCCCGAACGTCGGTGAAGATGCGTTGAAAAACTTGGATGAGCGCGGCATCGTCCGCATCGGCGCCGAAGTAAAGGACGGCGACTTGCTCGTCGGCAAAGTGACGCCAAAAGGGATGACCGAATTGACGGCCGAGGAGCGGTTGCTCCATGCCATCTTTGGTGAAAAAGCGCGTGAGGTGCGCGATACGTCGCTGCGCGTCCCGCACGGCGGCGGCGGTATTGTTCTTGACGTGAAAGTATTTAACCGCGAAGATGGCGACGAACTCCCGCCAGGCGTCAACCAACTTGTCCGCGTCTACATCGTGCAGAAGCGGAAAATTTCCGAAGGTGACAAAATGGCGGGTCGCCATGGGAACAAAGGTGTTATTTCCCGTATTCTTCCAGAAGAAGATATGCCGTTCTTGCCCGATGGCACGCCGGTTGACATCATGTTAAACCCGCTCGGCGTTCCATCGCGGATGAACATCGGGCAAGTGTTTGAGCTGCATCTTGGCATGGCGGCGCGAAAGCTCGGCTTGCATATCGCTTCTCCGGTCTTTGACGGAGCGACGGAGGAAGATGTTTGGAACATTCTTGAAGAAGCCGGCATGGCGCGTGATGCCAAAACCGTGCTATATGACGGGCGGACGGGTGAACCGTTTGACAACCGCGTGTCGGTCGGTATTATGTATATGATTAAGCTCGCCCACATGGTTGATGACAAGCTTCATGCCCGTTCAACAGGTCCGTACTCACTCGTCACCCAGCAGCCGCTCGGCGGCAAGGCACAGTTTGGCGGCCAGCGTTTCGGCGAGATGGAGGTATGGGCGCTTGAAGCGTACGGTGCGGCATACACATTGCAAGAAATTTTGACTGTTAAATCCGACGACGTTGTCGGCCGCGTCAAAACATACGAAGCGATCGTCAAAGGGGAAAACATTCCGGAGCCGGGCGTGCCGGAGTCGTTTAAAGTGTTGATTAAGGAGCTGCAAAGTTTAGGGATGGACGTCACGATTTTGACAGGTGATGAGCAAGAAATCAACATGGAAAACTTTGACGACGACGATGACCATGCGCCGGATGCGATTATGGTCGACGTTAAGCCGATCGAGCCGGAAGAGGTTGACGAAGAAAAAGACGCGGTGACGAAAGAGTAACCGGCAATGGCGGCAAGGCGGGGAGCATTTCCCCGCCCGCGGCCATTGAAGCGAACGGTTGGCGAACAAGCCTTGGAGCAAAACCGACGGATCAAAGAGGGAGGTATACCCCTTGCTAGATGTCAATAAATTCGAGTATATGAAAATCGGGCTCGCTTCCCCGGAGAAAATTCGCTCTTGGTCGTACGGTGAAGTCAAAAAACCGGAAACGATCAACTACCGGACGTTAAAGCCGGAAAAAGACGGCCTGTTTTGTGAGCGCATTTTCGGCCCGACGAAAGACTGGGAGTGCCATTGCGGCAAATATAAGCGCGTCCGTTACAAAGGGGTTGTTTGTGACCGCTGCGGCGTCGAGGTGACGCGTTCAAAAGTCCGCCGCGAACGGATGGGTCATATCGAGCTCGCCGCTCCCGTTTCGCACATCTGGTATTTTAAAGGCATCCCGAGCCGGATGGGTCTTGTGCTTGACATGTCGCCACGGGCGCTCGAGGAAGTGATTTACTTTGCTTCTTACGTCGTCACCGACCCGGGCGATACGCCGCTTGAGAAAAAACAGTTGTTATCGGAAAAAGAATACCGCGCCTATCGCGAGAAATACGGCCAGTCGTTCCAAGCATCGATGGGGGCGGAGGCGATTAAAAAGCTTCTCCAAGACATCGACTTGGATAAAGAAGTAACTACACTGAAAGAAGAGTTGAAAACGGCGCAAGGGCAGCGGCGCGCCCGCATCATTAAACGCCTTGAAGTGCTTGAGGCGTTCCGCAGCTCGGGAAACGACCCGGCTTGGATGGTGCTCGATGTACTGCCAGTCATTCCGCCGGAACTCCGCCCGATGGTCCAACTCGATGGAGGACGGTTTGCGACATCGGACTTAAACGATTTATACCGCCGTGTGATTAACCGCAACAACCGTCTGAAACGGTTGCTTGACCTTGGCGCGCCGAACATTATCGTTCAAAACGAGAAACGGATGCTGCAAGAGGCAGTCGATGCTTTGATCGACAACGGCCGCCGCGGCCGCCCGGTCACTGGGCCGGGGAACCGCCCATTAAAGTCGCTTTCCCATATGCTGAAAGGAAAGCAAGGACGCTTCCGGCAAAACTTGCTCGGCAAACGGGTCGACTATTCCGGCCGTTCCGTCATTGTTGTCGGTCCGAACTTAAAAATGTATCAATGCGGGCTGCCGAAAGAAATGGCGCTCGAGCTGTTTAAGCCGTTCGTCATGAAGGAGCTTGTCGAGAGGGGCTTGGCGCATAACATTAAAAGCGCAAAACGGAAAATTGAACGCGTACACCCTGAGGTATGGGATGTACTTGAAGACGTCATTAAAGAGCATCCGGTGTTGTTAAACCGTGCCCCGACGCTCCACCGCCTCGGGATTCAGGCGTTTGAGCCGACGCTTGTCGAAGGCCGGGCGATCCGTCTTCATCCGCTCGTTTGTACGGCGTACAATGCGGACTTTGACGGCGACCAAATGGCGGTGCACGTGCCGCTGTCGGCCGAGGCACAGGCTGAAGCACGCTTGTTGATGCTGGCGGCGCAAAACATTTTGAACCCGAAAGATGGAAAGCCGGTCGTTACCCCTTCGCAAGACATGGTTTTAGGAAACTATTACTTGACGATGGAACGCGAGGGGGCAGTCGGCGAGGGCATGGTATTCAAGGATACGGACGAGGCGCTGCTCGCCTACCATAACGGTTATGTCCATCTCCATTCACGCATCGCTGTCCATGCCGGCTCGCTGAAAAACGAAACGTTTACCGAGGAACAAAACAACAAACTGCTGCTGACGACGGTTGGGAAGCTCATTTTCAACGAAATTTTGCCGAAGTCGTTCCCGTACATTAACGAGCCGACGACGGAAAATATCGAAGGGCGGACACCGGATAAATATTTCCTTGACAAAGGGACCGACGTGCGCGAAGAGATCCGCAAGCGCGAACTTGTGCCGCCGTTTAAGAAAAAAGTGCTTGGGCAAATTATCGCCGAAGTATTCAAGCGGTTCAAAATTACCGAAACATCAAAGATGCTCGACCGCATGAAAGATCTCGGTTTCAAATACTCAACGAAAGCCGGCATTACGATCGGCGTTGCTGATATCGTTGTTTTGCCGGAAAAACAAGAAATTTTGGATGAAGCACAAGCGAAAGTTGACACCGTTTTGAAGCAGTTCCGCCGCGGGTTGATTACCGACGAAGAGCGGTATGAACGCGTTATCTCCGTTTGGAGCGCGGCGAAAGATAAAATCCAAGATCGGTTGATGAAATCGCTCGATAAGCGCAACCCGATCTTTATGATGAGCGATTCCGGAGCGCGGGGGAACGCGTCGAACTTTACGCAGCTCGCAGGGATGCGCGGCTTGATGGCCAACCCGGCGGGCCGGATTATCGAGCTGCCGATCAAATCGTCGTTCCGCGAAGGCTTAACGGTATTGGAGTACTTCATCTCGACGCACGGCGCTCGGAAAGGGTTGGCGGATACGGCGTTGAAAACGGCCGATTCGGGCTATCTCACGAGACGTCTCGTTGACGTGGCGCAAGATGTCATCGTCCGTGAAGAAGACTGCGGCACCGACCGCGGCATTTTGGCGCGCGCGTTAACGGACGGTACGGAAGTCGTCGTCAAGCTTGAGGAACGGCTTGTCGGCCGCTATGCGCACAAAACGGTGCACCATCCGGAAACGGGCAAAGTAATCGTCCGGAAAGATGAGATGATTACTGAAGATATCGCGAATGAGATCGTCAAGGCCGGTGTTACGGAAGTATGGATTCGCTCCGTCTTTGCTTGTAACACGCGTCACGGTGTGTGCAAAAAATGTTACGGTCGCAACATGGCGACGGGCATGGACGTTGAAGTTGGCGAGGCGGTCGGTATTATCGCCGCTCAATCAATCGGCGAGCCGGGTACGCAGCTGACAATGCGGACGTTCCATACGGGCGGCGTCGCCGGGGACGATATCACCCAAGGTTTGCCGCGGGTGCAAGAGCTGTTTGAAGCGCGCAACCCGAAAGGGCAAGCGGTTATTTCAGAAATTGATGGTACGGTTGTCTCGATTAACGAAACCCGTGACCATCAGTACGAAATCGTTGTGCAAAGCGAAGTCGAGACGCGCTCGTATGTAGCCCCATACAATGCACGTCTAAAAGTCGAAGAAGGGCAGCACGTTGAACGCGGCCAGGAGTTAACGGAAGGCTCGGTTGATCCGAAACAGCTGCTGCGCGTACGAGATATTACGTCCGTTCAAGAATACTTGCTCCGTGAAGTGCAAAAGGTGTACCGGATGCAAGGGGTCGAAATTAGCGATAAGCACATTGAGGTGATGGTGCGGCAAATGCTGCGCAAAGTGCGCGTTATCGATGCCGGCGATACGGATGTGCTGCCGGGCACGCTTTTGGATGTTCACCAGTTTACGGATGTCAATACGCAGGCTATCCGCGAAGGAAAGCGGCCGGCAACAGCCCGCCCGGTGCTGCTTGGCATTACGAAAGCGTCGCTTGAAACGGATTCGTTCTTGTCGGCGGCTTCGTTCCAAGAAACGACGCGCGTCTTAACCGATGCGGCGATCAAAGGAAAACGGGACGAGTTGCTCGGCTTGAAAGAAAACGTCATTATCGGCAAACTTGTCCCGGCCGGAACAGGTATGGCCCGCTACCGCAACGTAAAGCCTGCCGTCAAGAAGGAAACGGCTGGCGACACCGTTCCGTCTAAATAAAACGAAAAAGCGCGGCCGGCTAAGTGGCTCTTGGCCGGCCCTTCCTTGATAAAAAATACAGTTGACAACGGACGGAGAAAGTGGTAGTCTAATAAAGGTGTTCCAACAACCTGGTACTTTGGAGGATATGTTACATGTCTTATGAAAAAGTATTGCAGGCTGGGAAGGTCGTCATTGGAACCAAACAAACGATAAGGGCTTTAAAGGAAGGGAAGGCAACGGAAGTGATCGTAGCCGAAGATGCCGACTTGCCAATCATCGAAAAAGTGATGGCAGCAGCCAATGAGGCGAATGTGCCAGTCACGAAAGTCGATTCAATGAAAAAACTCGGCAAGGCATGCAAGATCCAGGTCGGCGCAGCTGCGGTGGCGATTCTTCGTTGAGTGCTTCGCCTTTAAAATCTTTGTTTGCATAAACAATGAACCACCTGGATATGTGGGCTTAAACGATGCATGTGAAAGGAGGATTTTTCAATGCCTACAATTAACCAATTAGTCCGCAAAGGACGCGAGAAAAAAGTATTTAAGTCAAAATCCCCTGCATTGAACAAAGGGTACAACAGCTTCAAAAAAGAACAAACGAACGTGTCGTCTCCGCAAAAACGCGGCGTATGCACGCGTGTCGGCACAATGACGCCGAAAAAACCGAACTCGGCGCTCCGGAAGTACGCTCGTGTCCGTCTGACGAACGGGATTGAAGTGACGGCTTACATTCCGGGAATCGGCCACAACTTGCAAGAACATAGCGTCGTGCTCATTCGTGGCGGACGTGTTAAAGACTTGCCAGGGGTGCGCTACCATATCGTCCGCGGTGCATTGGATACGGCGGGCGTAGCGAACCGGATGCAAGGCCGTTCGAAATACGGCGCGAAAAAGCCAAAAGCAGCGAAAAAATAATGAATGAAAGAGGATTTTTTTCCTGAAGGGAGGAAAAACTATGCCACGTAGAGGCCCTGTTGCTAAACGTGACGTATTGCCAGACCCGATTTACAATTCAAAACTTGTCACCCGTTTGATCAATAAAATGATGATTGACGGGAAAAAGTCGAAAGCACAAAAAATTCTTTACACTGCTTTTGATATTATCCGTGACCGCACGGGTAAAGACCCAATGGAAGTGTTTGAACAAGCGTTGAAAAACGTCATGCCGGTGTTGGAAGTGCGTGCTCGCCGCGTCGGTGGGGCGAACTACCAAGTTCCGGTTGAAGTCCGTCCGGATCGCCGCGTGTCCCTCGGGTTGCGTTGGCTCGTGCAATATTCCCGCCTTCGCGGTGAAAAAACGATGGAAGAACGCTTGGCGAACGAGATTATGGATGCAGCCAACAACACGGGTGCAGCGGTGAAAAAACGCGAAGATACGCATAAAATGGCTGAAGCGAACAAAGCGTTTGCTCATTACCGTTGGTAATAGGCGCTGCTCAAAGGAAATAGGTGAGAAGGCACGACTCATGTTGCCTGTTCACCTATATTCCTATATATTGTGGCCCTTTCGGCTGCGTGTATATAACTTCTCTAACACAAAGAGGATTGCGCCATAGATGGCGACGCCATCTACTTATATTTTATTTTGTAAGGAAGGAGAAAATAACCACTATGGCAAGAGAGTTCTCCTTAGAAAACACTCGCAACATAGGGATCATGGCGCACATTGACGCCGGGAAAACGACGACGACGGAACGGATACTGTTCTACACAGGCCGCGTTCATAAAATCGGGGAAGTGCATGAAGGCGCAGCCACGATGGACTGGATGGAGCAAGAGCAGGAGCGCGGGATTACGATTACGTCGGCGGCGACAACGGCTCAATGGAAAGGCCATCGCATCAACATTATCGACACGCCGGGGCACGTCGACTTCACGGTTGAGGTTGAGCGCTCGCTGCGCGTGTTGGACGGAGCCATTACAGTTCTTGACGCCCAATCCGGTGTCGAGCCGCAAACGGAAACAGTTTGGCGTCAAGCGACTACATATGGTGTTCCGCGGATTGTATTCGTCAACAAAATGGACAAAATCGGTGCGGACTTCTTGTATGCGGTAAAAACGCTCCATGACCGTTTGCAAGCGAATGCTCATCCGGTGCAGTTGCCGATCGGCGCTGAAGACCAATTCACCGGCATTATTGACCTCGTGGAAATGTGTGCATACCATTACCACGACGACCTTGGCAAAAACATCGAACGCATCGAAATTCCGGAAGACTACCGCGATCTGGCTGAAGAATATCATGGCAAACTCATTGAGGCGGTTGCGGAACTCGATGAAGAGCTGATGATGAAATATTTGGAAGGGGAAGAAATTACGAAAGAAGAGCTGAAAGCTGCCATCCGTAAGGCGACGATCAGCGTTGAATTCTATCCGGTCTTCTGTGGTTCGGCCTTTAAAAACAAAGGCGTTCAGCTGCTTCTTGACGGCGTTGTTGACTACTTGCCGTCTCCGATAGACATCCCGGCCATTCGCGGCACCATTCCGGATACGGAAGAAGAAGTAACGCGTGAAGCGCGCGACGATGCTCCGTTCTCGGCGTTGGCATTCAAAATTATGACTGACCCGTACGTCGGGAAGCTGACGTTCTTCCGCGTCTACTCCGGAACGCTTGATTCCGGTTCGTACGTGATGAACTCGACGAAACGGAAGCGCGAACGGATCGGCCGCCTGCTGCAAATGCACGCGAACCACCGCCAGGAAATCTCGACGGTATATGCCGGCGACATTGCCGCGGCGGTAGGTTTAAAAGATACGACGACCGGCGATACTCTATGTGACGAGAAAAACCTTGTCATCCTAGAGTCGATGCAATTCCCAGAGCCGGTTATTTCGGTGGCGATCGAACCGAAATCGAAAGCCGACCAAGACAAGATGGGTCAGGCGTTGCAAAAACTGCAAGAAGAAGACCCGACATTCCGTGCCCATACCGATCCGGAAACAGGACAAACGATCATTTCCGGGATGGGTGAGCTGCATCTTGACATTATCGTCGACCGGATGCGCCGCGAATTCAAAGTCGAAGCGAACGTTGGTGCGCCGCAAGTCGCTTACCGTGAAACGTTCCGCAAATCGGCACAAGTCGAGGGCAAATTCATTCGTCAGTCCGGTGGGCGTGGTCAATACGGTCACGTTTGGATTGAATTCTCGCCGAACGAGCGCGGTGAAGGCTTCGAATTCGAAAATGCCATCGTCGGTGGGGTTGTTCCAAAAGAGTACGTCCCGGCCGTTCAAGCCGGACTGGAAGAAGCGATGCAAAACGGCGTCCTAGCCGGTTATCCGGTTGTGGATATTAAAGCGAAACTGTTCGACGGATCCTACCATGATGTCGACTCGAGTGAGATGGCGTTCAAAATAGCTGCTTCCTTAGCGCTGAAAAATGCAGCAACAAAATGTGACCCGGTTCTCCTTGAACCGATCATGAAAGTCGAAGTTGTCATCCCTGAGGAATACCTCGGCGACATTATGGGTGACATCACCTCTCGCCGCGGCCGTGTCGAAGGGATGGAAGCGCGCGGAAACGCCCAAGTCGTTCGCGCAATGGTGCCGCTGGCCGAAATGTTTGGCTATGCAACATCGCTCCGTTCGAACACGCAAGGGCGCGGAACGTTCTCAATGGTATTTGACCATTACGAAGAAGTTCCGAAAAACATCGCCGATGAAATTATCAAAAAAAATAAAGGCGAGTAATTGATTTCTCTTGCTAGTTTCGCTATAAATACTTATGTAAGACTTGGGAACATTTTGTTCCCAAGCATCCTATACTTACTTAACTATATCAATCCATATTTTATTTTAAGGAGGATCTTTCTCATGGCTAAAGCGAAATTTGAGCGTACGAAACCGCACGTCAACATCGGCACAATCGGCCACGTTGACCATGGGAAAACGACGTTGACAGCTGCGATCACGACTGTTCTTGCAAAACAAGGAAAAGCGGAAGCGAGAGCGTACGACCAAATCGACGCGGCTCCGGAAGAGCGTGAACGCGGAATCACGATTTCGACGGCTCACGTTGAGTATGAAACAGACAACCGTCACTATGCGCACGTTGACTGCCCGGGCCACGCTGACTACGTGAAAAACATGATCACGGGCGCGGCGCAAATGGACGGTGCGATCCTTGTTGTATCGGCTGCTGACGGCCCGATGCCGCAAACGCGTGAACACATTCTTCTCTCCCGCCAAGTCGGTGTTCCGTACATCGTTGTGTTCTTGAACAAATGCGACATGGTGGATGACGAAGAATTGCTCGAACTCGTTGAAATGGAAGTTCGCGACCTTCTCTCTGAATACGACTTCCCGGGCGACGAAGTGCCGGTCATCAAAGGTTCGGCATTAAAAGCGCTTGAAGGCGACCCGCAATGGGAAGAAAAAATCGTTGAACTGATGAACGCGGTTGACGAGTATATCCCGACTCCGCAACGCGAAGTAGACAAACCGTTCATGATGCCGGTTGAGGACGTCTTCTCGATCACGGGCCGCGGTACGGTTGCGACGGGCCGTGTTGAACGCGGTACGTTGAAAGTCGGTGATCCGGTTGAAATCATCGGTCTTTCGGATGAACCGAAAACGACGACGGTTACGGGTGTGGAAATGTTCCGCAAGCTTCTTGACCAAGCAGAAGCTGGGGACAACATCGGTGCGCTTCTCCGCGGTGTATCCCGTGACGAAGTTGAGCGCGGCCAAGTATTGGCGAAACCGGGCTCGATCACGCCGCATACGAAATTTAAAGCGCAAGTTTACGTCTTGACGAAAGAAGAAGGCGGACGCCATACTCCGTTTTTCTCGAACTACCGCCCGCAATTCTACTTCCGTACAACGGACGTAACGGGCATCATCACGCTTCCGGAAGGCGTGGAAATGGTTATGCCTGGCGATAACATTGAAATGACAGTTGAACTGATCGCCCCGATCGCGATCGAGGAAGGAACGAAATTCTCGATCCGCGAAGGCGGCCGCACGGTTGGCGCTGGTTCTGTATCGGAGATCATTGAGTAATTGTTGTGAAAAGGATGTCCATCAATCGGGCATCCTTTTTCTTTTGCTTGCCAACGTTCATTCTTAGGGGACATGTATATCAATCTTCGTGGGCCACAGCGGCCTAACGATGTATTTTTTATGGACAGCGGCTTTTCATCTTTCCTCGGCCAGGAGGTGTATTGAAAATGAGGCGGCCGCTATGTATAATGAAGAAGTGTGGGAAAAGCGAAGAAATCACTTGCAATCTCGCTTACATACGAGTATAATATCAAATGTTGGTCTTTGACTGCGATGAAGCGGAAGGTTGCTGACACACCCGGCCGCTTTGCCACGGCCATGTGCAGGAAATTTCCGCGGAGAAGTCTATTTTTGAAAATAGGCGAAGAAGGAGGGAAAACCAAATGGCAAAAGAAAAAATTCGTATTCGGTTAAAAGCTTATGATCATCGGATTTTAGACCAATCGGCGGAGAAAATCGTCGAAACCGCAAAACGTTCTGGGGCAAAGGTATCGGGTCCGATCCCGTTGCCGACGGAAAGAACGGTTTATACCATTTTGCGTGCCGTTCACAAATACAAAGACTCCCGTGAACAGTTTGAAATGCGGACACATAAACGTTTGATCGACATCATTAATCCGACTCCGCAAACCGTTGACTCGTTAATGCGGTTAGATTTGCCGTCGGGCGTTGATATTGAAATTAAACTTTAATTCAATTGACTAGGAGGTGTGACAAATGACGAAAGGAATCTTAGGAAGAAAAATCGGTATGACGCAAGTATTTGCGGAAAACGGCGATTTGATTCCGGTAACCGTCATCGAAGCGACGCCGAACGTTGTGCTGCAAAAGAAAACGGTCGAAAACGACGGTTACGAAGCGATTCAATTAGGATTTGAAGATTTGAGCGTCAAGCGCGCCAACAAACCGCAAATCGGCCATGCTGCCAAAGCAAACACGGCACCTAAGCGCTTCATTCGTGAAATTCGCGGCGCCAACGTTGATGAGTATGAAGTGGGCCAAGAAGTGAAAGTGGACATTTTCAGTGAAGGCGACATCGTCGATGTCACAGGCGTTTCCAAAGGGAAAGGGTTCCAAGGGGTCATTAAACGCCATGGCCAATCGCGTGGACCAATGGCTCACGGCTCCCGTTACCATCGCCGTCCAGGTTCGATGGGGGCGATCGCGCCAAACCGCGTATTTAAAACGAAAAACTTGCCAGGCCGTACGGGCGGCGAACGCGTCACGATTCAAAACTTAAAAATTGTCAAAATCGACCCGGAACGCAACCTGTTGCTCATTAAAGGCAACGTACCGGGCCCGAGAAAAGGATTAGTCATCGTGAAAAGCGCCGTTAAAGCGAAGGCGAAATAACATTTGGCCAAGAAAGGAGGAACTACGTAATGCCAAAAGTAGCATTATATAACCAAAACGGACAGACGATCGGAGAAATCGAATTAAACGATGCCGTTTTTGGGATTGAACCGAATAAACACGTATTGTTCGAAGCAGTCATTATGCAACGCGCCTCGATGCGCCAAGGAACGCATAAAACGAAAAACCGCGCTGAAGTGAGCGGCGGCGGCCGCAAGCCTTGGCGTCAAAAGGGGACTGGACGCGCCCGCCAAGGTTCGATTCGCGCTCCACAATGGCGAGGCGGCGGTACGGTCTTTGGTCCGGTTCCGCGCAGCTACAGCTACAAATTGCCGAAGAAAGTCCGCCGTTTAGCGATTAAATCGGCGTTATCCTCGAAAGTGCTCGAAAACGACATTGTTGTATTGGATCAACTGTCACTTGAAGCACCGAAAACGAAAGAAATGGTGAAAATTTTAACTAACCTCGCGGTTGACCGGAAGGCGCTCATTGTAACCGACGAATTGAATGAGAACGTTTATTTGTCGGCGCGCAACATCCCGGGCGTCAAAGTCGTTTCTGCCAACGGCATCAACGTGCTTGACGTGTTGAACCATGACAAACTTGTCATGACGAAGGCGGCCGTGGAGAAAGTAGAGGAGGTGCTTGCATAATGAAAGACCCTCGCGACATTATTAAGCGCCCCATCATCACGGAAAATACGATGAATTTGGTCGGGGAACGGAAATATACGTTTGAAGTCGACGTCAAAGCGAACAAAACGGAAGTGAAAGACGCGGTAGAGAAAATTTTTGGCGTCAAAGTCGAAAAAGTCAACATCATGAACTATAAAGGGAAATTTAAACGCGTTGGCCGTTACAGCGGTTATACGAACCGCCGCCGCAAAGCGATCGTTACGCTGACGCCGGACAGCAAAGAAATCGAACTGTTTGAAGTGTAAGACTAAACGCGAAGGAGGGACATTACGATGGCGATTAAAAAGTATAAACCGACATCGAACGGCCGTCGTGGCATGACGGTGCTTGATTTCTCGGAAATTACGACGGATCAGCCGGAAAAATCGTTGCTTGCTCCGTTAAAGAAAAAAGCAGGCCGCAACAATCAAGGGAAAATTACGGTTCGCCATCAAGGCGGTGGCCATAAACGCCAATACCGGATTATCGATTTTAAGCGCGACAAAGACGGAATTCCTGGACGCGTTGCTACGATTGAATACGATCCGAACCGTTCGGCGAACATCGCGCTCATCAACTATGCAGACGGGGAGAAACGTTACATTCTCGCACCGAAAAACTTGAAAGTCGGCATGGAAATCATGTCGGGTCCGGATGCAGACATTAAAGTCGGCAATGCACTGCCGCTCGAAAACATTCCAGTCGGTACGCTCGTCCATAACATTGAGCTAAAACCGGGCCGTGGCGGACAATTAGTGCGTGCAGCCGGCACATCAGCACAAGTGCTCGGGAAAGAGGGCAAATACGTTATCATCCGCCTCGCTTCTGGTGAAGTGCGCATGATTTTAGGAAAATGCCGTGCAACAGTCGGCGAAGTTGGCAATGAGCAACACGAACTTGTGAATGTTGGGAAAGCAGGACGTGCTCGCTGGTTAGGCATCCGTCCAACGGTTCGCGGTTCGGTTATGAACCCGGTTGACCACCCGCACGGTGGTGGGGAAGGGAAAGCGCCAATCGGGCGTAAGTCACCGATGACACCTTGGGGCAAACCGACGCTCGGATACAAAACACGCAAAAAGAAAAACAAATCGGATAAATTCATCGTCCGTCGCCGCAAAAAGTAATGAACGAGCGCAATTAAGAAGGGAGGTTCACTTATGGGTCGCAGCTTGAAAAAAGGTCCGTTTTGTGATGAACATTTGATGAAAAAAATTGAAAAGCTCAATGAAACTGGGCAAAAACAAGTGATTAAAACATGGTCTCGCCGTTCGACGATCTTCCCGCAGTTTGTCGGTCATACGATCGCCGTATATGATGGCCGCAAACATGTACCGGTATATATTACAGAAGACATGGTCGGGCACAAATTGGGTGAATTTGCGCCGACGCGCACGTTCCGCGGCCATGCCGGCGATGACAAGAAAACAAAACGGTAATGAGAGGAGGTTCTGAAACATGCAAGCTAAAGCTATTGCGAGAACCGTTCGCATCGCTCCTCGTAAAGCACGCTTAGTCATTGATTTGATCCGCGGGAAAGAAGTCGGCGAAGCGTTCGCGATTTTACGTCATACGCCGAAAGCCGCTTCCCCGATCATTGAAAAAGTATTGAAATCGGCTGTTGCCAACGCTGAACATAACTACGACATGGACATTAACAACTTGGTCGTTTCCCAGGCGTACGTAGACGAAGGTCCGACGCTCAAACGTTTCCGTCCGCGTGCGATGGGCCGGGCAAGCGCCATTAATAAACGCACAAGCCATATTACAATCGTCGTTTCAGAAAAGAAGGAGGGATAATTCGTGGGTCAAAAGGTCAACCCGATCGGTCTGCGCATCGGCATCATTCGTGACTGGGAATCGAGATGGTATGCGGAAAAAGACTATGCAGATCTGTTGCACGAAGACTTAAAAGTGCGCGAATACATTAACAAACGCCTTCAAGACGCGGCCGTTTCCCATGTGGAAATTGAACGTGCAGCCAACCGTGTCAATGTGACGATCCATACGGCGAAACCGGGCATGGTCATCGGGAAAGGCGGCTCGGAAGTTGAAGCGCTCCGCAAAGCGCTCGCGCAATTAACCGGCAAGCGTGTCCATATTAACATCGTCGAAATTAAAAAACCGGATTTGGACGCGAAACTTGTTGCCGAAAACATCGCTCGTCAGTTGGAAAACCGCGTTTCGTTCCGCCGTGCGCAAAAACAAGCGATTCAACGTGCGATGCGGGCTGGGGCGAAAGGGATTAAAACGATGGTTTCCGGCCGTTTGGGCGGTGCCGATATTGCTCGTTCGGAACATTACAGCGAGGGGACGGTTCCACTCCATACGCTGCGCGCTGACATTGACTATGCGACGGCAGAAGCGGATACAACGTACGGAAAAATCGGCGTGAAAGTATGGATTTACCGTGGGGAAGTCCTTCCGACAAAGAAAAAGGCTGAGGAAGGAGGAAAATAATCATGTTAATGCCAAAACGCGTCAAATATCGCCGTGAACATCGCGGGCGGATGAAAGGCCGCGCGAAAGGCGGTACGGAAGTTCATTTCGGTGAATTCGGATTGCAAGCATTAGAATCGGCTTGGATTACGAACCGGCAAATTGAGGCAGCCCGTCGGGCGATGACCCGTTACATGAGACGGGGCGGGAAAGTATGGATTCGCATTTTCCCATCCAAGCCGTATACAGCCAAACCGCTTGAAGTGCGGATGGGTTCCGGTAAAGGGGCGCCGGAAGGTTGGGTCGCGGTTGTCAAACCAGGCAAAGTAATGTTTGAAGTGGGCGGTGTTTCCGAGGAAGTGGCACGTGAAGCGTTGCGTTTGGCTTCTCACAAACTTCCGATCAAATGCAAATTTGTAAAACGTGAAGAAACTGGTGGTGAAGCGTAATGAAAGCGAAAGAAATCCGTGATTTGACCACTGCCGAAATCGAGCAAAAAATTCAAGCGTTGAAGGAAGAGCTGTTCAACCTTCGCTTCCAGCTGGCGACAGGCCAACTGGAAAACACGGCGCGCATCCGCCAAGTGCGCAAGGACATCGCCCGTATGAAAACGATCATTCGCGAACGCGAGCTTGCTGCCAATAAATAATGTTTGAGAGGAGGTTTGCGGAATGAGCGAACGCAATCAACGCAAAGTGTACGTCGGACGGGTCGTATCGGACAAAATGGACAAAACGATTACCGTTTTAGTTGAAACGTACAAAAAACATCCGTTATACGGCAAACGCGTCAAATACTCGAAAAAATATAAAGCACATGATGAACAAAATATTGCCAAAGTCGGCGACATCGTTAAAATTATGGAAACTCGCCCACTGTCGGCAACGAAACGTTTCCGTTTAGTAGAAGTCGTCGAAAAGGCTGTTGTTCTATAATCGTTCTTTACTTAGTTCGGGGAGATAATTCCGAAAGGAGGTTTCGTCGATGATTCAACAAGAATCTCGCTTAAAAGTAGCTGATAACTCTGGCGCACGCGAAGTGCTTGTCATTAAAGTGCTCGGAGGTTCGGGCCGCCGTTACGCGAACATCGGCGATGTCGTTGTCGCTACGGTTAAAGATGCGACGCCAGGTGGCGTTGTTAAAAAAGGTCAAGTTGTGAAAGCAGTCGTCGTCCGCACGAAACGCGGGGTGCGCCGTTCGGACGGTTCGTACATCCGTTTTGACGAAAACGCCTGCGTCATCATCCGTGATGACAAAAGCCCGCGCGGTACGCGGATTTTTGGACCGGTTGCCCGCGAATTGCGCGAGAAAGATTTTATGAAAATCATTTCTTTAGCTCCGGAAGTTATTTAATGGAACGGAATCACGTTTCAAGGAGGTGCGAATGCGATGCATGTAAAAAAAGGTGATAAAGTGCAAGTAATCTCCGGCAAAGACAAAGGCAAACAAGGCGTCATCCTGGCGGCATTTCCAAAGAAAAACCGCGTCATCGTCGAAGGCGTCAACATCGTGAAAAAGCACGCGAAACCGTCGCAAGCGAATCCACAAGGCGGCATTATTGAAAAAGAAGCGCCAATCCACGTTTCCAAAGTGATGCCGTTAGACCCGAAAACGGGTGCGCCAACACGCATCGGCTACAAAGTGATTGACGGCAAAAAGGTGCGCTATGCGAAAAAATCCGGAGAGATTTTAGATAAATAACCGTGACGCAGGAAAGGAGGTACTTTTATGAACCGCCTAAAAGAGAAGTATGTAAACGAAGTCGTGCCTGCTCTCATGAGCAAGTTCAACTATAAATCGATCATGCAAGTGCCAAAAATCGAAAAGGTCGTCATTAACATGGGTGTCGGCGACGCGGTACAAAACCCGAAAGCATTAGACAGCGCCGTCGAAGAACTCACATTGATCGCGGGTCAACGACCGGTTGTGACGCGCGCGAAAAAATCGATTGCCGGCTTCCGTCTCCGCCAAGGAATGCCGATTGGTGCGAAAGTCACATTGCGCGGCGAACGGATGTATGAATTTCTTGACAAATTGATCTCGGTCTCGCTTCCGCGTGTGCGTGACTTCCGCGGGGTATCGAAAAAAGCGTTTGACGGGCGCGGTAACTATACGCTCGGCATTAAAGAGCAGCTCATTTTCCCAGAGATCGACTACGATAAAGTGAACAAAGTGCGCGGCATGGATATCGTGATCGTCACGACGGCCAACACGGACGAAGAAGCGCGTGAACTGTTAACGTTGCTCGGCATGCCATTCCAAAAATAATGATCCCATAACGCAAGGGAGGCGAAATCGTGGCTAAAAAATCGATGATCGCGAAACAAAAACGGACGCCGAAGTTTAAAGTAAGAGCGTACACCCGCTGCGAGCGCTGCGGCCGCCCGCATTCGGTTTATCGCAAATTTAAACTTTGCCGTATTTGTTTCCGTGAACTCGCATATAAAGGTCAACTTCCAGGCATTAAAAAAGCCAGCTGGTAATCAACCCATTGATTGGGAAGGAGGTAAAACAAAATGGTGATGACAGATCCAATTGCTGATATGCTTACTCGCATCCGCAATGCGAACATGGTGCGTCACGAAAAACTCGAAGTACCGGCTTCGAAAATCAAGCGGGAAATCGCCGAAATTTTAAAGCGCGAAGGGTTTATTCGTGATGTAGAATATATCGAAGACAACAAGCAAGGTATTCTCCGCATTTTCTTGAAATACGGTCCGAACAACGAACGCGTCATTACCGGACTGAAACGCATCAGCAAACCGGGGCTGCGCGTCTATGTCAAAGCCCATGAAGTGCCGCGCGTCTTAAACGGCTTAGGGATCGCCATTCTCTCGACGTCACAAGGCATTTTAACAGACAAAGAAGCACGGCAAAAAGGCACGGGCGGCGAAGTAGTCGCTTACGTTTGGTAATTTATCCGCTCAAGAATGGAGGTGTGTTTGACATGTCACGTGTCGGCAAAAAACCAATTGAAATTCCTGCCGGTGTCACCGTTACTGTGAACGGCAATACCGTTACGGTCAAAGGACCGAAAGGGGAATTAACCCGTACGTTCCACCCGGATATTATGATCAATATTGAAGACAATGTGATTACGGTTGCGCGCCCGAGTGATGAAAAGCAACACCGCGCGCTCCATGGTACGACGCGCAGCTTGCTTGCTAACATGGTCGAGGGCGTCTCAAAAGGCTATGAAAAAGGACTCGAGTTGGTTGGTGTCGGTTACCGTGCATCGAAACAAGGGAAAAAGCTTGTCTTGAGCGTCGGTTACTCCCATCCGGTAGAAATTGAGCCGGAAGAAGGACTCGAAATCGAAGTGCCTGCAGCAACGAAAGTCATCGTCAAAGGGGCAGACAAACAACGCGTCGGCGAACTGGCAGCCAACATTCGTGCCGTACGTCCACCGGAGCCGTATAAAGGCAAAGGGATTCGTTACGAAGGTGAGCTTGTACGACGGAAAGAAGGAAAAACTGGTAAATAACGCGGCATAGCGAAGCGAAAGGAGTGACATTCGATGATTACAAAAGCTGACCGAAATGCGGTCCGTAGAAAAAGACACGCGCGCATCCGCAAAAAAATTGTCGGCACGACTGAACGTCCGCGGTTGAGCGTGTTCCGTTCAAACAAACATATTTATGCGCAAATTATTGATGATACGAAATCAGCAACGATTGTCAGCGCCTCAACATTGGATAAAGAGTTCGGCTTGGATTCCACGAACAACATTGATGCGGCGAAAAAAGTAGGCGAGCTTGTCGCGCAACGGGCGTTGGAAAAAGGCATTAAACAAGTCGTGTTCGACCGTGGCGGTTATTTGTATCATGGACGGGTGAAAGCATTGGCTGATGCCGCCCGTGAAGCCGGCTTGGAATTCTAATTAAAAAGGAGGGACAACGATGCGTCGTATCGATCCAAATAAACTTGAATTAGAAGAGCGTGTAGTCGCGGTAAACCGTGTAACAAAAGTCGTCAAAGGCGGACGTCGCCTGCGCTTTTCGGCTCTCGTCGTCGTCGGCGATAAAAATGGTCATGTCGGATTTGGCACAGGGAAAGCGCAAGAAGTTCCGGAAGCGATCCGTAAAGCGATTGAAGATGCAAAGAAAAACTTAATGGAAGTGCCGATCGTGGGCACGACAATTCCTCATGAAGTGATCGGTCATTTCGGTGCGGGACAAATCATCTTAAAACCGGCTTCTGAAGGTACCGGGGTGATCGCCGGTGGTCCGGCCCGTGCTGTATTAGAACTGGCGGGCATCAGCGACATTTTGTCGAAATCGATCGGCTCGAACACGCCAATCAATATGGTGCGCGCAACGTTCGATGGATTAAAACAATTAAAACGCGCCGAAGACGTAGCAAAATTGCGCGGCAAAACAGTCGAGGAACTGTTAGGATAAGGAGGGAACGATCATGGCAAAAAAATTGGCGATTACCCTCACGCGCAGCGTGATTGGCCGTCCGGAAGATCAGCGCATTACCGTCAAAACACTCGGCTTGCGGAAAATGCACCAAACGGTTGTTCATCATGACAACCCTGCCATCCGCGGGATGATCAACAAAGTCGCTCACCTTGTGAAAGTAAAAGAAATTGAAGAATAATGAGATCATAAGGAGGTGCTTCGCCATGAAACTTCATGAATTGCAACCAGCGCCGGGTTCACGGAAAAAAGCTGTCCGTGTCGGCCGTGGGATCGGTTCGGGGAACGGCAAAACGTCCGGCCGTGGTCATAAAGGTCAAAAAGCCCGCTCCGGCGGAGGAGTTCGCCTTGGTTTTGAAGGGGGCCAAACACCTTTATTCCGTCGTTTGCCGAAACGTGGATTCACGAACATCAACCGGAAAGAATATGCAGTGGTCAACTTAGATAAACTGAACGTATTCGAAGATGGCACGGAAGTTACACCGGAATTGTTGCTTGAAACAGGTGTAATCAGCAAGCTGAAGTCGGGTGTGAAAATTTTAGGCAAAGGCCAAATCGAGAAAAAATTAACGGTTAAAGCGCATAAATTCTCGGCATCGGCGAAAGAGGCCATTGAGGCGGCTGGCGGTAAAACTGAGGTGATTTAATGTTTCGGACAATCTCCAACTTTATGCGCGTCAGTGATATTCGAAACAAAATCATTTTCACTCTTCTTATGCTAATTGTGTTCCGCATCGGAACATTCATCCCTGTTCCGAGCGTGAACACTGATGTGCTCAAACTGCAAGATGAATTGAATGCGTTCGGCGTCCTGAACATTTTTGGCGGCGGGGCGCTGCAAAACTTTTCAATTTTTGCCATGGGGGTTATGCCCTACATTACGGCATCGATTATCGTCCAGCTATTGCAAATGGACGTCGTTCCAAAATTCACGGAATGGTCAAAGCAAGGTGAGATGGGCCGACGTAAATTAGCTCAGTTTACCCGCTATTTTACGATTGTGCTTGGGTTTATCCAAGCGCTCGGCATGTCGTACGGCTTCAACAACTTGGCCGGCGGGATGCTCATTCAAAATCCGGGCATTGGCACATATTTGCTGATCGCGGTTGTTTTGACCGCTGGCACAGCCTTTTTAATGTGGCTCGGTGAACAGATCACCGCCAAAGGCGTCGGGAACGGCATCTCGATCATTATTTTTGCAGGGATCGTCTCCGGTATTCCGACGATTTTGAATCAAATTTATGCTCAGCAATTTGAAAATGTCGGGGAAGATTTGTTTTTGCGCATCGTCCGGCTGTTGCTCGTAGCGCTGGCAGTTGTTGCCGTTATTGTTGGCGTCATCTACATTCAGCAGGCGTTCCGGAAAATTCCGATTCAATATGCCAAGCGGCTTGAAGGCCGAAACCCGGTCGGTGGCCATTCGACTCATTTGCCGCTTAAAGTGAATCCAGCCGGGGTCATTCCGGTCATTTTTGCCGTATCATTTTTGATTGCACCACCGACGATTGCATCGTTTTTTGGTACGAATGACGTAACATTGTGGATTCGCCGAACGTTTGACTATACTCATCCGGTTGGCATGACGATCTATGTCGTGCTTATTATCGCGTTTACGTACTTTTACGCGTTTGTTCAAGTCAACCCGGAGCAGATGGCGGAAAATTTGAAAAAGCAAGGCGGGTACATCCCGGGCATTCGTCCAGGGAAAAACACTCAGGAGTACGTAACGAGAATTTTATACCGATTGACGCTGGTCGGTTCGGTCTTTTTAGCGGTCATTGCCGTGCTGCCGGTGTTTTTCGTGAACTTTGCGAACTTGCCACCTTCCGCACAAATCGGCGGTACGAGCTTGCTCATCGTTGTCGGTGTGGCCCTTGAAACGATGAAGCAGCTTGAAAGCCAGCTGGTAAAACGCCATTACCGAGGATTCATCAAATAAAGAGGGCAAGAGTGGCACCTCTTGCTAGTAGGGGGAGTATAGGATGAATTTAGTGCTGATGGGGCTGCCAGGTGCCGGCAAAGGCACGCAAGCCGAAAAAATCGTCGAAACCTATGGAATTCCGCACATCTCAACCGGGGATATGTTTCGGGCTGCGATGAAAGAAGGGACCCCGCTAGGGTTGCAGGCGAAACAGTATATGGATCGCGGCGACCTTGTTCCGGATGAGGTAACGATTGGCATCGTCCGTGAACGGCTGAGCAAAGACGATTGCCAAAATGGCTTTTTGCTTGACGGATTCCCGCGTACGGTCGCTCAAGCGGAGGCGTTGGAAACAATGCTGGCTGAAATTGGCCGCAAGCTCGACTATGTCATCCATATCGATGTTCGCCAAGACGTACTAATGGAGCGTCTCACAGGCAGACGAATTTGCCGCAATTGCGGGGCGACATACCATCTTGTTTTTCACCCGCCGGCCCAACCGGGGGTATGCGACAAATGCGGGGGCGAGCTGTATCAGCGCGCTGATGATAACGAAGCGACAGTTGCGAACCGTCTTGAGGTCAATACAAAACAAATGAAGCCGTTGCTTGACTTCTACGAGCAAAAAGGCTACTTGCGCCACATTAATGGCGAGCAAGAAATGGAAAAAGTGTTCGCTGATATTTGTGAATTGCTCGGGGGACTTGCCCGATGATCATTTATAAAACCGCGCATGAAATTTCTCTTATGCGCGAGGCGGGAAAAATCGTTTCTCTTACCTTGGAAGAGTTGAAAAAGCATATTCGCCCCGGGGTAACGACAAAGGAACTGGACGCCATCGCGGAGGAAATGATTCGTTCCCGTGGCGCCATTCCGTCGTTTAAAGGCTATCAAGGGTTTCCGGGAAGCATTTGCGCCTCGGTAAATGAGGAACTCGTGCACGGGATTCCTGGTGATCGCATGCTGCGCGAAGGCGACATTATTACGGTCGATGTAGGCGCCCAGTACGAAGGCTACCATGCCGACTCGGCTTGGACGTATCCGGTTGGGGAGATTGACGCCGAGACAAGGCGGCTGCTTGACGTGACGGAACAATCGTTGTATGTTGGGCTTGCAGAGGCGAAGCCAGGTGCCCGTTTGACGAACATTTCCCATGCGATTCAAACGTACGTCGAAGCACACCATTTTTCCGTCGTTCGTGAGTATGTCGGGCACGGAATTGGTCAACACTTACATGAAGACCCACAAATCCCGCATTATGGTCCACCGAATAAAGGGCCGATTTTGCGGCCGGGGATGACGCTATGCATCGAGCCGATGGTCAATGCCGGCAGCCGTTATGTGAAAACATTGGCTGACGATTGGACCGTCGTCACGGTGGACGGAAAACGGTGTGCCCATTTTGAACATACGATTGTGATCACGGAACAAGGTTATGACATTTTAACGTGAACGGATGCAGACAGTGCAGCCTCTGGGCGTCGGGGCAGATCGGCAAGCCCTTTTTCAGCGTTTGTGATTGCCCAGGCCGCTCAGCCGATTCGGCGATCAAGGCGGCCGGTTATCAACCTTCCCGATCACTGTGGACATCGTCCACCTTATGTCCGTTCGGTTTTGCGTAACACAATGTTACCCATTCGAAGGAGGGAGAGCCGCTCGATGGCTAAAGACGATGTAATTGAAGTGGAAGGAACCGTCATTGAAACATTGCCAAATGCGATGTTTCGTGTAGAATTAGAAAATGGGCATACCGTGTTGGCCCATGTATCCGGCAAAATCCGCATGCACTTCATTCGCATTTTGCCTGGCGATAAAGTGACGGTGGAATTGTCGCCGTATGATTTAACGCGTGGACGGATTACGTATCGGTATAAATAAAGAATGCACTCCGTTTAATAGGGAGGTAAATAACATGAAAGTGAGACCATCTGTTAAACCGATTTGCGAAAAATGCAAAGTTATTCGCAGACGCGGCAAAGTCATGGTCATTTGTGAAAATCCAAAACATAAACAACGTCAAGGGTAATTTCCAAGGAGGTGTACAACGATGGCACGTATTGCAGGTGTCGACATTCCGCGCGATAAACGGGTAGTCATTTCATTAACATACATTTATGGGATCGGTAAACCGACGGCGCAAAAAATCTTAGAAGAAGCAGGCGTATCGGAGGACACGCGCGTTCGTGACTTAACGGAAGAAGAATTGGGCCGCATTCGCGAAATCGTTGGCCGTTTAAAAGTAGAGGGCGATTTGCGCCGTGAAGTATCGCTCAATATTAAACGGTTAATGGAAATCGGCTGCTATCGCGGTCTCCGTCATCGCCGCGGGTTGCCGGTTCGCGGTCAAAACACGAAAAACAACGCCCGCACACGTAAAGGTCCGCGCCGTACGGTAGCAAACAAGAAAAAATAATCACGCAAAGGAGGTCATTTGACGAATGGCACGTAGAACAAATACTCGCAAACGCCGGGTAAGAAAAAATATTGATACAGGCATCGCCCATATTCGTTCGACTTTCAACAACACGATCGTCACGATTACGGACGTTCATGGCAACGCCATTGCTTGGTCGAGCGCTGGCGCATTAGGGTTCAAAGGTTCGCGCAAATCGACGCCGTTTGCGGCGCAAATGGCAGCGGAAGCAGCAGCGAAAGCGTCGATGGAACATGGCATGAAAACGGTCGAAGTGAACGTGAAAGGTCCTGGGGCTGGCCGTGAGGCAGCGATTCGGGCATTGCAGGCAGCCGGATTGGAAATTACGGCAATCAAAGACGTCACTCCAATCCCGCACAATGGATGCCGTCCGCCAAAACGTCGCCGCGTGTAACGTCCCTGTATAGAATGTGAACCATTGTCAATAATGGGATATGATAAAGACCTTAACAGGGAAGCCGGCTTCGTCCGCCGGCAAGCGTAGATATAGATTCATGGGGGAATGTTATTAGGCGTGTACCGTTTGGTCGGGGTCTCGACGTTTTGAAGGAGGGTATAATAACCGATGATTGAAATTGAAAAGCCGAAAATTGAAACGGTCGAACTGAGCGAAGATGCCAAATACGGCAAATTCGTGGTCGAACCGCTTGAGCGTGGATATGGTACAACCTTAGGGAACTCCTTACGTCGTATCCTATTGTCTTCACTCCCTGGTGCGGCTGTGACATCGGTGCAAATCGACGGTGTACTGCACGAATTTTCAACGATTGAGGGCGTCGTCGAGGATGTGACAGCCATCATTTTGAATGTTAAAAAGTTAGCATTGAAAATTTACTCGGACGAAGAGAAAACGTTGGAAATCGATGTGCAGGGTGAGGGAGTTGTCACGGCTGCCGATATTACTCATGACAGCGATGTAGAAATTTTAAACCCGGACCTTCATATTGCTACGCTGGCGGAAGGCGGTCGCCTGCGCATACGCATGACCGCGAGACGGGGGCGTGGGTATGTCCCGGCTGAAGCGAACAAGCGCGAAGATCAGCCAATCGGCGTGATTCCGATCGACTCCATTTATACGCCGGTCTCCCGAGTTTCCTATCAAGTCGAGAACACACGGGTCGGTCAGGTGACAGACTATGACAAACTGACGATTGACGTGTGGACCGACGGAAGCATTGGGCCGAAAGAGGCCATTTCCCTTGGGGCGAAAATTTTAACCGAGCACTTAAACATTTTTGTCGGCCTGACGGATGAAGCGCAAAATGCCGAGATCATGGTAGAGAAAGAGGACGACCAAAAAGAAAAAGTGCTCGAAATGACGATCGAGGAACTCGATCTTTCTGTCCGTTCCTACAACTGCTTGAAACGTGCCGGCATTAACACCGTTCAGGAGCTGACGCAAAAAACGGAAGAAGATATGATGAAAGTGCGCAACCTCGGCCGCAAATCGCTGGAAGAAGTGAAGGCGAAATTGGCCGAGTTGGGGCTCAGCCTGCGTAAAGACGATTAAGCGCCAGCCTCCGCTGGCAAAGCGGAAACGCGCTTTAGCCATAGATTTCTTCGGTGTCAACCGATCATGACGGCAATGAGGAACACATTATTTTAAAAGGGAGGGACATTCGATGTCGTACAGAAAATTAGGACGCACGACTTCTCAACGAAAAGCATTGCTTCGCGATTTAACGACAGACTTAATCATCAATGAACGCATCGAAACGACTGAGGCACGGGCAAAAGAATTGCGCTCGGTCATCGAAAAAATGATCACGCTCGGCAAACGCGGCGATTTGCATGCCCGCCGTCAAGCAGCGGCTTTTATTCGCAAGGAAGTCGCCAACAGTGAAACCGGTCAAGACGCGCTGCAAAAGCTGTTCAGCGATATTGCGCCGCGCTACCAAGATCGCCAAGGCGGCTATACGCGCATTATGAAACTTGGTCCTCGCCGCGGAGACGGGGCGCCGATGGTCATTATTGAACTTGTGTAACGGTTTCATTTCAACAAGGGCGAGACAGTTTCGTTTGAACTGGATCTATGCCCTTTTTTTGTTTACTACCCGTTAGCAAGAGACAGTTGAGAACGTGACGAGGCAAGGAGAAACCATTATGGCCGAACCGATCCTTTCGATCGAAGGAGTGTATTTCCGTTATCCGAACCAATCGGAGTATGCGGTGCAAAACGTTAGCTTCCAAGCCGAGCGCGGAGAGTGGTTGGCGATTGTCGGCCATAACGGATCCGGCAAGTCGACCATTGCCCGGCTGCTAATCGGCCTGCTTCAGCCGGAGCGGGGCGCCATTCGCCTGTTCGGGCGCCCCCTCGATGAAACGAATGTTTGGGAGGTACGCCGCCGCGTCGGTATGGTGTTTCAAAATCCGGATAACCAATTTGTAGGGACGACTGTCGCAGACGATATTGCTTTCGCCCTTGAGAACAACGGCATTCCGCGCGATGAAATGGTTGAGCGCATCCGTGAAGCCGTCCGCCAGGTGCATATGGAGCCGTTTCTTGAGCACGAGCCGCACCGGCTTTCCGGCGGGCAAAAGCAGCGCGTGGCCATCGCCGGCATTTTGGCGCTCCGCCCCGATATGATCATTTTGGATGAAGCGACATCGATGCTTGATCCGCGCGGGAGGAAGGAAGTACTCGATACGGTGCGCGGCCTGAACCGCCAACGACGCATCACAGTGGTATCGATCACGCATGATTTGGAAGAGGCGGCGAAAGCAGACCGCATTATTGTCATGAACAAAGGAGAAGTCATGGCAGAAGGGACGCCGGAACACGTTTTCCGGCTTGGAAACAAGCTTGAGCGTATCGGGCTTGACTTGCCGTTTGCTGTAAAAATGGGTAGCCGCTTGCGAGAACAAGGCATCCCGCTTCGGACGGGATACTTCACGACGGAGGAGTTGGTCGAGGAGCTATGGACATTGTATTCGAAAAAGTAGAGCATGTGTACAATGCCCGTTCGCCGTTCGCCCGCCGGGCGCTGTATGATGTGAATGTGGCGATTCGGGACGGGGAGTATGTCGCCATTGTTGGCCATACCGGCTCGGGCAAGTCGACACTCCTTCAGCATTTAAATGGCTTGCTGCAGCCGACAGGCGGCACGGTGAAAATCGGCCAAGAGACGATTACCAGCAGCAAACGGCCGAAGCAGCTCAAACCGTTGCGCAAAAAAGTCGGGATTGTGTTTCAGTTCCCGGAACATCAACTGTTTGAAGAAACGGTCGAGAAAGATATTTGTTTTGGCCCGCTCAATTTCGGTGTGCCCGAGGAAGAAGCGAAACGAAAGGCAAAGGAACTCATCAAGCTCGTCGGACTGAACGAAGATGTGCTCGTCAAATCGCCGTTCGATTTAAGCGGCGGGCAAATGCGGCGCGTCGCCATTGCCGGCGTGCTGGCGCTGGAGCCGGAAGTGATCGTGCTTGATGAACCAACTGCCGGACTCGACCCGCGCGGGCGCAAAGAGATTATGGAGATGTTTTATCGTCTTCATTGCGAAAAACAGCTAACCACCGTGTTGGTCACTCATAGTATGGAAGATGCCGCCCAATACGCTGATCAAATCATCGTGATGCACGAAGGAACAGTATGGGGCCAAGGGACGCCGGAAGACATTTTTTACGATGCCGAGCGGCTTGATGCCATCGGGTTAAGTGTACCGGAAACAGTCAAATTGAAGCAGGAGCTAGAAAGACGGTTTGGCGTCACCATTTCATCGCCATGCCTGACGATCGAACAGACGGTGGACGCCATCCGGCAACTGTTCTCTAAGGTGAGCGTCCATGACTAATCAGTTGATTATCGGGCAATACGTGCCCGGCCATTCGCTGATCCACCGTTTAGACCCACGGGCGAAGCTGCTGATCGTATTTGCCTACGTCCTGATCGTCTTTTTGGCGAACAATGCGGTGACGTATGTGGTGTTATCGTTGTTTACGCTTGCTTTTGCAGCGCTGTCGCGCATCCCGCTTTCGTTCATTATGCGCGGCCTAAAGCCGATTTTATGGGTTGTGTTGTTTACGTTGTTATTGCATGTATTGATGACGAAAGAAGGGGATGTCCTCTACCGGATTGGCGCGCTGTCCATTTATGAAGGCGGCATTCGGCAAGGAATCTTTATTTCCATACGGTTTTTGCTGCTTGTGCTCATGACAACGATGCTGACACTGACGACAACGCCGATTGAAGTGACTGATGGCGTCGAAAGCTTGCTTGGGCCGCTTAAAAAAATGCGTGTGCCCGTCCATGAACTCGCCTTAATGATGGCGATTTCGCTTCGCTTCATCCCGACACTTATGGAAGAGACAGAAAAAATTATGAAAGCGCAGGCAGCGCGCGGCGTTGATTTTTCCGGCGGCCGTTTTTCTGAACGGGTGAAAGCGATCGTTTCGCTGCTCGTACCGCTGTTTATTAGTTCGTTCAAACGGGCCGATGAGCTGGCGACGGCGATGGAAGCGCGCGGCTACCGCGGTGGAGAAGGGCGAACAAAATTCCGGCAGCTCGCCTGGAAGCCGTTGGACACGGCATTTTTAGCCGCGACCGCGCTGTTGGCTGCATTGCTCTTTTTATTACGCTCGTAGCGGAGGACCGCCATGACACGACGGATGAAATGCGTAGTAGCGTATGATGGCACGCAGTTTTCCGGCTATCAAGTTCAGCCGGGAAAACGGACGGTGCAAGGCGAGTTTGAGGGAGTGCTTAAACGGATGCATAAAGGGAATGACGTGCGCATCGCGGCTTCCGGGAGGACGGACGCCGGCGTTCACGCCTACGGGCAAGTCATTCATTTCGATACGCCGCTTTCTCTTTCTCCTGAGCAGTGGAAAAAGGCGTTAAACGCCCAGCTTCCGGATGATATCGCCGTCCGTTCGGTAGACGAGACAGACAGCACGTTTCACGCCCGTTTTTCCGCCAAAGCGAAAGAGTACCGCTATAACGTCTGGACCGCCGCCGAGCGCGACGTGTTCCGCCGCCATTATTGCGCATGGTATCCGTACCCGCTCCATGTAGAGGCCATGAACGAGGCGGTCGGCTTGTTCAAAGGGACACACGATTTTACGAGCTTTTGTTCGGCCAAAACGGTAATCGAAGACCGCGTGCGTACCATTTACCAAGCCGAAATTGAAGCAGATGGCCCGATGCTTCAGTTTCGTTTTGTCGGCAACGGCTTTTTGTACAATATGGTGCGCATCATCGTCGGCACGGTACTTGAAATCGGGCAAGGAAAACGGCCTCCGGCTGACATCGAGGCATTGCTTGCAGCGAAAGACCGGCGGCTTGCCGGCCCAACCGCACCGGCCGAAGGGCTGTATTTATGGCGTGTGTACTATGACCACGAAAATTTTCCGTTATGAGCTGAGGGATGCCGAAATTAGCCAAAAGCTCCTTATCTCGAGAGGATGGGCGCTGCCTGTCGTTCCCAATGGGAAGGAAGCCGAATGTCCTCGTGAGATGGGGAAACCTTATTTGGCGCGCACTGCCCCCGAAGGAGAAACGGGCCCCTTCCACTTGGATAAGTGGGGGTTCCATGACAACGAATCCTCGTGTAACATTTTCTTGACATTGGCGCGTCGTCAAGCTATCATATCATATGGCATGTATTTTCCACGATTAGCCCCGGACAGCAATCGTGTTGAAATAAACAACCAACTTACTCGTTCATTTTTTGTTTAGGAGGGAACTACATTGCGTACGACTTACATGGCGAAACCGAATGAAGTAGAGCGTAAATGGTACGTTGTCGACGCAGCTGGCAAAACGTTGGGACGTTTAGCTAGCGAAGTAGCGGCGCTGTTGCGCGGCAAACATAAACCGACGTTCACTCCGCATGTCGACTGCGGGGATCATGTGATCGTCATCAATGCTGATAAGGTTGAACTGACTGGGAAAAAACTAACGAAAAAGCTGTATTATCGCCATAGCCTGCACCCGGGCGGTTTGAAAGTCAGAACAGCGCTCGAAATGCGCACGAACTATCCGGAACAAATGATTGAACGGGCAGTGCGCGGCATGCTTCCAAAAGGCAGCCTTGGCCGCCAAATGTTCAAAAAACTGCACGTTTATCGCGGAAGCGAACATCCGCATCAAGCGCAAAAACCGGAAGCATACGAACTTCGTGGATAATTGACAAGGGAGGGTATTTATTTTGGCACAAGTACAATATTACGGTACAGGTCGTCGCAAAAGCTCGGTGGCTCGCGTCCGCCTCGTCCCGGGCGATGGACGCATCATCGTCAATAAACAAGACATTCGTGAATACATTCCGTCGGAAGCGCTCATTGAAATGGTCAAACAGCCGCTCGTCTTAACGGAAACGCTCGGCAGTTATGACGTTTTAGTGAACGTCCAAGGCGGCGGATTTGCCGGCCAAGCGGGTGCCATTCGCCACGGTATTGCCCGCGCGCTGCTTGAAGTGGATCCGGAATTCCGTGCGGTATTGAAGCGCGCTGGCCTGCTGACGCGTGATGCCCGTGTGAAAGAGCGGAAAAAATACGGGCTCAAAGGCGCTCGCCGCGCTCCGCAGTTCTCGAAACGCTAACCTATATGTGCCTATTTCGACCCAGCCAATTTGGCTGGGTTTTTTGCTTATTTCTGCCTTTGCCCAACGCGCATGTTTGTGTTTGATCGTTAAACACTACATCGTAAAGGAGCGTGAAACACGATGGCAGTCATTACTTCATTAGCGGAAAAAAGGCAGGAAAAGCAGCTTCGCTATGAGCGGAAAATGTTGCGGGAATTGTCGCTCGAGAAACTGCGGGCCAAAGTGTTGGAACATTTTGTCCCTTTCTACCATACGTATCGGATTTTCCCGTCTGTTGTCGAGGAAGGCTGTATTGACCTGGCTATTGAAGCGTACTTGCTCGGTGCCCATTACAGCCGGTTCGGCTATTATGGGGAACCGGCCGACAGCGTGCGTCGACGTTGCGTTCAAGAGGAGAAATATTTGGTTGACACGCTGTTTGACTTTCTCTGCTTTTGGGGCAATATTGACGACGATTTACTCAGCCAGTCGCTCTATTATGCCTGTGAGCAATATATCGGCGGTTGGTGGACCGAAGGATTTGAACGGGGAAAAAAACGGCGCCGTCTAAAACTTCACTAAATGAGTTCTATTCCCGCACCTTGTCCCATATAAGATAGAGAAGGGAAACGCGCGGGGGGAGAAACGATGAAAAAAAAGTGGAAGTGGCTTGTCGCCTTTGTTGCGACTGCCATGGCGGGGGTTTTGTTATTCCCATCTTTATTTTCCGATCTCACATCGACAAAACCGTGGAACCTTCCACTGTCCGGGAGAATTATCGTACTAGACCCCGGCCATGGCGGGCCGGACGGCGGAGCTGTCGGCGGCGAGGTGCTGGAAAAGGAGATCGCTCTCAACGTGGCGAAAAAGCTGCGCGACTACCTGCAGCAGCAAGGAGCGCTCGTCCTGATGACACGGGAGACGGACCGCGATTTGGCAAGTCCGTCAACACGCGGCTACAGCCGACGGAAAACAGAGGACTTGCATGAACGAACAGCATTCATTAATGAGTCCAATGCCGATCTATTCATCAGCATTCATTTAAATGCCATTCCATCCCCACGCTGGCGGGGAGCGCAGACGTTTTACTACGGTTCGTTCATTGAAAATGAACGGTTGGCGAAATTTATCCAAGCCGAGCTGCGGCGCAACTTGGAAAACACCCATCGGGTGGCGAAAATGATCGATACGGTCTATTTGCTGAAATACGCGAAAAAGCCCGGTGCGCTTGTTGAGGTCGGGTTTTTATCGAACCCAGACGAGCGGGAATTGCTCGCCTCTGACCATTAC
The DNA here is from genome assembly GCF_052220245.1 of Geobacillus sp. BK01. Classification (NCBI taxonomy): domain Bacteria; kingdom Bacillati; phylum Bacillota; class Bacilli; order Caryophanales; family Anoxybacillaceae; genus Geobacillus; species Geobacillus sp. BK01. The sequence goes on from NZ_JBQPTH010000015.1 coordinate 53,733, forward strand.
CAGACGCAACTCGCTGCTTCAATTTACAAAGGAGTGTTGCGTTACTTTTCCAACGAACACACGCCTCGCGAATAGCGGGGTTTTTTTGTGGGGGGCGGCGGCAGCGGTAACGAAACATGGTTCGCCAAAGGGAAACGGGAATCTCCACTGCCGTTGAGTAAATGGGGGAAAGCCGAAGATGGCGGTTTCCCAGCAGTTTATGGTATAGTAAATATATAGAAACAGTCATTGATTTGAAAAAGGTTGGTGAATACGATGCTGACGGAAAACGAAGTGCGAGCCATTCTTGAAAAGATGGAAGATCCATTTTTAAACAAAACGTTTAAGGAAACGAACGCCATTCAAGAAATTAAAATCAAGGAAGAAAAAAATCATGTCAGCGTAAAAATCGCGCTCGCCAAAACCGGCACGCCTGACCAGCTCCGCGTACAAACGGCGATCGTCCAGCAACTGAAAGAGGCAGGCGCCGCCTCTGTCGGACTGCGGTTTGCCGAACTGCCGCGGGAAGTCGTTGAGGAATATAGCGAGAACAAACAAGGAACGACGTATATCGCCATTGCCAGCGGCAAGGGAGGGGTCGGGAAATCGACCGTCTCTGTCAATTTGGCGGTCGCGCTCGCCCGGCTCGGTAAAAAAGTCGGGTTAATCGACGCCGATATTTACGGATTTAGCGTACCGGACATGATGGGAATCACCGAGCGCCCGACAGTAAGGGGCGATAAGATCATACCGGTTGAACGGTTTGGGGTAAAAGTCATTTCGATGGCCTTTTTCGTCGAGGACAATGCCCCGGTTATTTGGCGCGGCCCGATGCTTGGAAAAATGCTCAACAACTTTTTTAAAGAAGTCGAATGGGGCGATTTAGACTACCTGTTGCTTGACTTGCCTCCAGGCACCGGCGACGTCGCGTTGGACGTACATACGATGCTGCCGTCGTGCAAAGAAATTATTGTTACAACCCCACACCCAACTGCCGCGTTTGTCGCTGCCCGCGCTGGAGCCATGGCGCTGCGTACCGAGCATGAGATTATCGGTGTAATCGAAAATATGTCATATTATGAAAGCCGGAAAACAGGCGAGAGGGAATATGTCTTTGGCAAGGGCGGTGGAGAAAAGCTGGCAAAAGAACTGCAAACAGAGCTGTTAGGACAGCTACCGCTTCAGCAACCGGATTGGAATGACGACGATTTTGCCCCGTCCGTTTATGCCGAGGATCACCCGATTGGGAGCATTTATATGGATATCGCCCGCAAAATAGCCGCTAAATATTGATCGTCCGAATGAAAAAGGTGTCCGATGGCGCTGAACTGCACCGAGTGATTCGTTCCTAATGAACACTTGCGGTTTAGTTCAGCATACGGACACCGTTTTCGCTTTATGATCCCCCGCCTCCTTGTTGGTTGCCGCCACCTTCCTCTCCTTCTCCTCCTTCTTCCCCTCCTCCTTCTCCTTGTTTTCCTCCACCTTGTTGGAGCGTTTCTGCCGCTTTGGTCAACATATCCTGAATTTTTGCTTGATACAACGGACTATTTAACGTTTCTGTAATCACCTTTTGCAAATGTTGACGGAACTCCTTGCTTTTTAATACATCGACCATCGCCTGTTCCACTTCAGGATCTTTTAGGATGTCGATCATCATTCCTTGATATTCAGGATCTTTCATGAGCGCCTTCATCATTTTTTCGTGTTCTTTTTGCAATCCTTTTGCGAAGCTTTCAGCGAATTTTGGATCTTTTAGCGCATTTTCCCAAAATTTCTTCCCTTGATCAGACGTCAACACTTGTTGCAATGTCTCTTTTACAGCCGCTTGATCCATGATCAGCTGCTGCTTCATTTGGTCTTCCGACATAATATCTTGAATCGCCTTTTTCCCCTCGTCCGTTTTTAAAATGTCAACGACCATTTTTTTTGTTTGTTCGTAATCCGGAGGAGGAGGGCTGATTTCTTGAGGAGCACAAGAACTAAGAACGAGAAAGCTGAGCAAGAGGAGCGGTATGCACTTGTTCATAAAATTGGGCTCCTTTCTGCAAAAATCCCTCACCTTTAATATGAATGTTGACGAAAAAAATATGCATTTGACCGAATGGAAGCTGGCTTTTTCAGGAGGGCACTGGTAAAATGTTAAGCGGATTATGATGAAATGATGGAGGATGAAGCAAACTGTGAACAGCCGCAAATGGGTGCGCTTATTTTTGACTACACTGCTGATCGGGGGAGTTACTGCAGCAGCTGTCGGTATGGTTTTGAACTGGAAACAATTTGGACATCTTCTTCTGCGTTTGGAGATTGTTGAATTGATGGCCGTGTTGCTATGGCATATTGGCGTTGGCTTCATTTTTAGTGTCATTAGCCAGGCAGGGTTTTTTGCGTATTTGACTGTTCACCGCTTCGGACTTGGCATTTTCCGCTCGCTATGGAGCGCGGTGCAACTTGTCCTGATTCTGTTTGTACTATTTGATTTAGTGTACTTTCGTTACATGGCGTTTGCAGCAGCGGGGGAGTCGATCATCCCGTATATATTGATCGCTTTGTTTGTTTTGGCGGTCGGGTTGGCCGCTGCCTATGCTAAGAGTGTGCAAACGAATAAAGGAGCGTTCATCCCGTCTTTATTCTTTATGGTCGTTGTAACAGTCGTGGAATGGTTCCCTGTTTTGCGTATTAATGACCAAGATTGGTTATATTTGATGTTGATCACACTATTAGTATGCAATTCATACCAGCTCCTTATACTGCATAAGTTGACAGGCGGCACGAAACAATAAGCGGAAGTAAGGTGCCGCCTGTTCTTTTTTATTATCGTGCGCAGAGAAGGCCTTGCTTGTTGGCGCAGGCGTGGACGCGAAAGCGTTTAGCCTAGTGGGGACCCTCCATTCCAAAGCGGACGAAAGTGGGGAGAATACCTTCGGGGTATGGACATCCTCTTGCGCCCGCTGGCGGCGTGACCGCGCCGCATCCGGAGGAGGGTTCCGCCTTTTGGGGGTGATGCAAAGCTCGCCTTCTGGCTTTAGTCAATCCCCTTGCTTTCAGCTCCACCGTTTGCCAATAGTTCAGAAAGACTGGCGTTTTTATACCCGTTTTCTTTCATCGCCGCAATAATTTCCGGCAACGCTTTTGCGGTTTGTTTCGCCGAATCAGAAGCGTGAAGGAGTACGATATCGCCTGGCTCTAAATCATTGGTGACGTTTGCGACAATTTGCTCTGTCCCGGGGTTCAGCCAATCTTTTGAGTCGATGCTCCAATGTACGACCGTATAGCCGAGAGACTCCGCAATTTTTAGTACGTTTTGGTTAAAGTTCCCCCCTGGGGGGCGCAATAGTTCGACATTCTTAATCCCCAGTGTGTCAAATACTTTTTCCGCCATCATTAAATCCTGACGGATTTTGGCGTTCTCAAGTTCTGTGTAGTTGACAAAATTATACCCCATGCTGCCGATTTCATGTCCTTCCTGTTTGATCCGTTTCACAACAGCCGGATGGCGTTCGGCCCAGGAAGCTGATAAAAAAAAGGTCGCATTTTTAATCCCATGCTGTTTTAAGACATCTAAAATTTTGTCTGCATTCTCATCTCCCCAGCTAATGTCAAATGTCAACGCCACCTCATCACGGTTATTGTCCACCTTATATACCGCCTTTGGACCGGAAGGGAGCGACAAAACCGGACGGTTCATTTCATAGGCGTACAGAACGACAGCGGTAAAAAAGGCGGAACAAATAATAATGAGAGCTTTTTTCAGCGCCCGCCCGTTCAGCGCATAAAACATGGCGTCCATCCTCCCTCTAGAAATGTTGATATATCAAGGCTTTTCGGCCTCTCAGGGGTGCCGAAAAAATATTTTTCGACAAAATCCCTTACATCCTTTTTCAATTTTGTGGATATCTTACAGACCTAGGGTGC
>NZ_JBQPTH010000016.1:0-57262 GCF_052220245.1 Geobacillus sp. BK01
TTTGTGTACAATTCATCTGAAGTCCTCCTTGGCATGATGGTAGGTATTGTTTGACACCCCTGCATCATACCAAGAGGGCTTTTTTTGATCAAGTCCCCGGAAAAGCTCCTAACGGGAATGCTCCTTTGTCTTGCTCCCTGCGATCATGCAGACCGGTCGGGCCAAGAGCCGTTTTCCTCCCTGCCGTTCGCTTGGGCGCGTGCACCTCATTTGGCGTCATACCACGTCGGGCCGTAATGATAATCGACTTTCAGCGGCACGTTCAGCGTGACGGCCTGCTCCATCACTTCCGGAACGAGCCGGCATAGCCGCTCCACTTCCTCTTTCGGCGCTTCCAAAATGAGTTCGTCATGCACTTGCAGCAACAGACGCGCCCGCAGCTGTTCTTCCTTCAGCCTCGCGTTCAGATCAATCATCGCTTTTTTAATAATGTCGGCGGCGCTCCCTTGGATCGGCGTGTTCATCGCCGTCCGCTCGGCAAAGCTGCGGACGTTGAAATTGCGGCTTGTGATATCGGGCAAATAACGGCGCCGGTGCAGCAGCGTTGTCACATATCCTTTCTGTTTCGCTTCTTGCACAATGTTTTCCATATACCGCTTCACCCCCGGGAAGCTGGCGAAGTAACGTTCAATAAATTCAGCCGCTTCTTTGCGGGTAATATTTAAGTTTTGCGCCAGTCCGTAATCGCTGATCCCATACACAATGCCAAAGTTGACGGCCTTGGCCTGGCGGCGCATATTGGCTGTCACGTCTTCTTCGTTCACATGGAAAATGTCCATGGCCGTTTTCGTATGAATATCCAAATCACGGCGAAACGCTTCAATTAAATTATCGTCATCCGCAATATGGGCGAGAACGCGCAGCTCGATTTGCGAATAGTCAGCAGCGAATATCAGCCAATCCGGTTCCGATGGGACGAACGCCTGACGGATTTTCCGCCCCTCCTCCAACCGGATCGGAATGTTTTGCAAGTTCGGCTCGGCCGAGCTGAGCCGCCCGGTTTGTGTCAGCGCCTGGTTGAACATCGTATGCACTTTGTTCGTATCCGGATGCACCACTTTGAGCAATCCTTCAATATACGTCGATTGCAACTTGCCAAGTTGGCGGTAATGCAAAATGTTTTCAACGATTTCATGATGAGGCGCGAGCTTCTCAAGCACATCCGCTGAAGTCGAATAGCCGGTTTTGGTCTTTTTCAGCACCGGCAGCTGCAGCTTGTCAAATAAAATGACCCCGAGTTGTTTCGGCGAGTTAATGTTGAACTCCTGGCCGGCGAGCTCGTAAATATGCTGTTCGACGGCACGCAGCTGCTCCGTGAGCTCTGCCCCCATCTGCCTAAGACGCTTTGTATCCACTTTCACCCCAGTGAACTCCATGTCAGCCAAAATGGCCGCCAGCGGCTGCTCGAGCTTCGTCAGCAGCTCGTCTTGTTCGTTATGGCGCAGGTCGTCCATCAATGGCTTTTCAAGCGCCCAAATGGCGGCCGCCTTGCGGACGAGATGCTCGGCAAGCACCGGTTCGTCCGGCAAAGACCGCTTGGCGCCTTTGCCATAGACCGCTTCATCCGGACGCACGGCTCCGTATTGTTTCATGTTCGCCACCGCGGCGACATCGCCGGCCGCCTGCGCCGGGTCGAGCAAATAGGCGGCGAGCAACAAATCAAATGCGACGCCGCGCAGTTCGATTCCTTTCCATTTTAAGGAGACGACAGCCCGCTTTGAATCAAACATCGTTTTTTTCTTTGTCGCATCGCCAAGCCAGGCGAGAAACGCCGGATCGGCCAGCGCCTTCTCCGGGCGCAAGAAAAATCGTCCGTGCTCGTTTACTAGGGCGATTCCGACAATCGGGGCATCATGGTAGTTTTCTTCCATCACCTCAACGACAAGCGCAGCCTTGTCCGTCAACATTTCTTCCGTGATGTCATCTGCCATGACAAACTCCATTTCCACGAGCAGCTCCTCATGTTCCGCTGCCGGCGCAGCCATTTTTTCCAGGAACGACTGAAACCCAAGCTCTTTAAATAACGCGATCACTTTTTCCCGGTCTTGGCCTTCGTAGATAATGTCATCGAGCGTCAGTTCGACCGGGGCGTCGCGGCGAATGGCCGCCAGCCGTTTGCTTAAGAGCGCCAATTCCCCGTATTGGCGCAAGTTTTCTTTCAGTTTTTCTCCTTTGATCTCATCGATCGAGGCCAGTACGTTTTCCACCGTGCCGAATTGTTTGAGCAGCTTGACCGCTGTTTTTTCCCCGATGCCGGGCACGCCGGGGATGTTGTCGGACTTATCGCCCATCAGCCCTTTTAAATCAACTATTTGTTCCGGGGTCAAGCCATATTTTTCCCTAACGGTTTCCGGCGTGTACGGCTCGATATCGGTGATCCCTTTTTTCGTAATATCGACCGTCACATGAGGGGAAGCGAGCTGGGTTAAATCGCGGTCGCCGGAAATCACTTTCACTTCAAACCCTTCCTGCTCGGCGCGGGAGGCGAGCGTACCGATAATATCGTCCGCTTCGTAACGGTCCAGTTCATAGACGGGGATGCGGTACGCTTTTAACAGCTCGCGCAAAAGCGGAAACTGTTCGGACAGTTCCGGAGGGGTTTGTTGCCGTCCGCCTTTATACTCTTGAAACGTTTCATGCCGGAACGTCGTTTTTCCGGCGTCAAACGCGACAAGCAGGTGGGTCGGCTGTTCTTCCGTCAAAATTTTATTCAACATCATCGTAAATCCATAAACCGCATTCGTATGAATGCCTTTGTCGTTATGCAAAAGCGGCAAGGCAAAAAAGGCGCGGTACGCCACGCTGTTGCCGTCAATTAAGACAAGCTTGTTCTTCAATCTCATCCCTCCTCGAAGGCTCCTTCTTTTATTGTACCATGCAAATAGCGCATCGAAAAAAAGAAGCCGGCTACTGCTCCGGCTTTGGAAAATGGATCGTAAACACCGTGCCGCGCCCGACTTTGCTTGCCACTGTAATATGGCCGTGATGAGCCTCAACCAAATGTTTGACGATCGAAAGACCTAGCCCCGTTCCGCCGGAATCGCGGCTGCGTGCTTTGTCGATGCGGTAAAAACGCTCAAAAATGCGAGGGATTTCATTTTCTTCGATGCCAATGCCGGTATCCCTCACACGAATGAGCACCTCCTGCCCGGTTTCTTCCACTTCGACGGTAACCCGCCCGTGTTCTGGCGTATAGGCGATAGCGTTGGCAAGCAAGTTGAGCAAAATTTGCTTCAGCCGGTTCGCATCGCCGCGGATCACCGGACGAGTTGACACCTCGGCGCGCAGATCGATTTGTTTTTCCTCCGCCTTTTGGCGAAACACAGCCACCGCCCCGGCAACCACCTCGGCGACGTCGACGTCATCGAGCTGCAGCTGAAATCCATGCTGCTCGATTTTCGACAAATCCAGCAGTTCTTCGACGAGCGTTTGCAGCCGCTCGCTTTCCTTTAAAATAATCGTCAAAAAGTGCTCAAGCGCCTCTTCGTCTTTCATCGCCCCATCGAGCAGCGTCTCGGCAAATCCGCGGATCGACGTCACCGGCGTCTTCAACTCGTGTGAAACATTCGCGACAAAGTCTTTGCGAACTTGCTCAAGCCGCTTCAACTCTGTAATATCATGGAACACCACGACGATCCCTTTCCACTCGGCGTTCGTGCCGATAATCGGGGCGCCGTACACATCGAAATGCTTCCGCTCAATGCCGATCGTCAGCCGCATGTGCCGGCGCACCGCCGTTTCGGTGATAAAAATATCGTCGATCAATTTGACGATATCACGGTGCGGCAGCACATCAGCATACGGACGATACAAGCAGGCGGACGGATCAAGGTGGAAATGCGTTTGGAACGCGCGGTTGATCAAATGGATATGGCCACGGTGGTCGATAAACAGCAGGCCGCTGCCGACGTTTTCAATAAGCGTATGGAGCCGGTCGGTTTGAATTTCCCGCGCCCGGCTCATTTCCTGCAAGTTGCGGGCAAGCCGGTTGATCGAACGGACAAGCATGCCTGCCTCTTTATACTCGCCATCAGGCACCCGGGCGGCGTAATTGCCTTTTTCGAGTTCAAATGCCACTTTTGTCGCCGCCTCAATCGGCCGCATATATTGGTTGGCGATTTTCCAGCCAAGAGCGACGATGACGACAAGCGCCATGCCAAGGCTGCTGACGAGCACACCCCAAATTTGTTGGTTCACTTTTTTCAGCGAACTCGTCGGCGTGCTTAAAATGACATATCCGCCCCGCTCGCCATCGTGCCCGTACGGGACAATATAGTAGTACACATCGTTCGCTTTTTCGAACACCGAAAAGCGGGGAAACTGCTTTTTGTGCAAAATGGTGCGAATGATGCGTTCGTGGTCTTCGTCGCTGACCGCCGCGATGCGCCCGCTGTCAAACCGCAGCCGCTCCTGCCGGTCGAGCACCGTGATGCGTGACGACAGCTCATTCCCCATTTCCTGCAAATCGGGGCGAATCCGCTCAAGCGGCTCGTTCTCAAGCAAAATGGCGAGCGCTTTTGCCTCCTTTTCCATCCGCTTGTTCATCGTCTCGACATAAAAATCTTTCAACAATTGCCCGAGCAAAAAGCCAAGAGCGATCAAGACGGTGACAATGAGCGTGACGAGCCAAAACAGCAACCGGGTGCGGAAGCTATTCATGCCGCTTTGGTTCCTCCAATTTGTAACCGAGGCCGCGCACCGTTTTAATGTACGCCGGTTTTTTCGTATCTTCCTCGATTTTCTCGCGCAAATGGCTAATATGGACGTCAACAATGCGTGTATCGCCGGCAAAATCGTAGTTCCATACCGCGCTGAGCAGTTGATCGCGCGTCAACACCCTCCCTTTATGCCGCGCCAAGTGAAGAAGCAACTCAAATTCTTTCGGTGTCAGTTCAAGCGGCTTGCCGCCAACGGCCGCTTCATAGCGCTCCGGGAAAATTTCGAGCTGGCCGATGACGAGCCGCTCGCCTGATTCCGCCACCGGCTGAACGAGCTCCGTGCGGCGCAAAATCGCCTTCACGCGCGCGACGACTTCGCGCGGGCTGAACGGTTTCGTCATGTAATCATCCGCGCCAAGCTCAAGGCCGAGCACTTTGTCAAATTCATCATCGCGGGCCGTCAGCATTAAAATCGGCGTCATAATTTGCTGTTGGCGGAGCCGTTTGCACACTTCGACACCGTCAAGCTTTGGCAGCATCAAGTCCAAAATAATGAGCGCTGGCTGCTCTGACGCCGTTTTGGCGAGCGCCTCTTCGCCGTCGTGGGCGACCACGGCCTGGAAACCGGCTTTCTCCAAATTGTAAGACAACAACGTCACAATGGGCTGCTCATCATCGACAACTAACACCTTTTTTCCCATACTACGCCTCCATCCCGTCCAATGTCTCCCGTTTTTATCATACCATAATCCGCACGTTTACTCGTCAAAAAATCAATGAAGCCGCTCTTTCGGCGGCCGATTCGCCTGTGAAGAGCAGCTTCTGGCGTTTTGTTCACTATTTTGGCGGATGGCAAGCATCTTTTGCCAACCGTAACGGGACTGCTTGGAACAACATGCGGTGGCGGCTTCGTTTTCTTTTTCGCTTAAAAATTTTCTAAGACGCGGCCGTCAAAGCGAGGCAAAGCGTGCGGCGGACAAACGGACAGCGTTCCGTCAAGCACTGTCTCCGTCCCGCGCGTCGCGGTCACGGCCAGTGTGACGCAATGGCCTTCTTCGTCCACTTCGGTCACTTCAAGCAAAAATTCAAGCGTCTCATAATGATAAACTGGGCGGAGAAACTGAATATCGTGCCGCGTAATGTAACTTCCCGGACCCGGCAAATATTTCGAGACCGCCGATGTGATCATCCCCGTCAACATAATCGGCGGGACGACCGGCTTTCCGAGCGGCGTCTGCGAGGCGTAGTCATGTTGAATGTAAAGCGGATTGGCATCATCGGTCAGCCCGAGATAAAGAAGCAAGTCTTTATCTTCGATAGCCGCCTGGAAGACAAGCTTTTCTCCGGATTGGATTTCTTTGATCGTTCTCCCTAGTCTCCGTTTTTTTAACACATTCCCACCCCTTTGTTCGGAAAACGCTTTCAATCACCACGGCAAAAATTCGGGCATCGGCCCGAATTTTTGCGTTGTCGTTATTCTAACACGCGCATGACGTTTTTGACCGATTCGACCGATTTGGCGAGCGCCGCTTTTTCGTCTTCGGTCAGCTCAAGCTCGATCACTTTCTCGATGCCGTTGCCGCCTAAGATCGTCGGCACGCCCAAGTAAATGCCTTCATAGCCGTACTCGCCTTCAAGGTAGGCGATCGCCGGCAAAATGCGGCGCTGGTCTTTCAAAATCGCTTCGACCATTTCGGCGAGCGAGGCGGCCGGCGCGTAGTAGGCGCTGCCGTTGCCGAGCAAGTTGACGATCTCGCCGCCGCCTTTGCGCGTCCGCTCAACGATGGCGTCCAAACGGTCTTTCGGAATGAGCTTCTCGAGCGGAATGCCGCCGGCGTACGAGTAGCGGACGAGCGGCACCATATCGTCGCCATGGCCGCCCAAAACAAACCCGGTGACATCTTTCACCGAAACGTTCAGCTCTTGGGCGACGAACGTGCGAAAGCGCGCCGTATCGAGGACGCCCGACTGACCGATGACGCGGTTTTTCGGGAATCCGGACTCCTTAAAGACCGTATACGTCATCGCATCGACCGGGTTGGTCAAGACGATGATGTAGCAGTTCGGCGAGTATTTGACGACTTCTTTCGTCACTTGCTTCATAATTTTTTGGTTCGTCGTCACCAAATCGTCGCGGCTCATCCCCGGCTTGCGGGCGATGCCGGCCGTAATGACGACGATGTCGGAATCGGCCGTGTCGGCATAATCCGACGTGCCGATAATGTTGGCGTCAAAGCCGAGCACCGGGCTTGACTCAAGCATATCGAGCGCCTTCCCTTTCGTCGGGTTCTCGAGCTGCGGAATATCGACCAATACGACGTCGCCAAGCTCTTTTTGCGCCAACAGGAACGCCGTCGTCGCCCCTGTAAATCCGGCGCCAATCACCGAGATTTTTTTCCGTTTCATCGCCATCGTTTGCCATCCCTTTCGTTCAAGGTTAGTCCATATTGCGGATGAGCGCATCAGCAAATTCCGAACATTTCACTTCGGTTGCCCCTTCCATCAGGCGGGCGAAGTCGTACGTCACGACTTTGGAAGCGATCGTTTTTTCCATCGCTTGGATGATGAGTTTCGCTGCTTCGTTCCAGCCGAGATGCTCAAACATCATGACGCCCGATAAAATAACGGACGACGGATTGACTTTGTCAAGTCCGGCGTATTTCGGCGCTGTGCCGTGCGTCGCTTCGAAAATGGCATGGCCGGTTTCATAGTTAATGTTCGCCCCCGGCGCGATGCCGATGCCGCCGACTTGAGCCGCGAGCGCATCGGAAATGTAGTCGCCGTTTAAGTTCATCGTCGCGATGACGTCAAATTCGCGCGGACGCGTCAAAATTTGCTGCAGGAAGATGTCAGCAATGACGTCTTTGACGATGATTTTGCCGGCCGCTTCCGCGTCCGCCATCGCTTTGTTTGCCGCTTCTTTTCCTTCGGCTTCGACGATCCGGTCATATTGCGCCCATGTAAACACTTTGTCGCCGAACTCTTGTTCAGCCAGCTCATAACCCCAGTTTTTAAATGCGCCTTCTGTGAACTTCATGATGTTCCCTTTATGGACGAGTGTGACCGACTTGCGGCCGTGTTCGATCGCATAGTTGATCGCTGCGCGCACGAGCCGTTTTGTTCCTTCTTCGGAAACTGGTTTGATGCCGATGCCGGACGTTTCCGGGAAGCGGATTTTGCGCACGCCCATTTCGTTTTGCAAAAAGTCGATCACTTTTTTCACTTCCGGCGTCCCTTTCGCATACTCGATGCCGGCGTAAATATCTTCCGTGTTTTCGCGGAAAATGACCATGTCGGTGTCTTGCGGCCGTTTCACCGGCGACGGAACGCCCTCAAAATAGCGGACCGGGCGCAGGCAGACGAACAAATCAAGCTCTTGACGGAGCGCGACGTTGAGCGAACGGATCCCCCCGCCGACCGGCGTCGTCAACGGGCCTTTAATGGCAATTATGTATTCACGGATCGTCTCGAGCGTTTCATCCGGAAGCCAGCTTCCCGTCAGTTTGTACGCTTTTTCGCCGGCAAGCACTTCCTTCCAGACGATTTTTTTCTCGCCTTTATACGCTTTTTCCACCGCTGCTTCCAACACGCGCGAAGCGGCCGCCCAAATGTCCGGGCCGGTTCCGTCCCCTTCAATGAACGGAATGATCGGATGGTTTGGAACGTTGAGCACACCATTGGTGACAGTAATTTTTTCCCCTTGCGTCACGAGTAAAACCCCCAATGCCATGTTTTATTGAAAAGGCGTGAAGGCTTGCCTTCACCGCCTTGTCCACTTGTTTAGCCGCGCTCGTCAATCGGCACGTACGCCCGCTTGCCCGGGCCGGTGTATTCCGCGCGCGGACGGATGAGACGGTTGTTGTCGTATTGTTCTAAAATATGGGCTAACCATCCCGACGTCCGGCTGACCGCAAAAATTGGCGTAAACAAATCATGATCGATTCCTAAACAATGGTAAACCGAGGCGGAATAAAAGTCAACGTTTGGCGGCAACGCTTTTTCCGATGTGACGATGTCTTCAATTTTCGTCGACATTTCATACCAGTGCGGCTCGCCGACAAGTTTCGTCAGTTTTTCCGACATTTTCTTTAAGTGCTTGGCGCGCGGGTCGCCTTTCCGGTAGACGCGGTGGCCAAAGCCCATAATTTTTTCTTTGTTGGCCAGTTTTCCGCGGATATACGGCTCGACGTTGTCGACCGTGCCGATCTCGGTCAGCATTTTCATGACCGCTTCGTTCGCCCCGCCGTGAAGCGGCCCTTTCAAGGCGCCGATTGCGGCTGTAATGCCGGAATAAATATCTGAGAGCGTCGCCACGCAGACGCGCGCCGTGAACGTTGAGGCGTTCAATTCATGGTCGGCATGCAAAACGAGCGCCTTGTTGAACGCTTCAACGGCAATGTCGTTCGGCTCTTCGCCGGTCAGCATATACAGGAAATTCGCGGCAAAGTTTAAATCTTGGCGCGGCGCAACCGGTTCCAATCCTTTGCGTACGCGGGCAAACGCGGTGACGATCGTCGGGATTTTCGCCTGCAGGCGGATCGCCTTTCGATAATTGGCTTCTTTTGTCATCACATCCGCTTCTTTATCGTACAGGCCGAGAAGCGAAACCGCTGTGCGCAACGCCGCCATCGGATGCACTTTATCGACCGGGTATAATTTAAAATGCTCCACGATCTCGTTCGGAATCGCCGCATTCTCAGCGAGTTGCCGCTTCAGTTCCGCCAACTGCTCTTTTGTCGGCAGCACCCGATGCCAAAGCAAATAGATGACCTCTTCAAAGGAAGCGTTTTCGGCTAAATCATCAATATCATAGCCGACGTACGTCAATGTATCGTCGATGATCGAGCTGATGCTGGAGGTTGTCGCCACAACCCCTTCTAAACCGCGGGTTACTGTCATACGAATCTCCCCTTTTCTTCATAATTCCTGCCTTGCCGCCAGACGGCTGGTGAGCGCTTGCTCGAAATGGATGCAAAAACAAACACGCACACGAAAGTGCTTACATTGCCGTACCGGCTGCCACAACGGGGCGGCAGCGCCGCGTATTGCTTGGCCCGAAAACTAGCTTACGCCTATTATTATAAACAATTATCAGACTTTTGTGAATGGGAATGCATCCATTTGGCAAAAGATTATTACACAGGAATAACGATCCTCGCCCCAGCTTCAAAAATATTCTACCATTTTTATGACCGTATAGGCAATGCCTGCGCCAATTAATGGCCCGACTGCCACCCCATGAAACAGCGATACGGCAATGACGGTGCCGAATACGAGCGCCGCCGTCATATGTGGGTCATTGGCCAAAAGCGTCACGCCTCCTTTTGCAATCAACGCAACAAGAATGCCGGATAAAAGCGCGATCCAAGCCGACAACGATTGCAGTGACCCGATGAGCTGCTTAAAGCCAATCTCTCCGGCGGCGATCGGCGCCAATACGGCAATCGTAATCACCGTAATCCCCCAGTTGATGCCTTTGGAATGAATAAGCGGCAGCAGCCGTTGATCAAGGCCGATGAGTTTGATGACGAGCAGAACGGCAATCGCGACGATGAGCGACTGATTTTTCGCCAACGCCCCGATTGCCAGCAACACAAGCAAAAATAACACCGGTTCGTTCACAATCGTCCGCCCTTTCCTCTGAAACTTGTCTTTTTGCTTCTTCGTAAAGAAACATGTAATATATCAGTATGGAGAACCGTTGGGGGTGAAACATTGTCCCGAATATATGTCGACCGTTTTTTGCGCTTTCTCACTGTCATCGCGGCCGTTGTGCTCGGTGCCATCGCCGTCTACTATGTCTCGACGGTGACGTACCCGTTTATTATTGCCTTTTTTATCGCTCTTTTCATCAATCCGCTCGTTGATTTTTTAGAGCGGAAGGCGAAAATGCCGCGTTGGCTCGCCGTCAGCGTGACGCTGATCGTCCTGTTTGCCGCCGTTGCCGGGATCGTGACGCTGCTAATTGCCGAGATCGTGTCCGGAACACAATACTTGGCGAACGTCGTGCCGGAAAAATTTCAGGCGCTCATCGCATACATGGAATCGTTTGCCGCCAATCAGCTCATCCCGCTTTATCAAGAGTGGGCTGTCTTGTTTAAAAACTTAAACGCCGACCAACAAGATACGATCATGCAAAACATCCAGGCGGTCGGGACGCAAATCGCGACAACGGTCGGCGAATTTATCCAGCGCGTGCTGCAAAACATTCCGCAACTTCTCGCGTGGTTGCCGAACGCGGCAACGGTTTTTATTTTTTCGCTGCTCGCGACGTTTTTCATCAGCAAAGACTGGCATCGCCTCATGCGGATGGCACAGCAATGGCTGCCGGCAAAAGCCCGCACAAGCGGAAAAACGGTGTTTTTGGATTTAAAGCGGGCGCTGTTTGGCTTTATTAAGGCGCAGGCGACACTCATTTCGATTACGACCGTCATCGTGTTGATCGGCTTGCTCATTTTGCGCGTCGATTACGCGATTACGATCGCATTGATCATCGGGTTTGTCGATATTTTGCCCTACTTGGGGACCGGCATCGTCTTCGTGCCTTGGATTATTTACGCCGCCATCAGCGGGGATATCCCGTTTGCGATCGGGCTTGGCGTTTTGTATATCGTCGTTCTCGTCCAGCGGCAAATTATGGAGCCGAAGGTGCTCTCCTCGTCGATCGGCCTCGATCCGCTCGCGACGCTGATCGCCTTGTTTGTCGGCTTCAAGCTGCTCGGTTTTCTCGGCCTCATCGCCGGTCCGGTCGCGCTCGTCATCATCCGCACGCTCCACAGCGCCAACGTCTTCCGCGACATGTGGCGCTTTATCATCGGCAAGCCCACCTCATAAAAACAGCCTTGGCTTCATGTCCAAGGCTGTTTTTGTCGACCAACAACTGTATTACAACACGCTCGCATGGCCGCGGTAGACGGCGCCAAACCCGCCATCGACTGTAATTTCTTGCCCGTCTTTAAACAAACTTGTCGCCTGTCCGACCCCGACGACGACCGGAATCCCAAGGCTTAGGCCGACCACAGCGGCATGACTTGTCAGCCCGCCTTCCTCCGTAATGATCGCCGCCGCTTTTTCAATCGCCGGCATCATGTCCGCATCGGTGCTGACGGTGACTAAAATGCCGCCGTCTATCATTTTTTGCCGCGCTTCTTCCGCTGTTTTCGCGATGACGGCCTTGCCGAACGCCGACTTGCGGCCGATGCCTTGCCCTTTGGCGAGAAGGTCGCTGATGACGTGTACTTTCATTAAGTTCGTCGAACCGGTTTCGCCGACCGGCACGCCGGCGGTGATGACGACCAAATCGCCGTGCTTCACCAAACCGGAACGCACCGCTGCATCGACGGCGACATCGAGCATTTCATCCGTCGTGTTCACATGCGGCGCCTCTTTCGTATACACGCCCCACACAAGCGCCAGCCGGCGCGATACCGCTTCATTTGAGGTGACGGCAATAATCGGCGCTTGCGGGCGATATTTCGCCACCATTTGCGGCGTTTTTCCGCTTACGGTCGGCGTGACGATCGCCGCCACATCCAAGTTGAGCGCCGTATGGGCGACCGACTGCCCGATGGCATCGGTGATGGTCGTCGCACTTTCTTTTGTGCGTTGGGCTAAAATATCATGGTGCTCAAGCGCCTGTTCGGTGCGGAGCGCGATTGGTGCATCGTTTTCACCGCTTCGACCGGATAGTGGCCAGCCGCCGTTTCCCCGGAAAGCATGACGGCATCGGTGCCGTCAAAAATGGCGTTGGCAACGTCGCTTGCTTCCGCCCGTGTCGGCCGCGGATTGCGCTGCATCGAGTCGAGCATTTGCGTCGCCGTAATAACCGGTTTGCCGAGCATATTGCACTTTTTGATCAACAGCTTTTGGATGAGCGGCACTTCCTCAGCCGGAATTTCAACCCCCAAATCACCGCGCGCCACCATGAGGCCGTCGGCGGCTTCTAAAATTTCGTCAATGTTGGCGACGCCCTCTTCGTTTTCAATTTTGGCGATAATTTGGATATGAAGGGCATCGTGCGTCTCAAGCAGCTCACGGATTTCCAGCACATCGGACGCCCGGCGCACGAACGAAGCGGCGATAAAGTCGATCCCTTGGCGAATGCCAAACAAAATATCAGCGCGGTCTTTCTCGGTGATGCCCGGCAAGTTGACGCGCACGCCCGGGACGTTGACCCCTTTTTTGTTTTTCAGCACGCCGCCGTTTAAAACGGTTGTAACGATTTCTCCCGCTTGCTTGTCGACCGCATTGACCTCGAGACCGATGAGCCCGTCATCGAGCAAAATTTTCGCGCCGACGGACACGTCGTCGACCAATCCTGGGTAGGTGACGGAAATTTTTTCCGGCGTGCCAAGCACTTCGCTCATCGAAATGACGAGCTTCGTTCCTTCCTTCAGTTCGATGGCGCCGTTTTCCATGTTGTGCGTCCGGATTTCCGGACCTTTCGTATCGAGCAAAATGGCGACCGTTTTGCCCGTCTGGCGTGCCGCCTCACGAATGTTGGCGATGCGCCGTCCGTGTTCCTCATGATCGCCGTGCGAAAAGTTCAGGCGCGCCACGTTCATTCCTGCTTCGATCAGTTGCACGAGCTTGTCCGTGCTTTCGCTTGCCGGCCCAATTGTACAGACGATTTTCGTTTTCCGCTTCATCGTTTCTTCTTCCTTTCCCCTCGGGAATTAGATGGACAGTTCTTTCGACAATAAGTACATCCGCTGATCGATCGTATGTTGTTTCGCTAACGCTTCGGCAATGTCATGGTCGACGAGCTGGTTGTTTTGAATGCCGACACAGCGGCCTCCTTTTCCTTCTAAAAGCAACTCCACCGCACGGGCGCCGAGGCGGCTCGCCAGCACGCGGTCAAACGCCGTCGGCGACCCGCCGCGCTGCACGTGGCCCAGCACCGTCACGCGCGTCTCAAAGCCGGTCGCTTCTTGGATTTGCCGGCCGAAGTCGACGCCGCTGCCGACCCCTTCCGCCACGATGATGATGCTATGTTTTTTGCCGCGCTCATGGCCGCGCTTCAGGCGGGCGATGACGTCGTTCATGTCGTAATCGGCTTCCGGAATTAAAATCGTTTCCGCCCCGCCGGCCAGCCCGGACCATAAGGCGATGTCGCCGGCATGGCGGCCCATGACTTCAATGACGTACGTCCGTTCATGCGACGTTGCTGTATCGCGGATTTTGTCGATGGCATCAATGACTGTATTGAGCGCGGTGTCAAACCCGATCGTAAAATCAGTGCCCGGAATGTCGTTGTCGATCGTGCCCGGTACGCCGACGCATGGAAAACCGTGCTCCGTCAATTTTTTCGCTCCTTGATACGACCCGTCGCCGCCGATGACGACGAGCCCTTCAATGCCGTGCTTTTTTAATTGTTCAATCCCTTTTTTCTGCCCTTCTTCTGTTTTAAACTCCGGACAGCGGGCTGTATATAGCATCGTACCGCCGCGGTGAATAATATCGCCGACATCGCCGACTTCCAGTTTTTTAATGTTGCCGGCGATCAGCCCGGCATAGCCGTGGTAGACGCCATACACTTCTACGCCGTGGTAAATCGCCTTGCGGACGACAGCGCGAATGGCCGCGTTCATCCCCGGCGAGTCGCCGCCGCTTGTCAAGACACCAATCCGTTTCATTGTTTCCACCTCATTCACGTCAAATTCAACACGTCCGACCTCATACGTCTGTCGCTCTTGAACATTCCTAATGTACCATGAACAACTAAGGAACACAACAGCGATGCCCTGTTGAAACGGTTTACATGAACACAATTTTTTCATGGACAGAACAAAGCTGCCCCGAAAGTCGAGACAGCTTTTTCCTTATCTTGCCCGAATCGTTTCTTGTAAACACGATACTTGGCCCATTTGTTTAAATTTTTCGTAGCGCTGCCGAACGAGTGCCTCGCCATCAAGCGCCAACAGCTGCTTAAGCGAGGCGCGCAGCACGCGGTCAATTTCGTTCGCCTGCTCGTCGGCGTTGCGGTGGGCGCCTCCTTTCACTTCCGGAATAATTTCATCAATGACACCGAGCGCTTTTAAATCATGGGCGGTAATTTTCATCGTTTCCGCCGCCCGCTGCGCCAATGACGCATCCTTCCATAAAATAGCCGCCGCTCCTTCTGGTGAGATGACCGAGTATGTGGAGTTTTCGAGCATATGAATATGGTTGCCGACGCCGAGCGCCAACGCCCCGCCGCTCCCACCTTCGCCGATGACGATGCAGACGACCGGCACGGTGAGCCCGGCCATTTCAAACAAGTTGCGGGCGATCGCTTCACTTTGCCCGCGCTCTTCGGCCGCTTTGCCCGGATACGCCCCTTTTGTATCAATGAAGCAAATGACCGGTCGGGAAAACTTTTCCGCCTGCTTCATCAAGCGGAGCGCTTTCCGGTAGCCTTCCGGATGCGGCATGCCGAAGTTGCGGCGCAAGTTCTCTTTCGTATCTTTGCCGCGCTGGTGGCCGATGACGGTCACCGGCAGCCCATCATATTCCGCGATGCCGCCGACGATCGCCTCATCGTCGCCAAAGCAGCGGTCGCCATGGCATTCAAGAAAGTTTGTAAACAGCCGGTCGATGTAATCGAGCGTCGTCGGCCGCTGCGGATGGCGGGCAATTTGCACGCGATCCCACGGCGTCAAATTGGCATACACGTCGTTTTCCAGCTTGGCGAGGCGCGCCTCCAACTTTTCGATTTCGGCCGACAAATCGACATCGGCCGTCTTCATAAACTCTTTCAGCTCTTGAATTTTGCGGCGCAGCTCGACAAGCGGCTTTTCAAATTCTAATTCCGCCACCATCCCGATTCCCCTCCTCCTGCATGGATGCGAAGCACGACCGTCAGCGTCTCTTTCAGCTCATGGCGGTGAATGACGGCATCCAACTGCCCGTGCTTTAACAAAAACTCCGCCGTCTGGAAATCTTCCGGCAGCTCTTCGCGCACCGTCTGCTCGATGACGCGGCGGCCGGCAAAACCGATCAACGCCCCCGGTTCGGCGAAGTTGTAGTCGCCAAGCGAGGCGAAACTCGCCGATACGCCGCCCGTTGTCGGATGGGTCATAACCGAAATGAACAAGCCACCGTCGCTGCTGAACCGTTTGAGCGCCGCGCTCGTTTTCGCCATTTGCATCAAGCTTAACACCCCTTCTTGCATGCGGGCGCCGCCGGAAGCGGTAAAGATGAGAAACGGCACGCCTTTATCATGCGCTTGTTCGACCGCGCGGGTGATTTTTTCACCGACGACCGATCCCATGCTGCCCATACGGAACGAGGAATCCATGACTGCGATGACGAGCGGATGGCCGTCAAGCGCCCCTTCGCCGGTGACGACCGCCTCGTTCAATCCGGATTTGCGCCGGTCTGCTTCCAGTTTCTCTATGTAACCGGGGAATCCGAGCGGGTTGACCGATGTCATGTCGGCGTCATACTCGCGAAAGCTGCCTTCATCAAGTACGCTTTCAATCCGTTCGCGCGCCGGCATTGGATGGTGGTAGCCGCAGCTTAGGCAAACGCGCAAATTTTTGACCAACTCTTTTGTATACATAATTTTTTTGCATTGCGGGCATTTCGTCATGACACCTTCCGGCACTTCAGGCCTCACTTGCTCGGAAGGGAGCGACGCATACTTCTTCTTTTTGGCAAATAAGTCTTTCCACACGAGGGATCCCCTCCTTTGCGTTTTCGCCTCTCTACTACTTTATCGAAAATGAAAGCGGTTGTTTGTCAAACGGTGTCAGTTCTGTTTCGACAACGGCGAAGGCCGATGCGCCTCCCAAACGGCGACCGCCTGCGCCGGATCGCGCTTTCTCACCGCTGCTAACAGCTGGTCATAAAACGAATCGGCAAGCGGCCGGTCGGACGCAAAGGCGGAGGCAAACCCGAACAGCGCCCGCCAAATGCGGGTGAGCAAATAGTTGCCGGCCCCCTCGGCGACCGCCTGAAAAAATGACGCGAAATCAGTCGGTTTTTGATGAACGGTTTTTTCTAGTCTTTCCAACGCTTCTTCACTGCAGCGCAGGCAGGCAAGCTCAAGCAACAGCCGTTCGATCAGCCATGTCGCTTCCGCCACATCCGCTTTCGCCCGTTCATTTTCAAGCAAAAACATCGCCAACAACTCAATCAGCTGATGACCGCCGACTTCGCATAAGTAGGTCCCTTCGCCGCGCCTCGTCTCAATCAGGCCGAGAAACTCAAGCGCCCGCAGCGCCTCGCGCACCGACGAGCGGCCGACGCCGAGCCGCTCGGCCAGCTCGCGTTCTGACGGCAGCCTGTCGCCCGGGACAAGGCCATCCTCGACAACGAGACGATGGATATGCCTCAACGTCTCGGCGTACACTTTTTCATCGTTGAACGGAGACCCCTCCTTTTCCGTTTATGCCATATTCCCCACGTGGGCGGCATGCCGTCCAACCGCAGCCGGACACACTGGTCTGACCACCTAATGGTTATACGATATAATAAAATAGTGAAATAGTAAAGGGGCAGCTATTTGACGGCAATGCGCCCGGGGCCGAATAAAGCGAGCAGCCCGTCGACAAGCGGCGCCGTGGGCGTGACGGCATATTGCTCCGGCAGGCGAAGGAGCGCCCGCTTCGCTTCGTCATACAAATAAACCGGCGTAACGCCGCGCTGCTGCTCAAGCAGCCGTTTCAGCTTGGACAGTTTGGCCTCATCGCCCCAGCTCGCGTTAATATATAGCGCCGACACCGGCAAACAGCCGGCGCGGCGGATGACGAGCTGGCGTCTGCCCGCGCGCCGGTCGACTGTTCCAAAAAGCAGCACAAAGTTTCCTTCCGCCAGCTCGGCGGCGGCGCGGGCATAGACGGACGGAAAGGCGACCGCTTCCACTTCCCCGCTTTCATCGCTGATTGTCACAAACGCCATTTCCTCTCCCCGTTTTGTCCTCGTTTTCCGTTGTTCGGTCACATAGCCGCCAATAACGGCGGCCGAACCGTGCATCTCGGCAATCGGCACCGCCCGGGCCGCCTGAAACAGCGGGCGGCAGACGGCAGCCGGGTGCGGGGTGACGGAAAACCCGAGCAGCTCTTTTTCCCGTTTTCGCCGCTCAACCGGCGACAGCGGGGGGGCATCCATGTATTTCGGCTTCAGCGACAAGCCGCTCGTTCCTAAATACGGCCCGATCAACTGCACGTGTTCGACCGCCACGTCGATGCTCGCCAAAAGCGAAGCCCGCTCTCCGCCCAATTCATCAAACGCGCCGGCCCAAACGAGCGCCTCAAGCGCCGGACGCGGCAATCCTTTCGGCAACAGGCGGATGGCGAAATCAAAAAAGTCGGCGAATGGTCCATGTTTCCGGCGCTCCTCGATGATGAGCTTCGCCGCCGCGCCGACGTGTTTCATCACCGCCAGCCCGGTGCGGATCGCCTTGCCTTCGATCGCAAACCGATAGCCGCTCCGGTTGACCGATGGCGGCAGCAGCGCAATCCCTTTTCGCGCCGCTTCAAGAGCGTAAAGCGCCGTTTTTTCCCGGTCACCCGCAGCGCCTGAGAGCATGACGGCATAAAAGCAAAGCGGGTAATGGGCTTTAATATACGCCATCGCATACGACAACAGCGCGTAGCTGACCGCATGGCTCCGGTTGAAGCCATAATCGGCAAAGCGGACGATATGCCGGTACAATTCTTCGGCGGCTTCTTTCGGATAGCCGTTCGCCGCACAGCCGGCGACAAACGCTTCCCGCTGCTCAGCAAGCCGCGATTTCTCTTTTTTCGCCACCGCCCGCCGCAACACATCCGCCTGTCCAAGCGAGAATCCGGCCATGCGGGCGGCGATTTGCATAATTTGCTCCTGGTAGATCAACACCCCGTAAGTCGGCGCCAAAATCGGCGCCAGGTCGGGGTGGGGGAAGGAAACCGCTTCGTCGCCGCGCTTGCGCCGGATGTAGACCGGAATCATATTCATCGGCCCCGGACGGTACAAGGCGTTGACGGCGACCAAATCTTCCAATTCGGATGGCCGCAGTTCCGCCAGCACGCGTTTCATGCCGTTTGATTCAAGCTGAAAAATGCCGTTCGTCTCCCCGGCGCCTAGGAGCGCATACGTTTTTTCGTCGTCAAGCGGCACGCGCCGCACATCAAACGGCTTTCCTGTCTGCCGCTCGATGAGGCGCACCATTTGCCCGAGCAGCGTCAACGTGCGCAAGCCGAGAAAGTCCATTTTGAGAAGGCCGAGCGCTTCGAGCGACCCCATGGCGTATTGGGTGAGCGGCCATTCGCCATGGCTTGGCTGCAACGGCACTTGGCGTATAAGCGGTTCGGGACTGATGATGACGCCGGCGGCGTGAATCGACGTATGGCGCGGCAGCCCTTCGAGCGTTTGCGCGATATCAAGCCATTGCTTGCCGTCCGGCACCATGTCGGCGGCGCGGCGAAACGCGGTCGACTCGCCGCGCCATTGGCGGATCGTCACCCCTTGTTTGTCCGGCAAAAGCGCCACGACCCGCTCCGCCTCGCGCCCGGGAATGCCGAGCGCTTTTGCCGTCTCGCGCAGCGCCGCTTTGGCGCCGAACGTCCCAAACGTAATAATTTGCGCGACGCGGTCGCGCCCGTATTTGTCCGCCACATAGCGGATCATTTCCTCGCGCCGGTCATCGGGAAAGTCCAGATCAATATCCGGCACCGACACCCGCTCCGGATTCAAAAACCGCTCAAACAACAGGCCGTATCGGATTGGATCAACATCAGTGATGGCCAAAGCGTAGGCGACGAGCGATCCGGCCGCCGAACCGCGGCCCGGACCGGTGAGAATGCCGCGTTGGCGGGCGTAGGCGACCACATCGGCGACAATCAAAAAATAATCGCTAAAGCGCATCGCTTGAATGACGTCAAGTTCATGCCAAAGCCGCTCCCTATAACGCTCATCGGCTGCCGGCACGCGGCGGGCGAGCCCTTGTTCGCACAGACGGCGCAAATAACGGTCCGCCGTTTCCCCGTCCGGAACCGGAAACTTCGGCAGCTGCCAGCCGCCAAACGGGATGTGCAGCTCGCATTGATCGGCGATGACCACACTGTTCGCGAGC
This sequence comes from Geobacillus sp. BK01, assembly GCF_052220245.1. Lineage (NCBI taxonomy): Bacteria > Bacillati > Bacillota > Bacilli > Caryophanales > Anoxybacillaceae > Geobacillus > Geobacillus sp. BK01. Next base: position 19,696 of record NZ_JBQPTH010000016.1, read on the forward strand.
GCCTCCGGCAAGTCGGCAAACCGGCGCGCCATCTCGTCCGGCACCGCCAAATAACGGCCGGGATCCTCCGGGATGTCGGCCAACGGCACGCCGCGCCCGATCGCCTGCAAACAGCGCCACGCCGCGGCGTCGCCGCGCTCAACATAGCGGACATCGTTCGTCGCCACGACCGGCACTCCGGCTTCTTTCGCCAGCCGCAACAGCTCCCCTTCATACGGGGCGCGCGTCCGCTCACCTCGCTCGATGGCTGTATACAAACGGCCAGGAAACAGCTGCTGGTAGCGGGCGAGCACCGTTTGCGCCCCCCGCCATTCCCCGGCGGCCAACAGCGACTCGACCCGGCCTTCCGCCCCCGGGGTGATGGCGACGATTCCATCGCTCAACCGGCGGAGGGCGTCTTCATCCACCTGTTTTTCTTCCCCCATTTGAATCATCGTGCTGATCTCGATTACATGGCGGTACCCTTCCTCATTGGCAGCCAGCAGCACAAGCGGATAGGCGCCGTCATCGCCGCTGAGGGCCACATCGGCCGTCATGCCGATGATGGGCCGGATGCCGTGGCGCCGGCATTCCCGATAAAAGGACAGAGCACCATACAGCACATTGCGGTCGGTCAACGCCAAGGCGGGGCACCCGGACTGTTTCGCCTTGGCCGCCAGCGCGTCCACGGTGGCCGTGCTTTGAAACAAACTGTAGCCGCTTGACACGTGCAAGTGAACAAACGTCATGAACAGCCCTCCCTTATTCGTCCGTTTGTGGCCGAAAACTTTTCCTTTGGCTACATACTTCGTCCCATTCGTTGATATACATAGTAAAAGATAAAGAAAGGGGCGGAAAACAAATGAACGAAAAAGTGGCCTTTTTGCCGGCGTTTATTCAAAGTTATTTCATCGCGGTCGGCGTGTTGCTCGGCGGCGCCATCATCGGGGCGCTCGGCGCTTTTTTAAGCGGCGGCCAGCCGCTGACCGCCATGTACCGGTTCGCCGGCGATTTGCGCATTTGGGCGGTCGTCGCCGCCATCGGCGGGACGTTTGATACGTTTTACGTCGTCGAGCGGGGGCTGTTTCTTGGGGAAACGAAAGATATTGTGCGGCAATTTTTGCTTATTTTGTCCGCCATGGGCGGCGCGCAAACAGGGGTCGCGATCATTACGTGGCTGACGCAGGAGCACATTTCGCCATGAGAATTCCTCCGTATTACCAATCCCCGTCATGGCAGCGCTTTTTCGCCGGCGCAGCGATCGGGGCGCTCATCAGCTGGTTTGTGTTTTTGTACATTTTCGGCGTCCTGCAAGAAAAACAAGTGCGGCACGTCAATGAGCTCAACGAGCAGATTGCCGACTTGCAAAACGAAATTCGCATTTGGCAGGAAGACTATATCCATTACAACAAAGAAATGAAAAAAAAGCTGACCGTGCAAGACGTATCCGTCCACCTCGCCAATGCCGAGCAGTATAAGCTTGACTCATACACGGCGTTCCGCATCGAAGACAGCGTGAAAGAAGATTTGTCCCATTTGATCACCAAAGACATTGAAACGGTGTACAACAGCCGCGAGCTGATCAAACGGACGATTGAAAACAAAACGTATACGATCCACGAAAAAGCGTACCGGTTGGAAATTCATACACTCACCATTTTTACCCTTTTGGCTGTGGAAGTGAAATTGAAGCCCCTCCTTTAATACGTCATGCAGCCCGCAAAAAAGGAGGGGCAAAACGGCGTCCCGTCTCCGAAAAAAGCGTCTGCCCCCTCATCAGGCGGCAAAAGAGGGGGAAACAGCGCACAGCACCTCCTTGCCCCCTTCCGCTACCGTTCCGCCCGGCAAACGGCTTTCACATCGTCCACAATGCGGTCGACTTCTTCCCATGAAGCGATGGACGCGCCGGCCGCCAACGGATGGCCGCCGCCGCCGTACCGTTTGGCGACAACATTGATGATCGGCCCTTTCGAACGGAAGCGAACGCGAATTTCCTTCTCCTCCTCAACGAAAAACACCCAGGCGATGATGCCATCAATGTTGCCGAGCAACCCGACAAGCTGTGACGCTTCAAGCGGCGTGACGCCGTATTCCTCAAGCAGCGCCCGCGGCATTTTCACCGCCGCCACTCCTTCATCGATCGTGAAATTCGCCAACACATACCCACTCAAACGGGCGAGTGGCAGGCTCGTCCGATACAACCCGTCGTACAGTTCCGTCAGCGAAAAACCGTGCGAAATGAGCTCCCCGGCATAGCGGAACGTTTTTTCGCTCGTGCGCGGAAACAAAAAACGGCCCGTGTCGCCGACGATGCCGGCATAAATTAACCGCGCCGCCTCGGCGGTCATCGTCAACCCGTCGTCTTTGCCGGCCAAATACAGTTCGTAAATCATTTCGCTCGTCGAGCTGGCATCGGTGTCGACCCACATGATGTCACCGTACGGCGTATCGTTCGGGTGGTGATCGATTTTAATGAGCTTCCGCCCGAGCCGGTAGCGGCTGTCGCAAATCCGCTCCTCGTTCGCCGTGTCGCAGACGATGACGAGCGCCTGTTCATAGACGTCATCGTCAATGACATCCATGTTCCGCAAAAACGATAAAGACGGGTCATCCGTTCCGACCGCATACACTTGTTTTTCCGGAAATGACGCCCTTAGCAGCGCTGCGAGTCCGCCTTGCGAACCGTACGCGTCCGGGTCCGGGCGCACGTGGCGGTGGATGATGATCGTGTCAAATTGACGAATCGTTTCGAGAATGTTCCGACAGATGTCTTTCATCACTTCGTCCCCTTTTTCTTGCCTGTCATTTTCAACCGCTGGCATTTTTCCGTGCTTCTATGTACAATGGAAAAAGAAATCGACGACGGAGGGAACCAGCATGCCCGTATTGGTTATTTTCATTATATTTTTCTTTTCGTTTTACGTCTATTATAAAATCCGCTACGTCCGCGCCCAACGCCCGATGGAGCGCCAGTTTTACTCGGCAAAATCGAGCACGGCGCTCGGACTGTTTGTCGCCTTGTTCGGCATCAACCAGCTGTTTTTATACCAGACGACGGTCACGTATCTCATCTCCGCCATCTTTATCGCCTTAGGCTTCGGCAGCGCTTGGGCCGGCTTCCGTGCCTACCGTCACTATTTGCCGCAGGCGGTCGAAGAGGCGGAAAAAGCGGCGAAACAAAGCTGACCACGGGGTTCGCAACAAAAAGGAGGATGTCCGGCGCAAAGGATGGACATCCTTTTTTCGTTGCCGCTTACCGATCGATCAGCTGGCACATCATCATCGCCTTGCCGACGATCGCCCCTTCGTTATACACCTCGACATCCACTTTCCCGAACTTGCGTCCGAGCTCTAAAAGCTTCGCCTGCACATCGACTGTGCTGTCGATTTGCACCGGCTTGATGAAATAAATCGTGATGCTTTCCATCACCAAATCCCCTCGTTTGTACGCCCGCAGCATCCGCGCCGCCGCCTCGGTGACAATCGTTGTAAACACCCCATAAGAAAGCGTCCCCAAGTAGTTCGTCATTTGCGGGGTGATCGTGCAGCGAAACAGCGTCTCTTTGTCGCCTGACTCGCGGAACTGGGCGGTGACGAGATCATCGATCGTCTCGCCGACTTGCGGCTGGCGCTGCGCCATTTGCAACGCTTTTAATACGTCTTGGCGGCTGATGATCCCTTGCAGCCGGTTATGGTCATCGACGACCGGAAGGAGCTCGATGCCTTCCCATACCATAATGTGGGAAGCAAACGCGACCGACGTTTTTCCGTTCACCGTAATCGGCTGCTTCGTCATCACTTTTTCAATCGGCAGCTGCCGGTCCATATCGAGCACGTCTTTTGCCGTCACAATCCCTTGCACTTTGAGCTGTCCGTCGACGACCGGAAAGCGGCTATGGCGCGTCTCGCGATTTAACGTATACCAGCGCTCGACGGGATCGTCTGTATATAAATAGGCCGTTTTCTCGACAGGGGTGACAATGTCCTCAACGAGCACAATCTCCTTTTTGATCAGCTGGTCATAGATCGCCCGGTTGATCATCGTCGCAACCGTAAACGTATCGTAGCTCGTCGAAATGATCGGCAGCTGCCGCTCATCGGCGAGCTTTTTGACGTGGTCGGCCGTGTCAAACCCGCCGGTGATGAGCACGGCCGCCCCGGCTTCAAGCGCCAGTTCATGCGCCTTCGTCCGGTTGCCAACAATCAGCAAGTCGCCCGCACCCGTGTAGCGCATCATCGCTTCAAGCTGCATCGCTCCGATGACGAAGCGATTGAGCGTTTTGTGCAGCCCCTCGCGGCCGCCGAGCACTTGTCCGTCGACAATGTTGACGACTTCGGCGTACGTGAGCTTTTCGATGTTTTCTTTCCGCTTTTTCTCGATCCGAATCGTGCCGACGCGCTCGATGGTGCTTACGTATCCTTTGTTCTCCGCATCTTTGATCGCCCGGTACGCCGTCCCTTCGCTCACACCCATTTCCTTCGCGATCTGCCGGACGGAAATTTTTTCGCCGATCGGCAGCCGGTGGATGTATTCCAAAATTTGTTCATGTTTGGTTGCCAACGATCTTCACCCTTTACGTGTTGTTACTTTCATTATACAGGGCGCAGCGGCGGGGATTCAACGATCGCGCCGGCCATTAGAAAGCGCCCTTCCCGCTTTAGGGAGGGCGCCTCTGTTACAGTTCGATGCTTTCGCCTGGTTTCAGCGCGCGGCCGACACCCGGCGGCAGAAGCGAGACGAACCGTTCCGGGTCTTGGGCGATCGGCGGGAACGTGTTGTAATGGATCGGTACGACGAGGTTCGCTCCAAGCCATTCAGCCGCCACCGCCGCGTCTTCCGGCCCCATCGTGAAGCTGTCGCCGATCGGCAGGAATGCGACATCGATGTTATGGCGCTCGCCGATCAGCTTCATGTCGGAAAACAGCCCGGTGTCGCCGGCATGGTAAATCGTTTTGCCTTCGGCCGTGAACAAAATGCCGGTCGGCATGCCTAAATAAATGATTTGCTTGTCATCGGTCACAAACCCGGAGCTATGGAACGCCTGCGTAAACTTGACCGTGCCAAAATCAAATTGGCGCGCCCCGCCAATGTTCATGCCGAACGTTTCGACCCCTTGCCAGCTTAAATACGTCGCCAATTCAAACGTCGCCACGACGAGGGCGTTGTTCCGCTTGGCGATCTCCACCGTGTCGCCGACATGATCCCCGTGCCCGTGCGTCAACAAAATGACATCCGCTTTCACATCTGCTGCGTTCAAATCGGTCGTCGCATTGCCGGTGATGAACGGGTCGATCAAAATCGTTTTTCCGTTCGTTTCCACGCGGACGACCGAATGGCCATGGTAGCTGATTTTCATCGCCACATCTCTCCTTTCCATTCCCATGATTCGCCGCCATCCGTCCATTTCCTTCTTTTCGCGCCTGTCCATTTACAAACGGCCCGTTTCTTGGTACGCTCAAAATGGACAACAGTGAAAAAAGGAAGGAAGGGAACGATGAACAAACGGCTGCAAGCATTTTCCTCTTGGCTTCAACAACAACATAGTTCATTCGCCTTCATCACGTCAAGTGCGAACGTGTTTTATTTGAGCGGCTTTTTTTGCGACCCGCACGAACGGCTGCTGGCGCTTTTGGTCTTTCCTGACGGCGAACCGGCGCTCGTCTGTCCGCAAATGGAAGCGCCGCGCGCCCGCCGGAGCGGCTTTCGGTATACGGTGATCGGCTATGACGACAGCGCCGACCCGTGGGATGAGATCCACCGCCACCTCAAAGCGCGCGGCATCAAGGCCGTCTCGATTGCCGTTGAGAAAAACGATTTGTCGTTCGCCCGCTTCGAGCGGCTCTCGGCGCTGTTTCCGAACAGCCAATGGCTCGATGCCGAAGATAAGCTGCGCCAGCTTCGCCTGATCAAAGACGAACAAGAAATGAAAGCGCTGCGCCAGGCGGCGGAGCTCGCCGACAAGGCGGTCGAAATCGGCGTTTCGGCCATCCGCCCGGGCGTGACAGAGCTTGAACTTGTCGCCGTCATTGAATATGAGCTGAAAAAACTCGGCGTCGAAGCGATGTCGTTTCCGACGACCGTGCTCACCGGCGCGAAAACGGCCGACCCGCACGGCGCGCCGGGGACAGCGGCGGTCGCACCGGGCGATTTCGTCTTGTTCGATTTAGGCGTCATCGTGGACGGGTATTGTTCGGACATCACCCGCACCGTCATTTGTCAAACGGCAAGCGACGAACAGCGGCTCATGTACGACACCGTCCGGCGCGCCCAACAAGCCGCCATCGACGTCTGCCGGCCGGGAACAGCCATGAAAGCGGTCGATGGCGCCGCCCGAACCGTCATCACCGAAGCCGGCTACGGGAACTATTTCACTCACCGCGTCGGCCACGGCTTAGGAATCGAAATCCACGAATACCCGTCGCTTCATGGCGCAAATAGCGAGCCGCTCGCCCCCGGCATGGTGTTTACGATCGAACCGGGCATTTACATTCCGTCCATCGGCGGCGTGCGCATTGAAGACGACGTCGCCGTCACAAACGGCGGCGTTGAGGTGTTGACGTCGTTTTCGAAGGAGCTGCTTATGGTATAACGGGGAACGTTGTCGGCGCATGAGCGCAGCAAAAAAGCTGTCCGCCGGCTCTGTCTGCAGACCGGTCGGACAGCTTTTTCCCTCTTCATCCTGTAAGCACGGAATGAACATCCGTATACGGCATGTTGTGCGCCGCCGCCACGGCTTCGTACACGATGTGCCCGTCAAGCGTGTTGATCCCTTTTAACAGCGCCGGGTTGTCGAGACAGGCGGTGCGGTAGCCTTTGTTGGCGATTTGCAAGGCGTACGGGATCGTGACGTTCGTTAAGGCGAACGTCGATGTGCGCGGCACCGCGCCCGGCATGTTGGCGACGGCGTAATGGACGACGCCGTGCTTGACATATGTCGGGTCATCGTGCGTCGTGACGCGGTCGGTCGTTTCGAAAATGCCGCCTTGGTCGATGGCAATGTCGACCAACACCGACCCTGGCATCATCGAGCGCACCATCTCTTCCGTCACCAGCTTCGGCGCTTTCGCCCCCGGGATCAAGACAGCGCCGACGACCAAGTCCGATTCGCGCACGCACTCGCCGATATGGTACGAGTTGGACATCAAGGTCGTCACGTGGTCGCCGAACAAGTCATCCAACTCGCGGAGCCGCTCGGCGTTAATGTCCAAAATCGTCACGTCCGCCCCGAGCCCGACCGCGATTTTTGCCGCGTTCGTCCCCGCCGTTCCGCCGCCGATGATCGTCACTTTGCCGCGCCGCACCCCAGGGACTCCGCCAAGCAAAATGCCTTTCCCGCCGTGCGGCTTTTCAAGAAATTGGGCGCCGACTTGCACCGACATGCGGCCGGCGACTTCGCTCATCGGCGTCAACAGCGGCAGCGAGCCGTTCGCCAGCTGCACCGTCTCGTAAGCGATGCCGACCACCTTTTGCTCGACAAGCGCTTTCGTGAGCGCTTCGGCCGCCGCCAAATGCAAATACGTAAACAAAATGAGCCCTGGACGGAAGTAGCGAAACTCTTCCGGCAGCGGCTCTTTCACTTTCAACACCATCTCCGCCGCCCAGGCGTCTTCCGCGTTCGGCACGATCACCGCGCCGGCTTTTTCATACTCGCTGTCGGTGAAGCCGGATTCGGCGCCGGCATTCGTTTCGACATACACGTCATGCCCGGCTTTGACGAGCGTCATCACGCCGGCCGGGGTGATGGCGACGCGGTTTTCGTTGTTTTTGATTTCCTTCGGAATGCCGATTTTCATCGTTTTTCCTCCTTTTTCCGTTCCGTTCACTCCCTTATTGTTTCCCTTTCGGCCAGAAAGCAAACAGAACGCGGTCAGGCGCACTTATTGGAAAACGTGACGATAAATGACGTTCTCTCCGCCCGTGACGTCAATGACCGCCCCGGTGATGAAATCCGAATCATCGTCACACAAAAAAGCGATGACGCGGGCGATGTCTTCACCCGTGCCCGGGCGCCCGACCGGCGCTTCGGCATCCGGCTTGGCGCGAGCAGCGGCGATCCCGGCTTCCTTCATAGCGCCGACAATGTTGCCTGGGCATACCATATTGGCGGTGATGCCGTATCCCGCTTCCTCCAAGGCGATCGTTTTCGTCAGCGACACGAGCCCGACTTTCGCCGCCCCGAACGCCGAACGGTACAACCATCCCGGCGCATCGGCCGCTCCTTGAAATCCGTACGTAATGATGCGGCCAAACCGTTGGCGGCGCATAATCGGGACCGTCCGCTTCACTAAATGAAACACCGCGCTTAAGTTTCCTTCGATCATCGTGTACCATTCATCGTCCGTATAATCGGCCAGCTTTTTCCGCTCAAAAATGTAAGGACCTGCGTTGTTAATGAGGCAATCAATGCGGCCGTACCGCTCCATGGCCGCATCCACCAACCGCGTCAAATCCTCTTTTCTTGTTACATCCCCTTTCACAAACTGAAGGCGGTCGGCGTCACTACGGTGTTTCTCAGCAAGCGAGTGCACCGCCTGTTCGTCGCTCCGGTAGTTCACCGTCACCGAATAGCCTTTCTCAAGCAGCAGCTCGGTCACCTTTCTCCCCAATCCTTTCGCTCCGGCCGTGATCAACGCATGCCGCACCATTCTCCCTCCTCATCACGATTTGCTGTCTCATTTTTACTTTACTACAAACAAGGAGGAATACAAAAAAATAACCATAGCGCATAGGCGCCATGGTTATTCGCCGACTTCGCGGCGCGGGTCGTAATACGATTCATCATCCTCAATAATGCCACTCTCGTACGATTCGGTAATTTGTTCGGTGATCGTCTGCACTTCTTCTTCCTCATACTTCCAGCCGTCATACCGCTTTTCCATCGCCCTTCCTCCCTTTTTTCACAAAATCTCAATATATGGTCTAGTTTCCCGCCAGTCAAACGAGGGTATACTATATATAGAGATAACATTTTTATCCAAAGGGAGTGGGAGAATATGACCACAATATACAAAACGATCGTCGTCGCCGTCGATGGCTCGAAGGAAGCGGAATGGGCGTTGAAAAAAGCGATCCAAATCGCCAAGCGAAACGGGGCGAAGCTCATTTTGTCCCATATCATCGACTTGCGCGGCTTTACGACGGTCGAGGCGCACGATTATGCCCTTGCCGAACGGTCGGAACAGTATGCAAACGAACTGCTCGAGCGGTATAAAAACGAAGCCGTCGCCGCCGGGCTCAATGACGTCGAGACCGATATCGAGTTCGGCTCGCCGAAAGTGAAAATCGCCAAAGAAGTGGCGCCGAAATATAAAGCCGATTTGATCATTTGCGGCGCAACCGGATTAAACGCCGTCGAACGGCTGCTCATTGGCAGCGTCTCGGAAAACATCGTCCGCCATGCGAAATGCGATGTGCTTGTTGTGCGGACGCCGAAAGAATAGCCTTCCGCGCCCAACGAACGCATCCATTCTCTGCGCCGCCGGTGAATGCCAAAAAAACACCCCGCCGTTACGGGGTGTTTAGCTTTTCTTTCGCTTTTTCAATCGCCGCCCGCACTTCGGCAAAACCGGTGCCGCCGGCGCTGTTGCGGCGGTTGACGGCCGTGCGCGGGTTCAAGGCGTCATAAATGTCTTCGTCAAAGAGCGGCGACGCCTCCCGATACACCTCAAGCGGCAAGTCGGCCAAAAAGACGCCTTTCTCAATGCAAAGCAGCACGAGCTTGCCGACGATTTCATGCGCCTCGCGGAACGGGACGCCTTTGGCGGCCAAGTAATCGGCGAGCTCGGTCGCGTTCGAAAAGTCTTGCTTCGTCGCCCGCTCCATGACATCAACGCGCACGTTCATCGTCTCGATCATGCCGGTGAAAATTTTCAACGACCCGACGACCGTCTTCACCGTATCGAACATGCCTTCCTTATCTTCTTGCATGTCTTTGTTGTAGGCGAGCGGCAGCCCTTTCATCACCGTGAGGAGCGCCATCAAGTGGCCGTACACGCGGCCGGTTTTGCCGCGGATGAGCTCGGCCATGTCCGGGTTTTTCTTTTGCGGCATGATGCTGCTGCCGGTCGCAAACGCATCATCGAGCTCAATGAACTGAAACTCTTGGCTTGACCAAAGAATGAGCTCTTCGGCGAGCCGCGACAGGTGCATCATGAGCATCGAGCTGTTGCTCAAAAATTCGATGATGAAATCGCGGTCGCTCACAGCGTCCAAGCTGTTTTCGTAAATGCCGGCAAAGCCCAACAGCTCCGCCGTCCGCCCGCGGTCGATCGGAAACGTCGTCCCGGCGAGCGCCCCGGCGCCGAGCGGCGAGCGGTTGATGCGCGTTTGCGACTCGGAAAACCGTTCATAGTCGCGCTCGAGCATCCACACATATGCGAGCAGATGGTGGGCAAACGAAATCGGCTGCGCCCGCTGCAAATGCGTATACCCGGGCATGATCGTCTCGACGTGCGTTTCCGCCTGCGCGACAAGCGCCCGCTGCAGCCCGCGGATGAGGCCAAGAATCTCCGCAACGCGCTTGCGCAAGTATAAATGCATGTCGGTCGCCACTTGGTCGTTCCGGCTCCGTCCGGTGTGCAGCTTGCCGCCGACCGGACCGATGTCGTCGATCAACATTTTTTCAATGTTTAAATGGATGTCTTCATACGCCACGGAAAACTCGAGTTCCCCTCGCTTGGCTTTTTCCAACAGGCGGTTCAGCCCGCCTTTGATCTTCTCGACGTCTTCCGCCGGCAAAATGCCGCACTCGCCGAGCATCGTCACATGGGCGAGGCTGCCCTCGATGTCTTCTTCCACCAGCTCCTGGTCGAACGGGATCGACGCGCCGAACTCGTCGACCCATTCTTCCGCTGTTTTCGTAAACCGTCCGCCCCAAAGTTTTTTCACGAATCTCGCCGCAGAGGAATGCGACTTCCTCCTTCCTGTTCCCGATGGTTTATTGGCCGGTCGGCACCGACGCTTTGTTTGGCTTGTTCACGATGCTGTTGACTTTCGTCGGCAAGCCGTACAGCGTGATGAACCCGACGGCTGCTTGATGGTCAAACTCGTCTTCTGACGTATATGTCGCCAATTTTTCATCATAGAGCGAGAACGGCGATTTGCGCCCTTCGACGATCGCATGGCCTTTAAACAACTTCACGCGCACGACGCCGGTGACGTTTTTCTGCGTTTCCTTCAAAAACGCGACGAGCGCGTCTTTAAGCGGCGAAAACCAAAGGCCGTTGTAGATGACTTCGGCGATTTTTTGCTCGATGAGCGGTTTGAAATGGGCGACTTCCCGCACCAATGTCAAATCTTCGAGCTCTTTATGCGCTTTGATCAAGGTCATGGCGCCCGGGCATTCGTACACTTCGCGCGATTTGATGCCGACAAGGCGGTTTTCGACATGGTCGATGCGCCCGACGCCGTGCTTGCCGGCCAACGCGTTCAACTCCAAAATGAGCTGCGCGAGCGGGTATGCCTTCCCGTTTAACGTCACCGGCACACCTTGTTCAAAGCCGATTTCAATCACATCCGGCACATCCGGGGCATTTTCAAGCGAAGCGGTGAGCTCGTACGCTTCTTCCGGCGGCGCGGCCCACGGATCTTCCAAAATGCCGCACTCGTTGCTGCGGCCCCATAAGTTTTGGTCAATCGAAAACGGGCTGTCCAGATCGACCGGAATCGGAATGCCGTGCTGTTTCGCATATTCGATTTCTTCCTCGCGCGACCAGCTCCATTCGCGCACCGGGGCGATGACGTCCAAATCCGGATTGAGCGCTTTGATCGACACTTCAAAGCGCACTTGGTCGTTCCCTTTCCCCGTGCAGCCGTGAGCGACCGCCACCGCGCCTTCGAGCTCGGCGATTTCAACGAGTTTTTTCGCGATGAGCGGACGCGACAGCGCCGAGACGAGCGGATATTTCCCTTCATACAAGGCGTTTGCCTGCAGAGCGATGAGCGCATACTCGTTCGCAAACTCGTCTTTGACGTCGATCACGTACGATTTGATCGCGCCGACTTTGAGCGCTTTTTCTTTCACGAAATCAAGGTCTTTTCCTTCCCCAAGGTCCAAGCAGCACGCGATCACATCATAGCCGCGCTCCTGGAGCCATTTGATTGCCACCGATGTATCTAAACCGCCAGAATAGGCCAACACCAATTTTGGATTTGCCATGGTCGTTCCCCTCTCCTGTCACATAAATATACTTAATCATAAATAAATATTCAAATTGAGCACATTATCACTTTATCAGCTTTCGGATCATTTTTCAATACATATTCATAAAAAAGCATAAAAATTCCACCGCGCTCTAAGGGGACGTTTTGTATAATAAAAGAAAAGGAGGCAAAGAAAATGAACGGCATCTTCATCGACGACAAGCGGCTCGGCATCCGCCTGCCGCATTTGGACAAGCCTTGGGACGACTACAGCGCAGATGAGCAAGAGGCGATTTTGCTTGAGTGGGAGGCGATCCGCGGCTTGATCCCCGACCGCATCGCCGCCCTGGAGCGAAAAATCGATGAAAAGCAAGACGAACTCGGCCGCGAAACCGACTTCGAACGCTCGTGCCAACTGAATGCGGAAGTAGCGGAACTCGCTTCCATCATCAATGATTTATGGATTTGGTATCGGGTCAGTCCCCATGTTTCCTTTGAAAAGGAAGGGACGGGATGACCAACTTCGCGTACGCCCCGACCGCGTACCGGGCGATGGCGGCAGCCGGCGCGGACGTCATTCGCCGCTATCAGCTGAACGTGCACGCCATGAGCTCGGCCGGCGAACCGCTCAATCCGGAAGTCATCCGCTTTTTTCCAAGAACATGTGGGCGTCACGATCCACGACCATTATGGCTTGTCGGAGACGTTGATGCTAAGCGCTTCATCCTGCGCAATCAAGAACGGGAAAAATGCATCAAGGCTTGATGAATGAAAGAGGATGCCCGCAGCGGGCATCCTCTTTTTCGCTTATGTTCTCTTTTCGTCAACGCGGCGCCCTATCCTTCCGAATCTCCCGCACGACATGCCCAAGCTCAGGCAAAATAAGCTTCGTCATCGCGAGGCGCACGGCGCCGGTCGAGCCGGGGGTGCAAAAGACGGCGGTGTCCATCGCCACGCCGGCGACGGCGCGCGACAGCATGGCGGCCGGGCCGATGTCTTCCGTATAGCTTAAGAAACGGAACAGCTCGCCAAAGCCGACGAGCTCTTTCTCGAGCAGCGCGCCGACCGTTTCGATCGTGACGTCGCGCTTGGCGATGCCGGTGCCGCCGTTCGTGAGCACGACGTCGACGTCAAGGCGGCGGCAGCCGTCGAGCACCGCCGCGCGAATGGCGTCCGCTTCATCTTTCACGATTTCATAGCCGGCGACCTCATGTCCGGATTCCGTGAGCAGCTCGATCATCAGCCGGCCGCTCCGGTCGGTTTCCTCGGTTCTTGTGTCGCTGACGGTGATGACTTTGCAGCGGACGGTTTTGGGGGCTTCTTGTTTATGTTCGCTTGTGCTCATCGGTTTCATCTCCTTTGCATTCGGTTACCTATAGTATAGCAAAAACATCCTTCCCGCCGGCGCGAAGCGGAACGCCCATGAGCGCAAATCTTGTACACTTTTGGACAAAAATATTTGTTATATAATAGACAGAATTGTTATAATATTAACACATAGGGGAAACGCGTCTATCCATTTATGCGGAGGGGATCGGTGTAGGGGAAGGAGGGAAGAGCGTTGCATCGCACGTTAAACGAAAAGCTGCAGTCCGTTTTGCAAGATGGGATGACGGTCATCGGGCAGCATCACGGGCCCATCGTCGCCCGCTGGCATGAAAAATGGCGCGACTTGCAAGAAAAAGGGCATTTAGCGGCTCCTTTAGTGGAAACAGCCATTCGCCTGCTTTCCTGCTATTTTTCCAAAACGGGCGGCGAAGTCCGCGAATGGCTGAAAGCTGTCGGCGAAGCTTGGCGGACCGATCCTCATTTTGCGCCTTCAAACAAAGTGACGTTTGTGTTCACGCTGCTGGAAAACGCTGTTCATGAGGTGGTGCAGTCCGCGCCTGGCAGCACGTTTTACGACCGGCAGGCGGTCCAATATTTGTTTTCCAAAATGTATGAAGCCGCCTTTTCCCAAACGACCGACGGCGAGCCGGACATCGGCCGTTTTTTGGAGCAGCTCGCCGCTTCCAGGCAGCTTCCGATTGAGTGGATCGCCCAACTGGACAAGACGGACGGCCGTTTTTCGATTCAAAAACTATACGGAGAAACGGACTGGCTTCCGGACGACGTTCCGACGCTCGAAGCGGACACGATTTTTTCTCTGTCCGAGCAGCTGCTTTCCCGCATGCCAAAGACGGGAAAGAAGCGGCGCGTCATTCCGCTTCCGTGGGAAGAAACCGTTTTCCTGTTTTGCACCGGTGAAACGGAGCAGCAAGTGCTTCCGTTTCTCCTGCATGCGCTCGAGCTGTTCCACGCCGGGGGCATGGCGCTCGAACAAACAAAGCAGGACCAGCTTTGGAAAGATGCCGTCATTTTGTTCGACCGTTGGATTATGCGTGCCAAATCGCTGCAGCAGGCGGTCGAATACATCGCCTCCGGTTTTGTCACCTATTTGCCGTTTGAACGGTGCGCGCTGTTCGCCTACTCGAGCGCCAATGAAAGCGGATTCGGCCTTTACGGCTATAAGCTCGACAATGACAAAATCAAAAGCATTCACGAAAGCCTGAACGGCTTGCCGCTCATTAAACAGTACATGCAACAGCTCGAGCTGCTCGGCAGCCATATGGCGAACGTGCCGCCTATCTACATGGCAGATGCGGCGGAAGGGCTGCCGGTGAAATATGTCAAGCAGTTTCAGCTCGAGTCGATCGTCATCGCCCCAGTGTATGCCCCGTCGGAAAGCCGGCTCATCGGCGCAGCCATTTTGGATCAAGGGCCTGGCCGGCCGTTTACGCTCTCGAGCGATATTTTCACCGCCGTCATGAAATTCGGCCAAAGCGCCGGGGAAATGCTGGCGAAATTCAGCGGCGGCCGCCCCGAATGGTCCCATCCCGCCCCGCACTTGTCGCCGCGGGAAATGGAAGTGTTGAAGCTCGTCGCCGAAGGAGCCTCGACGTATGAGGCGGCAAAGCGTCTCCATTTAAGCGAATACACGGTGCGCGACTATGTATCGGCCATCTTGCAAAAAATGAACGCCAAAAACCGGACCGAGGCGATTGTGAAAGCGATTCGCGACGGAATCATTTAACATCTTCCCGAAAGAAGTCTCCCACTTCTAAGCGAAGCGAAAGTGGGAGATGAATTTCGGTTGGCGTCAGCCAACGAATAGGATCGAATATGTCTAGAACGGACACCTTCGGAACGAAGGGAAGCGTAAAGGGTTCTTGTGTGCGGCTTACCGTTCGGCGAACACACACAAGTCGCTTGAAGCCTCCACCTCTAAGCGAAGTATAGGTGGTGGGTAGTTCACAGGGCACCGAGAAAAAAGGGGCGGCACGCCCCTTTTTCTCTTTCCGCCGGCGGCGCCCTCCGGCCTATGGCAGCGCCCCCAGCCAGCCGCTCAGCTCTTTTGCTTGTTTCTCGAGCTGCTGCTTGAGTTTTTGCAGCTGTTCAAGCTGCGCTTCGTGCTGCCGGATGCTCTCAGCCGTCTGTTCGATCGCCTTTTTCGCTTCATTGGCGTCCAAAAACGGCAGCGGACCCATCCGTTCCTCAGCCGCCTCCTTCTTATCGGCCAGCTCCCGCTGCGCGTTTTCGAGCTGCGCTTTTGTTTGCTCGAGGGCGGCGTTGATTTGTTTCAGCTGCTCATCCAGCAGCTCCTGTCCATCGTTGACGGCTTTCTCCACCCCTTCTGCCGCCTCCCCGTTCAAGCCGTCCTGCACAGCTTCTTTGATCTCCTCGATGAGCCGGCTCGTTTCTTCCTGTTTCTCGGTTATGCTCTCAATCAGCCCGCCAACGGGATTCGTTCCAGGGGAGGATGACGGCGGCGGTTCTGGCTCAGCTGCCGGAGAGTCCCCTTCTTCCGGAGAAGAACCGCTGCCGTTGCCGCCGCCTGCTGATTCACCGTCCGACGTTGGAAGGGGCGGTGCCGCCCCCGGCTGGCTGCCCGGCCCGGACCCCGACTGGCCGTCAGGCGCGGAAGCGGGCGGTGCGGATCCCGATTGGTCATCAGGCGCCGAAGCGGGCGGTGCAGACCCCGACTGGTCATCAGGCGCCGAAGCGGGCGGTTTCTCTCCCTGCAGCGCCGGCTCGTCCGGCTCCTTCACAGGCGGTTCATCTGCTCCCGATGGCGCTTCCGGCTGCTGCCCGCTGGCCGTCTCAGGCGAGCCACCGCTGTCCGCCGGAGCAGCGCCGAAGGCAACGGAAGCTGACAGCTGCGGGATCGCCAGTTCGTCGGCTGTCAGTTCCGTCGCCACGACCGTTACATCTTTCAAACATTGCTCGACAAGCGGCACGCCGTCTGTGCACAGCCCGCCGATTTTCAGTTTTTTCACTCTCATTTTCAACCATTTCGTCTGCGCCGCTTGATCGGTATGAAACGTAAACGACACCGTATGCCCGGCCATCGTTTGCTGTTTTGTCAACGTCATCCCGTATATTTTCGCTTGCATAAAGGCGATCGGCATGTCTCCCGTGAACAGGACCGGCATTTTTAGCACGATTCCGCCCAAATCAAGCGTTCCCACTACTTTATCGGCATGAATGACAAAGCCCGAAGGCTCCTGCCCTTCCGCCGCCGCCCGGCCGGCGCCCAACAGCCAGCCGGCCGCCGCCGCCAAAACGGCCAGCACGGAAAGGACCGCGATTCGCTGCAATCGTTTTGCCATCTTCATCCTCCTGTCAGCCGCCCTGCGCCGGTTTTCACCGTTCCGCCTCGCTCAGCGTTTTTTCGAGCTCCTCGACGCTGTCAACCCGCTTCGCCCGGCTGATTTGCTGTTTACGGATGTTGAACTGCTTGACGACATAGCGGTTGAGCAGGTCATAGTCGATTTCCAACGCATACGTGCGGGCGAGCTGCTGCTGGCGCTTGCCGAGCTCGGTCAAATAGGCGACATAGCCGGTGACATGCGGCCATAATTCATCCATATACTTGATGAACAACTCGTAATACCGCTCGTCTTCGTTGACAAGCCGCTGGATCGTGTACAGGCCGAACTGAATATGGCGGCCTTCGTCCATGTTCAAGTAATCGATCCCTTGCAGAAGGCCCGGGAACAGCCCGGCTTTTTTGTAAATTTGCCGGAACGTGTAATAGCCTGACTCGGCCAGCGTCCCTTCGACGATCATGTTGTAGACGGTGGCGGCGCGGATGACCGCTTCCGGCGAGTCGTCGGTGTACAGCCGGTTCATCGCGTCCGGCAGCGCCTCGTAAAAGATGCGCTTGTAATCGTCGTTATGGAAGACGGATAAATCCATTTGCCCGATGCCGACCGCCTGCTGCCAGCGGGAAAACATCTCGACATGCTTCGCTTCATCGTGCATAAATGTCGTCAAAAACAACACATCTTCAAGCCGCCCTTGGCGCGCGAGGGCGTGGGCCATCGGCAAAATGTCGAGCGTCACCGCCTCTTCCCCGGCCGAGAAGCCGGCGATAAGCGGCAGCGCGGAAATTTTTTCTTCGCTCGTCAAACTGGCAAAATCCTTCTGGTCTTGGCTGAAATCGATGTCCGCCGGATTCCACTTCCCGTTTCGCTTCGCTTTTTCATACAGTTTGTACATTGGATGCTCCCAATCGATCGTTCCTTTCACCGTTTGAAAGCCGTCATGATGGACCATCGTGATCTCCCTCCCCTTATGAAAAATCGATCGTGATGCGCCGCTGTTCGTCCTTTTAAAACAACGTCATCGGCCGTTCATTGAGGTCGCAAATGACCGTTTTCGTCTCGAGATACGCGTCAAGCGCCTGCATCCCGAGCTCGCGGCCGAGTCCGCTTTGCTTGCAGCCGCCAAACGGCGCGGTCGGCGACAGCACTTGGTACGTGTTGATCCAAACGGTTCCGCTTTTCACCCGCCGCGAGAGGCGGAGCGCCCGCTTGATGTCGTTCGTCCACACCGCGGCGGCCAAGCCGTACATCGTCCCGTTGGCGATGCGGACCGCTTCCTCCTCCCCTTCAAACGGAATGACCGCCGCCACCGGTCCGAAAATTTCTTCACAGGCGATGCGCATCGACGGCGTGACGTCAGCAAAAACGGTCGGTTCGATGAAATAGCCGCCCCGCTCATCCAAAGCGCTCCCGCCGGCGGCGAGCCTCGCTCCTTCCCGCTTGCCGATGTCGATGTAGCGCAATACTTTTTCGTATTGCTCCCGGCTGATGACAGGGCCCAAGTCGTTGCGCGCATCCGCACCGGGACCGACTTTCAGCTTTTTCGCCCGCTCGGCCAGCCGCTCGACAAACGGTTCGTACACCGCACGTTCAACCAAAATGCGGCTTCCGGCCTGGCACACTTGCCCGGAGTTGTAAAATACGCCAAACAGGGCGCTTTTCGCCGCCTGTTCAAGATCGGCGTCGGCGAAGATGATGTTCGGCGACTTCCCGCCGAGTTCAAGCGTCACCCGCTTGATGTAGGGCGCGGCAGCCTGCAAAATATGGCGGCCGGTCGCCGTCTCGCCGGTGAAGGCGATTTTCGGCACGCCCGGATGGCGGACGAGCGCTTTGCCGGCTTCATCGAGCCCGGGCAGGACGTTGACAACCCCTTCCGGCACGCCGGCCTCATGGCAAAGTTCGGCGAGTTTGAGCGCGGTCAGCGGCGTTTCCGGCGCCGGTTTCAACACGATCGTGCAGCCGGCGGCGAGCGCCGGGGCGATTTTCCATGTCGGCATCAAAAGCGGGAAATTCCACGGGGTGATGAGCCCCGCCACCCCGATCGGCTCTTTGACCGTCCACGTCATGTAATCAGAGGCCGCGCCGGCGACGGAAAACGGCAGCACCTCCCCGTGCGGCTTGACAACGAGCGAGGCGAAAAAGTCGAAGCAGTCGGCGGCGAGCGGAATTTCAATAAACAGCGCCTGATTGACCGGCATGCCGTTTTCCCGCGTCATGAGCTGTGCGAGTTCATGGTGGTGCTGGCGGATCAGCTCGGCGATGCGCCGCAAGATGCGCCCGCGCTCAAGCGGCGGCATCGACAGCCAGCGCTGATCGTCAAACGCCTCTTGAGCGATGGCGACCGCTTTGTCGACATCCGCTTCCCCGGCGTTGGCGACGCGGGCCGTCACCCGCCCTGCCGCCGGATCGATGACGTCAAACATCGCCCCGTCCGCCGCCGGCTGCCACTCGCCGCCGATCCATAAATACGCTTCGGTTGTTTTGGCAGAAATCACCATTATCTCTCCTTTCCAATGCCCCTCCTTCCTGCTGGCAAGGAGGAACCCGCGTGTCCTTCGTCCGATGAACCCGGCGCCATGCCCGAAGACGCCATGCAGCGCACCGTTTCGTCCGCTCGGCGGCCATAGCGGCCGGGCAATGCGGCGGCCGATGTTCTCATTTCCGTTTCCCGTTTGTTCACCGCTGCAGCAAATCGTCCCGCCCGATTTCTTGCAAATATTCGCGGTACGCCGGGTAAATGGCGTCCAGCTGCGGCAATACTTTCAAGGCGTTGACAAGCGGCCCTTGCACTTTGATCTGCTGGCGGGCGAGCGCCTGCTGCAAGTCGAGCTTGCCGAGCCAAAACTTATGCCCGACATCGGCCGTCTGCTCAAACACGAGCTCCGGACGCAAGCCTGTTTCGCCACAGACGATTTTCAACGCCCCGTTTTCGACGGTCCATGTTATTTTCGCTTCCGGCTTATGGAAAACGTATTGGACAAACGCGTCATAACCGAGCCCGAGCTCCGTCGAGGCGATCAGTTCTTTCGACTCTTCCGTTTCGGCCACCCGCTCAAAAAAGCGGCCGAGCACATCGTACAATTCTTGTTCGCTTTGAAAGACGGGCATATCGATCCTCCTTTTTTTCCGTTCGTTCTTCCATTCAGCCGGCGGACGGCGGCTGCCGGGCGCTTCGTCCACGGCGATGGCGCCATCCGCGCCAACCGAATCGTTCATTCCGCAAAACGGATGATGCCGCGAATGTTTTGCCCGCTTTTTAGGGCGGCAAACCCGTCGTTGATTTGCTCGAGGGAATAGACCGCGCTGATGAGCGGCTCAAGCTTCAGCTTGCCGGCCGCATACAAGTCAAGCAGCTTCGGGTAGTCCACCGGCGGGTTGCCTTGGCCGAGCCAGGAGCCGGTCAGCGTTTTCGCCTGCGACGGCAAGGAAAACGCGTTGATCCCCACCGTCTCATGCGGGGCGGCGATGCCGACGATGACCGTCATTCCCCCTTTTCTCGCCATGTTGTACGCATCGGCCATCGTTTCCGGACGGCCGATCGCTTCAAACGCGTAGTCGACGCCGAGGCCGTCGGTCAAGTCGAGCACGGCGCTGACGGCGTCCTCCTCGCGGGCGTTGACGGTGTGCGTCGCCCCGAACGTTTTCGTCGCCGCCAGTTTCTCGTCGACGACATCAACGGCAATCACTTGTTTCGCCCCGGCCAAGGCGGCGCCTTGAATAATGTTGAACCCGACGCCGCCGGCGCCAACGACCGCCACCGTGCTGCCGGGGCGCACTTGCGCGGTGTGGATGGCAGCGCCCACGCCGGTGATGACGCTGCAGCCGACCAAGGCGGCCACCTCAAACGGCACGTCGCGGCGGATCGGGATGGCCGCCTGTTCCGGCACGACGGTATATTCGCTGAACGCCCCGGCGGTTAAAAATTGGTACACCGTCTTTCCTTTCCACCAAAAACGCGTCGTCCCGTCAAGAAGCGTGCCGGTCGCCGTCAGCCGCGCCGCCTCTTCGCAAAGGTCGGGCCGCCCGGTGCGGCACCAGCGGCAGCGGCCGCATGACGGCACCCAGTTCAAGACGACATGGTCGCCGACTTGCACGCTCGTGACTCCTTCCCCGACTTCTTCCACAATGCCCGCTCCTTCGTGCCCAAGCACGATCGGCAGCGGAAGAGGCAGTTGCCCTTGAATGACATGCCAGTCGCTATGGCAAAGGCCCGCCGCTTTCAGTTTCACCTTCACTTCTCCGCGCTTAGGGCCCGCCACTTCCACGTCTTCAACCGCCAGCGGCTCCCCGTAGCGGTGCAAAATGGCAGCTTTCGCCATATACCGTTCCCTCCTTGTTCCCTCCCGTTGTTCAAAGGCGAAGCCCGCTCTGACAACACCCGCCAATGCCCAAGGGGACAAGCCCGGGTGGAGTCTTTCACGCTGCGCGCCCGCCCGCTTACCCCCGTTTGCGCGCGAGGTCCGCTTCCCCGGCGGAAGCCGAGCGGCCCTTTAGCGCCTCCAAATAGGCGTCCCATTCGTGCTTGAGCGTTGATTTCAGCTTGAAGAGGCCGAGAACGAGCGAGCGGGTCGAATGGTCTTGCAAAAACACTTCGCGAAACGCATCTTCGAACTCCTCCCGCTTTCCGGGAAGGCCGTGGTCTTTGCCATACAGCAAATGCCGGTCAAGCAGGCGGCGGATTATCGGGCTTCCCGGTCCGCCGCTTTGCCGGTAAAACGCTTCGATGCGTTTGGACATCGTCAGCTGTTCTTGTTCATCGCACACAGTTCTCACCCCCCGTTAAAACCGCGGCCTTTGCTTGCGCGTGCGGAACAGCCGCCAGCCAAGAAACGCGATCAACACGATGGACGCAGCCAGGCCGATGTTGGCGACGGTCGTTTTGTCCATGCCGAGAAACGTTCCGCCCGGGATGCTGGCAATGATGAATCCGGTCGCCATCATGATGGCAAACGCGATCAAGGAAAGCGCCAGCCGGTTGGCGATTTGGTTGAGCGTGTTGCGCGTCACCGGATCGGTTTGCACTTGCACGGTCATGCGCCATTTGTTTTCGGCCATCGTCTCGAGCACTTTGTTGAACCGGCGCGGGAAGGTGGCGATCATCTCCGCGGCTTCCGCGACAAGACTCGCGTTGGCGCGGAAATTAAAGCGCTTTCCAAGAATGCTTTTCAAAATCGGAATTTCATACGCTTCGACGACTTCGCCGTACGAAATCTCCGGGCAAATCCAGCGCGCCGTCCCTTCGGTGGCGGAAAACCCTTTCGCCCATAGCGCCAGGCCGCTTGGCACTTTGCAGTAGTTGCGAAGCCCGATCGCCGTCGCTTCGAGCACGAGGCGGCCGTAGTTGTAGCGGCTGCTTCCCTGGTGGGCGTTGACGTAATTCAGCGTCAACGTCCGCAGTTCATCTTTCAGCTTGACGACGTCGGTGTAGACGGTCGGCGACATGAGCTCCATAAACACTTCGGCGGCGTCTTCCGCCTGATTGAGCTGGATGTGCAAAATGACGCGCATTAAAATTTGCGCCATCACGCTGTCCATCCTGCCCGTCATTCCCCAGTCGATGATGACCGCCTTTTTCGTCCGTTTGTCGATCATAATGTTGGAGCCATGGGCATCGGCGTGGTAATGGCCGTCGAGCATCGTCTGCACGTAATGGTGGACGAGGTCGATCATGATGCTGACCCGCTCTTCGAAGGTGAGAAAATCAACGGGGAAATCTTTCATAAGCCAGCCGTCAACGTACTCCATGATCAAAACGCTTTTCGTCGCGTCGTACACGTGCGGAACCGTGACATGTTCGGCCCTCCTCTCATACTTTTGCTTCATTTCTTTCATTTTTCGCGCTTCTTCCGTCATGTCCAGTTCATCCATCGCGCTGCTGTAGTAATCTTGCACAAGCCCCCCGAGATCAAGGGCGGCCTGCAGTTCAGGCGGCAGCCGCTTCTGCAGGCGGGCGGCCATTTTTTTGATGATGGCGATATCGGTTTGAAACAGCTTTTCGACCGTCGGGCGCACGACTTTCACAGCCACAACGGGCCCGTCTTTCAGCTTCGCCTTGTATACTTGCGCGAGCGACGCTGAACCGAGCGGCGTTTCGTCGATCCACTCAAACGTCTCAAGACCGTCAGGCAGCTCGCGTTCGAGAATGTATTGAATTTTGGCAAACTCGATCGGCGGCACCCGGTCGAGCAGCTTCTCAAGTTCGACCGTCACCGGCTCCGGCAATAAATCTTGCCTTGTGACGAGCACTTGCCCGAGCTTGATGAACGTCGGGCCAAGCTCCTCAAACGCCAGGCGCAGCCGGCGGCCGATGTGGCGCCAATAGTCATTGTCCCCTCCCTTTCCCCGCATCCTGTGGGCAATGGCGTCGCCCAGCACCATGCCGAGCCCGTTTTTAACGAGCACGGCCATGATTTTCCGCCGCCGTTTTCCCGCCGTAATGGCGGCCAGTTCCTCTTCGATGGCCGCGCCCATCGCCGCCCAGTCGCGGGCCGGTTTTGGTTTGGCCGTTTCGATCGACGCGTGCAAACGGCTTCCCTCCTCTCCGCTTTACAGCCGTTCAATAATGGTGGCGGTCGCCATGCCAAAGCCGATGCACATCACTTGCAGCCCGTATGTCCCGCCCATGTCCTCGAGCTCATGAAGAAGCGTCGTCATCAACCGGGCCCCGCTCGCACCGAGCGGGTGGCCGAGGGCGATCGCGCCGCCGCGCGGGTTCACTTTCGCCATATCCGGCTCGAGTTCCCGCTCCCACGCTTTTACGACGGAAGCGAACGCTTCGTTCACTTCGATCACATCGATCTCGTCAAGGCGCAGCCCCGCTTTTTGCAGGACGCTCCTCGTGGCGGGAATAATGCCGGTGAGCATTATGACCGGATCTTCACCGACCACGGTGCGGGCGATGATGCGCGCTCTAGGACGCAGGCCAAGCTGCCGGGCTTTCTCCGCCGACATAAGCAGCACGCCGGCCGCCCCGTCGCTCACTTGGCTCGAGTTGCCCGCTGTGATGACGCCGCCTTTCGGTTGGAACGATGGCATGAGCGCCGCCAGCTTTTCCTTCGACGTGTCGCGGCGAATGCCTTCATCGCGGGCGAATACAACCGGCCCTTCCTCGCCCGGGACATCAAGCGGAAGGATTTCCCGCTCAAACATCCCATGATCGGCGGCGGCCGCCGCTTTTTCATGGCTGGCGAGCGAAAATTCATCCAGCTCTTCCCGCGACAATCCCCATTTTTTGGCGATCATCTCCGCGGAAATCCCTTGCGGCACGATGTTGTGCCGGCTCGTCAGCCGGCGGCTGAACCGCCCCATGTCGCTTCCCATCGGCACGCGCGTCATGCTTTCAACCCCGGCGGCGATGGCAATGTCGATGTCGCCGGCCAAAATGGCTTGCGCGGCGTTATGGATCGCCTGCTGGCTCGAGCCGCACATCCGGTTTAAGGAAAACGCCGGCACGCTGACCGGGAACCCGGCGGCGAGCACCGCCTGGCGGCCGATATTGCCGCCTTGCTCCCCGGTCATCGTCACGCAGCCGACAACAACATCGTCGACTAGGCTGGCGTCCAGCCCGTTCCGGTCAACAAGCGCCCGCAGCACCGGAGCGAGCAAATCGACCGGGTGGACGCTTGAGAGCGCCCCTTTTTTCTTGCCGATCGCCGTGCGCACGGCGTCGACGATCACCACTTCCCTCATGCCGCTCCCCCTGTTCCGTATGGATTCCTTGCGCGGCCAAAGCCGCGGCAGCCTTCTTCTCCGGATTCTTCAAAACGTAAACAGTTCGATGCCGCCGGACACATTCAACCCGATGCCTGTAATGTATTTCGCCTTATCGGAGCAAAGAAACACAATGGCGTTGGCCACATCTTCCGGCTCGCCCGGACGGCGGAACGCGGTGCGCTGGATCATGCGCTCGTTCATTTTCGGGTTGCCCATGCGAAACGCTTCCGTGTTGATGATGCCCGGCACGATGGCGTTCACCGTAATGCCGTAGCGCGCCCCTTCGAGCGCCATGCTTTTCGTAAAGCTCAACACCGCTCCTTTCGTCGCCGAATAGCTCGCCTGGCCAAAGCCGCCGAGCGTGCCGGCGACGGACGACATGTTGATGATCCGCCCCCACCCTTGCTCTTTCATGTACGGCCACACCGCTTTCGTGCAGTTGTACGTGCCGGTCAAGTTCACCCGCAAATCGCGCTCCCAAAACTCGTCGTTTTGCTTTTCGATTTGCGACACGTGGTCGAGCGTGCCGGCGTTGTTGACCAAAATGTCGATCGAGCCGAACTCTTCTTTGACGCGGGCGAACACCTCCTTCACCTGCTCGCGGTCGGTGACGTCCATTTTGATGGCCATCGCCCGCCGCCCCATGGCGCGGATTTCGTCCGCCGTTTTTTCGGCATAGATGACTTTCGTGCTTTGCATGACTTGCGAGAGCGGCCCATACTTTTGCGCCGTCTGTTTGCTTTCTTCATCCGATTCAAGCAAAATATCGGTGATGACGACATCCGCCCCCGCCTCGGCGAGCGCCAGAGCGTCGGCGCGCCCAAGCCCCCGTGAAGCGCCGGTGACGACCGCCACTTTCCCTTTCAACAACTCCGCCCATGATGACATCCCGATCCCTCCGTTTATCGCAAAAATTGCGGTTGTTTCTTTTGGAAAAACGCCGCCAGCCCGATCGCCGGCTCCCCGGTTTTAAACGTGGCCGCAAATGACGCCGCTTCGATGCCAAATCCGTCCTCCGAAAGCGCGTCGGCGGCGTGGATGGCCCGCTTGGCGAGCCCCATCGCCCGCACCGCGCCTTCTGACAGCTGCTCGGCAAACGCCGCCGCTTCTTCTTCGAGCCGCTCCGGGGGCGCGATGCGATGAACGAGGCCGAGTTCGAGCGCCTCTTGCGGGTCGAGCCGTCTGGCGAGAAAAATGAGCTCCGTCGCCTTCGCCCGCCCAACAAGTCGCGTCAGCCGCTGCGTGCCGCCCGCCCCCGGGATGAGGCCGAGCGACACTTCCGTCAGGCCGATTTTGCCGCCGCCCATGATGCGGAAATCGCACGCCAAGGCGAGCTCGCAGCCGCCGCCGAGCGCATAGCCGTTGATGGCCGCAATGACCGGCTTCGGCATCGTCGCGAACCGGTCAAAGCAGCGCTGCATGCGGGCGCTTTGCTCGGCGATGCCGGCTTCATTGCCGGCAAACTGGCTCCCGCGCTGGATCATGTCTTTCAGGTCGGCGCCGGCGAGAAACGTTTTCGGGTGCGCCGACGCGATGACGACGACGCGCACGCCGCGGTCGGCTTCGAGCTCATCGGCCGCTTGTTCCAGCTCGTGCATCAGCCGTTCGCTAATGGCGTTCGCCGGCGGATGGTCGATGACGATCCATGCCACTCCTTTCGCCCGCCGCTCCAGGCGAAGCGTTTCGTAAGCCATCGGAATTCCCCCTTTCATTCGTTCCGGTTCACCGTCCGTCCGGAAAGTTGGTGAACAACCACGGTTTTCGCTCAATTGGTGTTTTCTATTGTGAGAGAAGAGCTGGTGTTCCACTTGCGAAAAGGGCGTTTGGGGCGGACGGTCCTCTAGACGTGCACGCCGTATGGCGCATACAGCCGCCTTGCGGTGACGAGGCGCTGGATTTGCTGCGTGCCTTCGAAAATATCAAACACTTTCACGTCGCGGTACAACTTCTCCACCAAATGCCCGTCAAGGCCGACGGGACCGAGCAGTTCCAGGCACATGGCGCACACATGAAGCGCCATTTTCCCGGCGACGGCCTTGCAGATGGCTGCTTCCATGGCGTTCGGTTCGCCGATGTCCGCCTTCCACGCCGCCTCCCACGTAAGCAGGCGCGCCGCCTCGATCTCTTGTTCGGCTTCGGCGAGCCGCTCGGCCGCTTCGTAATACAGCCGCCCTTGTTTCGGATAGCCGCTCCGGACGATGTCAAGCGTATACTCATAGGCGGCGCGGGCGATGCCGACCGCCATGGCGGCGACGATCGGCCGCGTGCTGTCAAACGTTTTCATCGCCACCTGGAAGCCGGACGGTCGGTTGGCGCTCGCGCTGTACAACGCTTCGCCGCCCAGCAGGTTGTCATCGGGGACGAAACAGTCTTCAAACAAGAGTTCCGCCGTTTCGTTGGCGCGCAGCCCCATCTTGTGGACCGTGCGGGTGGCCGTAAAGCCCGGCGTCCCTTTTTCGACGACAAACGCCCGGTGCCCGGCGCGCCCGAGCGTCGGGTCGACCGTGGCGAACACGACGACCCACGAAGCGCGGGCGCCGTTTGTGATGAAAATTTTTTGGCCGTTTAAAATATAGCCGCCGTCGACTTTTCTTGCCGCCGTGCGGATGCCGGACACGTCCGAACCGGCTTCCGGCTCGGTCAACGCATAGGCTCCCCAGCGCGGCTCCTCTTTCGTGAAAATCGACAAAAACCGCTGCTTTTGTTCCGGGGTGCCGCTCGATTGAACCGGCGGCCCGCCCAAGCCGGGGCCGGGAAGGGACAAGGCGACGGCCGGGCATCCCCACGCGAGCTCTTCGGCAGCGATGACGGCCACGCGGTTCCCTTCACGCTCCCTTTTTTCCTGTTTCTTCTCCGAATCGGCCGCCGCGCGTCCGCCGC
This sequence comes from Geobacillus sp. BK01, assembly GCF_052220245.1. Classification (NCBI taxonomy): domain Bacteria; kingdom Bacillati; phylum Bacillota; class Bacilli; order Caryophanales; family Anoxybacillaceae; genus Geobacillus; species Geobacillus sp. BK01. The sequence goes on from NZ_JBQPTH010000016.1 coordinate 47,056, forward strand.
CGAATGAGGACGCATTGAGCTGGATGCCCATTTTGTTCACTTTCTTGAGCCATTCGTCCGGCACCCGCCCGAGCCGGTCGGCTTCGAGCGCGATCGGCCGCACTTCATGTTTGGCGAACCAGTGGACGAGCTCTTTGATTTGCTTTTGCTGCGGCGACAAGGCAAATGAAATCATCGTGCCACCCTCTCTTTCCGTTCTCGCAGCAGCTGTTCGCCGCGGCGGATGAGCCAATCCGTTTCCCGCGCATACAGCATCACTTGCGCTTGAGCGTCGCGCATCCATTTTTCGGCCGGGTATTCTTGCACATATCCGTGCCCGCCGAGCAGTTGCACCGCTTGATCGGTGACGAAGCGCACCGACCGGTGGGCGCGGGCGAGCGCCCGCCATGCATGGCCTTCCGCCGCCCCGCCTTGCTCGTCGACGCGGCAGGCCGCCGCCCAGACGATGTTTCTCGCCCCGCGGCATGCAAACGCCATTTCGGCGATCGTAAACGACACGCCTTGAAACTTGGCGATTTCCTGGCCGAACGCTTTTCGTCCGGCCGTATATTGAATCGCATACTCAAGCGCCGCCTCCATCAGGCCGACTTCCTTGGCCGCCTCAAGCACGCACTGCCGGGCGCGGGCGTGCGCCCATAACGCCGCCGCCTCGCTGCCGCGGGCGAGCACGCCATCAGCGCGGACAACCCGGTCGGAAAACCGGAGCCGGCCGAGCCTTGCCGCAAGCAATCCAAGCCGGAAATCACCTTCCACTGTTTCCCATCCTTGATCATCAAGGACGACGATGACCGGTTCTCCTTCGCTGTCTTTGGCGGCAATGACCGCCCATTCGGCCGACGCGGCCAATCGGACCGGCGCCGACGTTCCATTCAGCACATACCCGTCGCCTTGGCGGCGGACCTCGATCGTTTCCTCGCCGTCAACGAACGCCGCCGTCGACCATATCCTCCCCTGCCCGGCTTCGCGATACCGCCGCCAAACCGGATGGCCCGGCGTCAGGCGCATGAACGAAGCCGCTTCCCCGGGCCCGGGAAGCCCTTGGACGATGCCCAAATCCCCGAAGCTGAGCGCCTGCCAAATTTGCGCCTGCGAAATGAGCGGAAGTTCGAGTCCGCCCCACTGTTCCGGCAGTTCAAGCGCCAAAAATCCCAGCTCGTGAAGGCGCTTCGCTATGGATGCGCTTACAGAGCGGCGCTGTTCGCATTCGCGGGCAAGTGGGCGCAGCTCGTCGCAGGCGATCGTTTTCGCCACTTCGCAAAACGCCTGTTCCTCCTCCGTCGGACGAAATGAAATCATCGTTTTCTTCCCCCCTTTTCCTATGGCGGCGCCTTGACGCACCGCCTACGGCGCGGTGAAAACAGCCGCCTGATCTGCCCCGGCCGTTTTTGCGCTGCAAGGAAGCCGCTGTTCAACCGTTCCCTGCATCCGCCCAGAAAGCCGTTTTTGCTTCCGCACCAGCCTTCCCGGCGCGCCTGTCACCGTTCGGCGGACGCCACAAACTCGCCCGCCCATTCGCGCAGCTTTTTCTTGTCCGTCTTCCCAAGCAAGTTTTTCGGCAAGTAGCCGACGATTTTGACAAATCGTGGGCTTTTGTATTTCGCCACCTTTTCCTGGCAAAAACGGATGAGCTCCTCTTCCGTCACATTCGCTCCCCGCCGGACGACGACATAAGCGGCGACTTCCTCGCCCATTTTCGGCGATGGGACGCCGACCACCCCGGCGTCGACGACCGCGGGATGGGAGAGAAGCAGCTCTTCCAAATCGCGCGGATAAATGTTGAATCCGCCGCGAATGATCACGTCTTTTTTCCGGTCGACGATAAACACATACCCGTCTTCATCGATGCGCGCCATGTCGCCTGTATACAGCCACCCGTCGCGCAGCGCCTGGCGGGTTTCTTCATCCTTTCTGTAGTAGCCTTGAAACACGTTCGGCCCGGAGACGATCAGCTCTCCGACTTCATTCGGCGGCAGGCGGTTGCCGTTTTCGTCGACGACCGCCACTTGCACGCCAGGCAGCGGAAGTCCGACCGACCCCGGCTTGATCGGCTTCGTCGGATCGGTCGCCGTCACGATCGGGGCGGCTTCCGACAATCCGTATCCTTCTAAAATGAGGCAGTTGAACTTGCGCTGGAACTGCCAGGCGAGCAACGGCGGCAGCGAAGCCGAACCGGACACGCAGGCGGCGAGGCTTGAGGTGTCGTATCGGTCGGCGTCCGCGTAATGGCATAAAGCGTGAAACATCGCCGGCACCATCGCCGTATGCGTCACCCGATGCCGTTCGATCGCCTCGAGCACTTTTTTTGGCTCGAAATACGGCAGCAGGACGATTTTGTCGCCCAAAAGGAGCGCCACATTCATCATCGTGAAACCGAATGCATGGGAGATCGGCAGCACGCCGAGCCCCGTGCGTTCGTATTCAACGGGCAGCCGCTTCGCCATCTCGGCCGCCGCCTCGGCGTTTGTGTACAAGTTGCGGTGCGTCAATACGACCCCTTTCGGCCGGCCGGTCGTTCCTGACGTATAAAGCAAGGCCGCCGCATCGCCATCGGCGACCGCCAATGGCGGCAGATGGGACGGAGCCTGCTCCATCGCCGTTCGCAACGAACGCGGCGAGCCGGAGCTGTCGAGCGTAAAAATGGCCGGCGGCGACGGCAGCCCTTGGGCCGCTTCGTTCACTTTCGCCCATAACATCTCGGCGGTCAGCACGATGTTCGGTTCGCAATCTTGGAAAATGTAACGAAGCTCCTGCGCCTGCAACAGCGGCAGCACCGGCACGACAACCGCCCCGGCTTTGGCGACGGCGCTGAAAGCGATGATCACTTCCGGGCTGTTCGGCATCGTGACGACGACGCGGTCGCCGGGCTTGACTCCGAGCCCGATCAACACGTGAGCCAGCTGGGACGAACGGGCGTCGCACTCCACGTTCGTATATTCGTTTCCTTCAAAAATGAGCGCCGGATACGGACCGAACTGCTCGATATTTTTCGCCCATACCGTTCGTAAGTCCATTCCCCCGTCTCCTTTACCCGAAAAGGCGGCCGACCGGCGAGGCAGGCCGGGCCCGCCGCCTTTCGTTTCTTTCCTTCCGGCGGACGGCGCCGCCGTTCGGTCAGCGCGCTTATTGGTTTTGCTTGGCGCTGTTGTAGGCGGACAACACTTCCTGAAGGCGGAGCGCCAATCCCATGTCCCCGTCGATGCGAAGACGCCCGCTCATAAACGCTTCCGTTCCGTTGAGCTCGCCGTCGACCATTTGTTTAAAATCGTCGCCGTCCATGCTGAGCGTGCAGTCCGGCGTTTCTTGCTCCCCTTCAATGACAAAGCCGGCGTCGGGGCGAAGAACGACTTGGTACACTCCGGCATCGGCCCCGCTTAAGTTGAATTGGTACACCGCGACGATTCCGTCGGCGCGGGATGGATCCTCCCTCAATTGTGAATCGATCAGTTGGAAAATGTCTCTTACCGTCGTCATCTTCACAGCCTCCTTAAAATTTTGAACTATCTGAAATTTTTGTTTGTGCTTTTACTATAACGCGTTTTCCGTTCCTGTCCTATCCCGAAAATCGTCGGAACTTTCTTCCCGCCGGCGTGCCGCTCCCCGATGTTTTTACGCTCGCAAAGCCGCAAGCAGCGCGCGCTCGTCGATCAGCTCCAAATAGCGGCGATACAGCGGAAACGCCGGCACGATGCGCGGCAGGAGCTGCAGCGCTTTCGCCCTTGACCCTTTCGCCTTCATTTTCCCGGTCATGAGCGCCAGCGGAACGTTGACGTTGCCGCCCCAAAACTGATGGGCGACATCCCCGGTCGTCCGGATGGCGACATCCGGGGCAGTGGGCGACCTCCCGAAAAACACGGCGTAGTTTTCGCCTTCGTTCAGCCGCCTCGCATCGATGCCGATGACCGCCTCCGGATCGGTCAAACAAAAGGCGAACGCAGCGCGCGACCGCCGGATTTGCTCGCCGATGCGGTTGATTTGCTCCACTTCCCCGCCGTATTCGCGATACGCCGGATGATGCCCCCACCATGCCCGCAGCTCCTCCGCCGTCCGCGGCCGCGCCGGGATTTGCATGAATTCGCCGATCACCCGGTATACGTGCCTGTCATCGCGAAACAGCCCCACAGATCATCCCCCCTTTGCCGGTTCGCTACTCCCATTTTGGCGCGAAACAGCGCCGGCGGCAATTCCGACAATTACCGGGGGGGGAAGGGGGCATGGCCGGCGCAAAGAGCGGCGCACAATTGCGGAAGAAACGCACCGGACGCCGCGAAAAAACCGGCATGGGACGCGCGTCATCACGAAACAAAGCACCGGACGCCGTGAAAAAAACCGGCATGAGGCGGCGCGCTTCTTCACAAACAGCCAAAAGCAAGGCCGGCCGGGGCCGGCGCCGAAAAGCAGAAAAAAACGGCCGCCCTTTTCCGTTCGGGCTGCCGTTTTGGGACAACATCCATTTTGCTTGGCGAATGGTTTACAAATGCGCCAGCCGCATGACGTCGCGGGCGATCATGACCTCTTCGTTCGTCGGGATGACGAGCACTTTGACCGGCGAGTGCGGGTAGCTGATGAACGCTTCTTTGCCGCGCACTTTGTTTAACGCCGGGTCCCAGTAAACGCCCATGAATTCAAGGCCGCGCAGCACTTTGGCGCGCACGACGTCGCTGTTTTCGCCGATGCCGGCGGTGAAGATGATGGCGTCGACGCCGCACATGCGCGCCGCATACGAACCGATGTATTTATGAATGCGGTTCGCAAACACTTCAAGCGCCAGCTCGGCCCGTTCGTTTCCTTCCGCCGCCGCTTTTTCCAAGTCGCGCAAATCACTGGAAATACCGGACAGGCCGAGCATGCCGCTTTTCTTATTCAAGACGTTAATGACTTCGTCCGCCGTCATTCCCGTTTTTTCCATAATGTACGGAATGAGCGCCGGATCGATGTTGCCAGAGCGCGTCCCCATCGCCACGCCGGCTAATGGCGTAAAGCCCATCGACGTGTCGATCGATTTGCCGCCTTCAACCGCCGCGATGCTCGCGCCGTTTCCTAAATGGCACGAGATGAGGCGCAGCTGCTCGATCGGCCGTCCAAGCAGCTCGGCAGCGCGCAAGGTGACGTATTTGTGCGACGTGCCGTGAAAGCCGTATTTGCGAATGCCGAATTTCGTGTAATACTCGTATGGCAAGCTGTACAAAAACGACTGCTCGGGCATCGTTTGGTGGAACGCCGTATCAAAAACGGCGACGGCCGGCACGTTCGGCAGCACTTCCTGAAACGCCCGGATGCCGACAAGGTTGGCCGGGTTATGAAGCGGGGCGAGCTCGGACACTTCTTCGATTTGTTCCATCACTTCATCCGTGATCAACACCGAATCGCTGAATTTCTCCCCGCCGTGGACGACGCGGTGGCCGATGCCGTCAATTTCGTCAAACGACCGGATGATGCCGTAGCGAATCAGTTTGTCAAGCAACATTTTCACCGCAACCGCATGGTTGGGTATGGAAGTCACTTCCTGCTGCTTCTCCCCGTTCACAACCATCGTAAAAATGGCGTCATCAAAGCCGATGCGTTCGACGACCCCTTTCGTCAACACCGTTTCCGCCGGCATGTCAAACAATTGGAATTTCAACGACGAACTTCCCGCATTAATGGCTAGCACTTTCGCCATATAGTTCACAGCTCCTTTTTCCGAAATCCAATCGCACCTACCGTTATTGTGCGCGATTGGGCGCCGTTTCACCATGCCTTTTTCATTGTATGCCTTCCCTTTCTTCCTTTCAAGCGCTTGCCCTTTTGGTAATCGGTTGCAAGGAAATGTTTTTATGTTGCGAAAATAAAAACAGCCCCCAAGCGTGTTGGAGGCTGTCAACTCCCTTTTTCATCGGCAATCCACGCATCGATTTTCGCCATCATCGCCTGCATCGCCGTCTTGTTGGAAAAGCGCGGCAGTTCGGCGAGCAGCACGTGTTTCGGCGCTTTCGCTGTCGATCCTTTCTTTTGCAAAATGAATATGCTTTTCGCCGCCTGTTCGTGCTTAAACATCGACAGCGGCAGCTGCAGCACTCCTTGAACGATGGCCGCCTCTTTTAAAAATTCATTCAGCTGGCCGGCCTGCGGGCTTGAAAACAGCGTGTTCGGGATCAAGAAAAACAAATAGCCGCCGTCTTTTGTATACCGCAAGCTTTGCTCGATCAGCAAATGGTGCGCATACGACCGCCCTTCCTTCGCTTTTAACGCAAAGCGGGCGGCATTGTCATCGTCCGGATAATAGCCGACCGGCAAATCGCAGACGATGACATCGGCCGGTTCGACAAAGAGCGGACGCAAGCTGTCTTGGTTAAACAGCTGCACCGCGTGTTGTTGCAAGTTGGCGTTTACATACGCCAGTTTGACGAGCAGGTCGTCGACATCGACGCCATAACTTTTCGCCTGTTTGCCGGCAAGACCGTTTAGCACCGCTGTCAATAAGTTCGCCGTGCCGACAGCTGGATCGAGGACGGTGAGCGCCAAATGCGGGCGCGTAAACCGCCGGACTAAATACGCCAAAAACAAACTGACCGCATCCGGCGTCATTTGATGGTTCGGCTGAACGTGCTGGCGCATCCCTTTTAAAACGGCAAGCTGAAACGCCTTGCGGATGTCCTCGTTTTGAAACCGGCTCAGCACTAGTTCGCAATACTGTTTTTTCAGCCGTTTCGTGTTCAGCTCGCTCACTTCGTCTTGCAACACATCGCCATGAAACAAATTTTCTCCTGTTTCAGCGACCGCTTCCAAGTACGTGCATTGCAGTTCTTCCTGCAAAATAGAAGCTGTTTCATCCAATACGGTGAACAGCCGCTCAACGGGCGTCATCATTCCGTATATCCCCCTTTCGGCCCATGTCTCTTCTGCCATTGTACGCCGATCCGGCCCCGTGCAGCAAGAAAAGACCCCGAACAAGCCGGGGTCTTTTCCTTATTTCGCCGCTTTTGCCGCTTCAATGGCCGCTTCGTAGTTCGGATGGTTCGTCACTTCCGGCACGTATTCGACGTATGTGACCGTGTCGTTGCTGTCGATGACAAACACCGCGCGGGCAAGCAGGCGCAATTCTTTGATCAAGACGCCATACGCTTGTCCGAATGACACATCGCGATGGTCGGACAACACTTCGACGTTTTCGATGCCGGCGGCGCCGCACCACCGTTTTTGGGCAAACGGCAAATCGACGCTGATTGTCAGCACTTTCACATTGTCAAGCTTCGCCGCTTCTTCGTTAAACCGGCGGGTCTGTGCGTCGCAAACGCCGGTGTCAAGCGACGGCACGACGCTGATTAAACGGACATGCCCTTTCGTATCGGCGAGCGTCACTTCTTGCAAATTTTGGTTCAACACGGTAAAGTCCGGCGCCTTGTCGCCGACTTTCACTTCATTGCCGACGAGCGTGACCGGATTGCCTTTAAACGTCACATTGGCCATGGGCTCTCTCTCCCCCTTAAGAAAAAATATGTACTATTTCCATAGTGAACTACCCACCCCCTACACTTCGCTTAGAGGTGGGGGCTTCAAGCGACTTGTGTGTGTTCGCCGAACGGTAAGCCACACACAAGAACCGTTTACGCTTCCCTTCGTTCCAAAGGTGTCCGTTCTAGCCATATTCTATCATATTCGTTGGTTAACGCCAACCGAAATTCATCTCCCACTTTCCCTTCGCTTCGAAGTGGGAGACTTCTTTCGGAAAGATGTTAAATGTCAAAGTCGTTTGCCGTGGCAGAAGCTGCACCGTCTTGCTTGTTTTTCTTCAGCATTGCTTGAATTTTCTCAAACGCCTGCGGGGCGACATCAAGAATTTTTTCGTATAAATGCGTGCTTTCATCCAGATGGAGAAGTTTGACGCCCGATGAGTTGACGACGAGAAACGCGATCGGGGTGATCGACACACCGCCGCCGCTGCCGCCGCCAAACGGATGTCCGTTTGCCTGGGCTTGCCCGTTTTGCCCATTGCCGCCGGTTTGCGCCCCTTGGCCGTTTTGCTGGCTGTCAAGCGTAAACTCGCTGCCGCCGGCTGCAAACCCGAACCCGACCTTCGACACCGTTAAAATGACGCTGCCATCCGGCGTCTCGACCGGGTCGCCAATAATCGTGTTGACGTCAATCATTTGTTTTAAGTTTTCCATCGCGGTTGTCATTAGCCCTTGGATCGGATGGTTCGTCATCATCATTCCTCCTAATAGCCTTCATTTGCCTGCCTTGCCGCAAGCGATTTTCGCTTCGGCAGGCGCCGCCGTCCGCGCCAATGTTTGATGATCCGCAATCCTGCTACCATAGCATGCCCGATTCGGAAATGAAACATACATAAAAACGACGTTTCCGAGACAATCCGGTCATACGCGGGAACGATCACGATCACCGGGATCGTGTTCATCTTCGTGTAGCGGCTCACCGCGCCGGTGATCGTATATTTCAGCGACCAGCCAAGCCCGGCGACCAGCCCGGTCGACGCCGCATCACCGGTGCCGATGTTCGTTTTCCATTCCCATGTTGTAATCGTGATATGGCGGTAAAATCGTTTCATAATTTCATGCAAGTCAACGACTTGTTTTAGAAATCGTTTTACTTGTCGAAAGAAATCCACTATGTCTCCCGGCGTCCATTTGCGTTTCTTTTCCTTTTTGGCCCGCGTCCCCCCGACTCCTTCTTTATGAACGAATGCCACACCGGGCGACTCCGGTTCGGTTTCGAGCTTGATGAGCGGCACGCGAACCGTATAACGAATGAGGCCAAATAGCGTGCGCACAACGATTTTATACTCATCATCATCTCGGGCATGGCGAAACACAATCGTCACCGAGATTTTCATCCATGCGATCAGAAGGAGAAACAGGATACCCGCCACGACAGCTATGATCACGACTCTCAATGTCCGCACTTCCTTTCACCATATCATATTGTCACCATATGGAAAAAAAATAAACCTGCCATTGCGGCAGGTGGATATGATGGATGAGAGGCCGATCCGAACAAAAGCGAGTCAATCGCGAATGACGATCGTATCGGCAAACTGGTCGTGCATCCCTTTTTTCTTTTCCGAAAAAGCGACAAATAAAAAACCGACAAACAGCAATGTTTTGCTGATGAACTTTCCGATCACTTCCCGAAACAGCACGGTCAGCCACGTGAGCGGCACGCCCCGCTCGTCGACAACTTTTAAGCCGAACACCATTTTGCCAAGCGTCTGTCCGAACGCTTTTGTCATCAATACAAAGTAGGCGTAAAAGACGACTGCCGCCGCCACTGAGGCTGGGGCGAACATGTCTTCCCGCTCAAGCGGCAGATCGAGCCAACGAAACAACGGCCAAACAATGAGCCGGTTTACACTTGAAACGACGACGACGTCAAGCAAATACGCCCAAAAGCGGAGCCAAAATCCGCCGTAGCGGGGGGCGGAGTCCACCGCCGCATCGGGGATGGACGCCGTCGACGCCGCCGTTTGCATGTCCTCCATGTTTTCATCCCCCTTACTCGGCGTATAAATACATAAGCCGCGGCGAGGACGGCTGCGACAACAACCGGAGCAGTTCGGCCGCTTCGCTGTCCGGCTTGGCCTTGCTGGAAGCGAGCGCAAACAACGAACTCCATGGGGCACCGCTTACATATTTCACCACTTGGGCGTCTGCGAGCCGATGCTCTTTTTTCAGCGCGGCAATCGCATCGTCCAAATAGCCAAGCTCATCAATCAACCGGAGCGCTTTCGCCTGCCGGCCGTCGTAAATGCGGCCGTCCGCCAGCTTGCGCACCGTCTCTTCCGGCAGCTTTCTCCCTTCGGCAATGACATCGACAAACGCCTCGTACGACTGGTTGATCAGCCGCTGCAAAATGTCCCGCTCCGCATCGGTCATTTTGCGCGCCGGATTCATGATGTCTTTGTACGGGCCGCTTTTGATCGTGACGAGCTCGACGCCGTATTTTTTGGCCAGCTGTTCGTAGTTCAAGCTTTGCATAATGACGCCGATCGAGCCAGTGATCGTCTCCGGGCTGGCAAAAATTTTATCGCCGGCTGTTGCGATGTAATAGCCGCCTGATGCTGCCATCGCCCCCATCGATACGTAAATCCTCACATTTCGCACCCTAGCAGGGTAGAAAGAAAGGATTTTTTATTTCGTTTTTCAGAATAACGTTTCGACCAACACGACTAGCGATGGCAATCCTTTTTTTACCATCGCTAGTCGTTCCATATGAC
>NZ_JBQPTH010000017.1:0-52788 GCF_052220245.1 Geobacillus sp. BK01
GGTCAATGCGTTTCGCTCATAGTAACCGTGGCGGTGCAACGGGCGCTTGGCCCGGCAATGCGGACACTGTGTCAGAAGAGGGAAGTCGTTTTCTTTTCCACGCTCTGCATACGTTTGGACGTCAATGCCAAAGTCATGAAATTGAATCACGTCCTCCTCCCCTCCTCTGAACCGATGGATTTTCTCTTTCGAAATCATTCACAAAAAATTTAGCACATTCTTTCAGAAACGGGGAGAGAGCTTTCTGAAAGAATGTGCAAAAAAATGGCTCTTTTGTTCCGAAATAAAGTGATAATTTACAATGAATGGCCACCGCTTTTTGTCGGTTTCTCCTCCTCACGATGCTCCGTTTGCCCATGTGCTCTTGTCACTCCTTACTGGGCGATTGCATAAACTAGTCGCAGATTCCACAAATTCCAAGCGTGAGGAGAGTGAACACGGAATTGAATCCTTATTATGTCCATCCGTATTACAGCACGCAGTGGCCCTATCCGATGCCTTCTTACTGGACCCTTCAACAAGACCGGCGAAACTTTTATTCACATGGTTATTCTGAAAACTTGCTGAATAACAGGAACCCTCAAATCGAATTGAAAGATTACGGCGGGAAACCGTTCGTGGTCAATATCGAGCAAGCCGCCAAACAGAATCCGAATTATCGGACAGCGATCTGGACGGGCAACCATTTGCAGGTGACGTTGATGAGCATCGATGTTGGAGGCGATATCGGTCTGGAAGTGCATCCCGATGTCGATCAGTTCATCCGCATTGAACAAGGACAGGGGCTTGTACAAATGGGGAAACGAAAAAACGTTCTGGATTTTGAAAGGAATGTGTCCGAAGATGACGCCATCATGATTCCAGCGGGGACGTGGCATAATGTGATCAACACAGGACATGTCCCTCTGAAGCTGTATTCCATTTATGCTCCGCCTGAGCATCCGTTTGGCACGATACACAGAACGAAAGCAGAAGCCAAAGCTGTTCATCGGTGATGGATTTGACCGTTTGTTGGAGATACGGTTTGTCTTGATTGCGGAGAGGTTGCATCCATAAAAGTGAAGCATCCCGAAAAGTTGAAATCACGTCACGAATATCGGCTCTTAGACCATATATACTAGACCGTCGAGATGACCTTATGATCGGCGTTGGGCTTGCCCCACCCATGTTTGATGAACGGCAATCCGAAAAGCCAGCAGCCGAGTCGATCCTTTGGCTGGCGGAGATCGGGCCTGACGGGCCGAACGGCGGATTTTTCCAGGATGGAAAGCGAATTGATTGGTAATGGGCGGCGTGGAAGTGAATATGGTTGTGCAATGATCCAAAATCAAGGATTATGTTGCATCAACGTTTGTAATCAGGCGTTCCCCTGTGCCGGGAATGCTTTTTTGCTTATCGTGTTTTGCAACAAAAATTTAATTAAAATCAATAATTATTTATTGAAAAACGATAAATCAACCGTTACAATAAAATCGAAAACCGGTCAGTGAGGTGTTTCGATGAAACGGGAAACGTTGTTTTTGAAGGCGTCTTTAGTGTTGATCGGCCTTCCGGTTTTGGCATTGTGCCTATTTTTGGTGCCTGCGCTTGCGAAGGTGGCTGTCAAGCTCGTGCCAACGTTCCCTTCGGTCAAGTATTTTGTTTATGTTGTGTTTGAGGCGTCCGCGCTGCCGTTTTATTTTGCTTTGTACCAGGCGTTTCGGCTGTTAGTGTATATTGACCGAAACGATGCGTTTTCCGAGGCGTCGGTGAAAGCGTTAAGGACGATCAAACGTTGCGCCGTCGCCATCAGCGGGCTGCATTTGCTCGCCTTGCCGCTGTTTTACTTGTACGCCGAGAAAGACGACGCTCCGGGCGTCATTTTCGTCGGCCTGATTGTGCCGTTTGCGTCGCTTGTCATCGCTGTGTTCGCCGCTGTCTTGCAAAAGCTGCTGCAGCAGGCGGTGGAAATCAAACAAGAACATGAGCTTACGATTTGAGGTGGACGGCATGCCGATTATCGTCAATTTGGATGTCATGTTGGCCAAACGGAAAATGAGCGTGACCGAGCTGTCGGAGAAAGTCGGGATCACGATGGCGAACTTGTCGATTTTGAAAAATGGGAAAGCAAAAGCGATCCGCTTTTCGACATTGGAAGCCATTTGCAAGGCGCTCGACTGCCAGCCTGGCGATATTTTGGAGTACCGGAGCGAGGACGAGGAGGCAAATTCGTGAAGGTGGGGAGGGGCGACCGATGAAAGGAGAATATGGGGCGAGCGATCCGTTTTGTCAGCCGTTGGTGGTTAGGACGCGGAAGTGGACTATCGTCACGGCATTGAAGCAGCTGATTCGTTTTGGCTGGGAGCAGGCGCGATCGTGCGTGTTTCCGGTCGTCATTTTTGCCTCATTGGCGCTGACGAAGCTCGTGCCGCTTCCGCTGTTGCCGCGTTATGATTGGCTGCTTGTCATTTGCCTTCTCATGCAATGGTGGATGGTGCGGTCAGGGCTGGAAACGCGGGATGAGCTTGAGGTGATCACCTTGTTCCACATCATTGGGCTTGCGCTCGAGCTGTTTAAAGTGCGCATGGGGTCGTGGTCGTATCCGGAAGAGGGGTATACGAAACTCTTTGGCGTACCACTGTACAGCGGGTTCATGTATGCGAGCGTGGCGAGCTACCTTTGCCAGGCGTGGCGAAGGCTGAAGGTGGAGCTTGTGCAATGGCCGCCGTTTTGGCTCGTCGTTCCGTTGGCGGCGGCGATTTACTTGAATTTTTTCACCCACCATTATTGGGTGGACGTTCGTTGGTGGCTCTCAAGCTTCGTCATGCTTGTCTTTTGGCGGTCATGGGTGACGTATGAGGTCGGGGGAGTGCGCTACCGGATGCCGCTTGTTTTGTCGTTTTTGCTGATCGGGTTTTTCATCTGGATCGCGGAAAACATCGCCACCTTTTTTGGCGCTTGGCAATATCCGAACCAAGCGAAGGCGTGGAGCCTCGTTCATCTTGGGAAGGTGAGTTCATGGTGTTTGCTCGTCATTGTCAGTTTTCTCATCGTGGCGACGTTAAAGCAGGTGAAGAAGGAATATGTAGACCGGGAAGAGGCTGGCCATGGGTAGAACAGTTTCCCGGAATAGATTTCAAGCCGAGCAGGGGATTTCTTGCTGCTCGGCTTTGTCATCTTGTTGCTTTCCCATAAAGCCGCTTCGCATTCGCTGTGGTGACCGCTTTCACTTGTTCGACATCCCGTCTGTATTGGGCGGCCACGGTACGAGCGGAGTCGAGCAGCCATAGCGGCGTTGTCGGTTTTCCGGCAAACGGGCCGGCAAATGGCCATGGGCCGTCGGTTTCTAAGAGCAGCTGTTCGATCGGAACAAAAGATAATAGTTGCTTGTCGCGTTCGCGGTAGCACACTTCCGGTGTGACGGAAATGTAGTAGCCGCATGCGACGATTTGTCTGACCACCGTTGGATCAGCCTTCAGCCAGTGGAAATGGGCGTGTCGGACGCCGGCTTGCCGCAAGATGGCCAAGGCGGTTTCGGCACGGTCGTAGACGGCGTGAAGGGCGAGCGGCAAGGAGGCATCGGCGGCGATGGCCGCGATTTCGGCTAACCGTTCTTGATAGGCGGGCAGCTTGGCGCCCGCTTCTGCGGAATAGTATGGCAGCCCGACTTCGCCGATGGCGGCGAGCAGCGGCCGCTCTTGCTTGACGAGCTTTGTCCATTCGTTCCAGTCGCTTTCGCTTGGCAGCGGCTGTTCGGGATGAAAGCCGATAGCCGCATAGATGAAGGAAGGGAACTGCTGCTTCAGTTCGAGCGTCCGGTAGCTCGAGCGCAAATCGGTGGAGACGGCGACGACACCGGTGATGCCAGCCTCTTGCCAGCGCTCGATTTGTTCGCTGATGTTCGGATACTGGTCGAGATGGATATGGGCATCGATCATGGCCGCGTTATCCTCCGTTGTCCATAAGCCACGTTTTTGACCACTTTTCAATTTCACGCATAACCGGTTCAAGAGCCTGCCCTTTCTCTGTTAACGAGTATTCAATGCGAACCGGCGTCTCCGGAAACACTTCCCGCTTGACAATCCCCTCATTTTCCAAATCCTTTAGTCTCTCTGATAAGACCCTGCCGCTGATGCCGATCGCGGATTCAATATGGCAAAAACGCTGCGGTCCGGTCAGCAGCTGGTAAATAATTAATCCCGTCCACCGCTGGCTTAATAATCCCATGGCTTTTTCAAATCGAGGACAAAGCGTTTTATCCAATTCGATCATCTCCTTACCTTTATTATAAACGGTTCCAGCGGCTGAACAACTATGATGTTCATTCACGTGAGCCTGTCAGGGGCGAAGTGGACGAAGTCAAGGAAACTTTTGTTCCTTGTTCATATTGTAACTGATTTTACGGGATAACTTAATTATATTTTATAAATAAATTAACTTGACTTAACTAAATTATAAATATATACTTACTTACATAAAGTAAGTTAATATTCACTTATATCCACAGTGATAAGGAGGTGGCGACATGAATTTCCATCGCAAGCCGGCAACGTTCGTCAGCCAGGTCAGCATCAAGGTGGAGAATATCGAGCGTTCGATCGATTTTTATGAACAAGTCATCGGCTTTAAAGTGTGGAAAAAAACAGACCGGCAGGCGTTGTTTACGGCTGATGGCCAAACGGTTTTGTTGTCGGTTGAACAGCCGGAAAACGTCATTCCGAAGCAGGGCCGGACAACAGGGCTGTACCATTTTGCGATCTTGCTTCCGACGCGGGCCGACTTAGGAAGAGTGTTCGCCCATTTGCTTCGCATTGGCTATCCGCTGCAAGGGGGCGCTGACCATTGGGTGAGTGAGGCCATTTATTTGGCCGATCCGGATGGAAATGGAATTGAGCTATATGCCGACAAGCCGTCTTCCACATGGAGATGGGCGAACGAAGAGGTGGCTATGTCGACGGAGCCATTGGATGTGAAAGGACTGCTGGCCGAAGGGAAAGAGGAAGCTTGGCATGGCCTTCCGCGCGGGACGTTGATCGGGCACATTCATCTGCACGTTTCAGAGTTGCGGCAGGCTGAACAGTTTTATACGAAAGGGTTAGGATTCGACGTTGTCAATCGATACGGAGGCCAGGCGCTGTTTCTTTCGACAGGAAAGTACCATCACCATATTGGCCTAAATACGTGGAATGGCGTCGGCGCGCCGATGCCGCCAGCGAACAGCGTTGGCCTTGAATCTTTTACACTCATGTTGCCGGATGAAGCGGCAAAGGAAAAAGTGGCCGCCGGGTTGAGGGAAGTCGGCGCTTCTGTCAAGGAGGAAAATGGAGTATTGATGACATGGGATCCTTCGGGAAACCGTATCCTTTTGCAAATTTCCACATAGAAACTTATTCATCATAGAAGAAGGCGGTGTAAAACATGGGTTTTTTTGATAAATTGCTGAAAAAAGAAACGAAGGAGGAACCAACCATGGCCAATGAAACGTTAAAGATCGGGATTATTTTAGGAAGCACTCGGCAAGGGCGCGTCAGTCCGCAAGTCGGAAAATGGGTGAAAGAACTTGCCGATCAACGTGGGGATGCCCATTATGAGATTGTGGATATTGCTGATTTTAACTTGCCGTTTTTCGGAACAACAGACGGAACGGAGCCGGGCATCGCTGCTTGGAACGAGAAACTGGCTAGTCTTGACGGGTTCGTATTCATCGTCCAGGAATACAACCATAGCATTACCGGGGCGTTAAAAAATGCGCTTGATTGGGCTCGTGAAGCTTGGAACAATAAGGCGGCAGGAATTGTCAGTTACGGTTCGACCGGCGGGGCCCGTGCCGCTGAACATTTGCGCGGAATTTGCGGCGAGCTCAAAATCGCTGACGTCCGTACACATCCGACATTGTCGCTGTTTACGGATTTTGAGAATGGAACAGTGTTTAAGCCTCAAGCGTTCCATGTTGAACAAGTCAATGCGATGCTGGATGAGCTTTTATTATGGAGCCGGGCGTTAAAAACCGTGCGATAACACGGAGGAGAACGAAGAATGGCGCAAAAATACGAATGGGCGTTGTTGATTTTACGGGTCGTTTTAGGGGTGACATTTCTGATTCACGGCATCGCCAAATTCCAAATGGGTCTTGGCAACGTAGCCGGTTGGTTCGAAAGCATTGGTGTGGCCGGGTTTCTTGGTTACGTTGTCGCCTTCATTGAACTGATCGGAGGAATGGCCTTAATCTTGGGATTGGGAACGAGAATGATTTCGGCGCTGCTTGCATGTGTGATGCTTGGCGCCATTTTCACCGCCAAGTTGTCGGCCGGTTTCTTGGGCAATGGGCAAACAGCAGGGTATGAATTGGATGTCACCTTATTGTCCGTGGCGATTGCTCTTTGTCTTAGCGGCAGCCGGTTATTTGCCTTGGACAATAAATTTTTCGAATCATCAAAGAACTAACAATAAGACAAGATTTCCCCGCTTCTTTACCGGGAATTCATTTGGGAGCACACGTTGCGGAAAAGTGGACATCACTCCGAACGTGTGCTTTTCTTTGTTGAACGGCCGTTCTTGGTTCCATTGTCTTGCTGTTTATTCCCTCTCTTTATCAATCTGATACTTGCGGATGCGGTATTGCAAGTTTTGTCGGCTTAAGCCGAGCGCTTTGGCTGTTTTCGTAATGTTGAAGCCGTGGTGCTGCAGCGCCTTGCGGATGTAGTAAATTTCGACTTCCTCCATGTATTTGTCAAGCGGCAACATGTCTTCGGTATCAAATAAAAAGTCGGTTTTAGCATCATCGGGAGCGAGCTTGGCCCGAAAAGAGGCAGGCAAATGGGCGAGGGTGATCGTCTCCTCTTGTTCCATCGTCGCCATCGTTTCCAAAATGACGGCTTCCAGTTCGCGCACGTTGCCGGGCCAACGGTAAGCAAGAAACGCCTCTTGTACGTCATCACTGAGTCTTTCGACGTTTAAACCGTAGTGCTCGTTGCCTTGGCGGATGAAATGGGTTGCCAGCGACAAAATGTCTTCTTTCCGTTCGCGCAATGGCGGCAGGACGATGCAATGGACGGCGAGCTGATAGTATAGCGGTTTCAATAGTTCCCCGGCTTGAACAGCGTCGATCGGATCGCCGCTTGTTGAGGCGATCAAGCGGACGTCGGTTTGAACCGGTTGTTGACCGCCAACACGAATCAATTGTTTTTCTTGCAAAAAACGTGCGACCTTCTCCTGCAATGGCAAGCTTAAAGCGTCGATATCGTCAAGCAGCACAGTGCCGCCATCCGCCTGTTCAAACAAGCCAAGTTGGATTTCATCTCCTTCTTCACAGCCAAACAGCATCGTTTCGAGCCAATCGTCAGGGAGCGCCAAGCACGTTTGCACGAAAAACGGTTTCGTCCGCCGTCCGCTTTCGTGGTGAATGCTTGACGCGAACAGCTCTTTGCCCGTTCCTTTTTCGCCGATAAGCAGGACGGGCGCATCGGAGCGGGCGGCGTATTTGGCGAGGCGGATCGCTGCTTGTATGGCCGCGCTTTGACCGATCATATCCGCGAACGTGCGCGCCGACTCTTGGCGCTGCCGCTGTTCTTCCATCAGTTTGCGGAATTTCGTCATGTCTTTGGCGATTTCCACCGCTCCGATGATTTCCCCGTCTTTTCGCAGCGGATACGTGTGGTTGATCGTCGTCACCGCCTGCCCTTTATTATTAAAATACGTTTGTTGTTGATTGAGGATGCTTTCGCCGGTTTGCAACACTTGAAGCAGTGTGCTCGGCTGTTTCGGGTCAAAACGAAACACATCTAAAATGTTCTTATCAAGCACATCCTCGATGTCCATGCTCTCGATGTCGCGCATTTTTTGGTTGTAAATGATCGTTTTGCCTTGTTTGTCGACGGCATGAATGCCGAGGTCGATCAGCTCGATCACTTGCGCGTAGATGGATAGGAGCGCTTTCACATCGCGGTTCATACATACCCCTCTTTTTTTAGGAACTATTATACCACATTGCCTGCTGTTGCATAGATAAAGAAGGCAAAAAAATTTTGCATACTATGAACAAGAAGGATGGGTATTCCACGCCGACGGGAAGGGAGGACGCTTGAAACGTGCGTTCGCAAAATGCGAAAGGCGGAAGCTGGTCGATGGGGTTGTAAAGACGGGGGAAACAGGGGATACTAGAAAAAAGCTGGTGGTGACAAAAGAAAAAAGTTGAAATGCGCCATAAAGATTTGCATAATATAACTATGGAAGCGTTTTATTGAGAAAAATTTTTTTGCCTAATGAAGGGGGACGAACTCGATGGTGCAGCCGTATAAACATGAACCGCTCACTGATTTTACCGTAGAAGCGAACCGTGAAGCGTTTTTAGCGGCGCTCAAAAAAGTCGAAGCTGAGCTGGGCCGCGATTATCCGCTCGTGATCGGCGGAGAACGGGTGATGACGGAAGACAAAATCACGTCGGTCAACCCGGCGAATAAAGCGGAAGTGATCGGCCGGGTGGCGAAGGCGAACAAAGAGCTGGCGGAGCGGGCGATGAAAACCGCTGATGAAGCGTTCCGTACATGGAGCCGAACGAGCCCGGAAGCGCGGGCCGATATTTTGTTCCGCGCAGCGGCGATCGTGCGCCGGCGCAAGCATGAATTTTCCGCTTGGATGGTGAAAGAAGCGGGCAAACCGTGGCGCGAAGCGGATGCGGATACGGCCGAAGCGATCGACTTTATGGAATATTACGCGCGGCAAATGTTGAAGCTGAAAGACGGTATTCCGGTTGAAAGCCGTCCGGGGGAAACGAACCGGTTTTTCTATATTCCGCTTGGGGTCGGGGTCGTCATTTCACCGTGGAACTTCCCGTTTGCCATTATGGCGGGCACGACGGTCGCTTCGCTTGTGACGGGCAATACAGTGCTCTTGAAACCCGCGAGCGCAACGCCGGTTGTGGCGTATAAATTTGTCGAAGTGCTCGAACAGGCTGGGCTTCCGGCCGGCGTGTTGAACTATATCCCGGGAAGCGGGGCGGAAGTCGGCGACTATTTGGTCGACCATCCGCGCACAAGGTTTATTAGCTTCACCGGCTCGCGTGAAGTCGGAGTACGCATTTATGAGCGGGCGGCCAAAGTGCAGCCGGGGCAAATTTGGTTGAAACGCGTCATTGCGGAAATGGGCGGAAAAGACGCCATTGTCGTCGACAAAGAAGCCGATCTCGAACTGGCGGCGCAATCGATTGTCGCCTCGGCGTTTGGCTTCTCGGGGCAAAAATGTTCGGCGTGCTCGCGCGCGATCATCGTCGAGGACGTCTACGACCAAGTGCTAAACCGCGTCGTCGAGCTGACCAAACAGCTCAACGTCGGCGACCCGGCCGAACAGGCGACATTTATGGGCCCGGTCATCGACCAAGGGGCGTACAACAAAATTATCGAGTACATCGAAATCGGCAAGCAGGAAGGTCGCTTGATGACGGGCGGAGAAGGAGACGATTCGAAAGGCTTCTTCATCCAGCCGACGGTGTTTGCCGATGTCGACCCGAACGCGCGCATTATGCAGGAAGAAATTTTCGGGCCGGTCGTGGCGTTTGCGAAAGCGCGCGACTTTGATCATGCGCTGGAGATCGCGAACAACACGGAATACGGCTTGACGGGAGCCGTCATTTCGCGCAACCGGGCGAACCTTGAGAAAGCGCGGCACGAGTTTCATGTCGGCAACTTGTATTTTAACCGCGGCTGCACAGGCGCCATTGTCGGCTACCAGCCGTTTGGCGGCTTCAACATGTCAGGCACCGATTCGAAGGCAGGCGGTCCGGACTACTTGATCCTCCATATGCAAGCAAAAACGGTGTCGGAAATGTTTTAACGCCGGGGCGGCCGCGGCCGCCCTCTTTTATTCATCTGCGCCAAGGAGACCCCCGTTTCTGCGCGTGAGCGTAAGTGGAGGATGAACCGGTGTTCACCGTCCATCTTCCCTTTGCCTTCAATGAATCAAAAGTATAAGCCGCCCGAAATTGTTTGAATGTAGGGCTTTGTTTGCTGTCGCGGCAAGACAGCAGAATCACGGGGCGCACGGGGGCGGATTGATGGACAGCCCGCCGTGGGGCAAGGGTTCCTAAGAATCTTCCCTCTTGAAGCGTCCGCGTAGGTCGGAGGGCGTTCAACGTCCTGGCAAGGAGTTTTCCGCTTCAAGGCGGGGCTGAAGTGGGAAAAGGATAACGTGCAGGAGAAACCAAGAGGAGTGATCCTGATGACAACGAAATCCGAACAGCTCATCGAACAGACGGAGCGATACGGGGCGCATAATTATCATCCGCTGCCGATCGTCATTTCCGAAGCAGAAGGAGTATGGGTGAAAGACCCGGAAGGAAACCGCTATATGGACATGTTAAGCGCCTATTCGGCTGTCAACCAAGGGCATCGCCATCCGAAAATTATTGCGGCGTTAAAGCGGCAAGCTGAGCGCGTCACCCTCACGTCGCGCGCGTTCCATAACGACCAGCTCGGCCCGTGGTATGAAAAAGTGTGCCGATTGACAAAAAAAGAGATGGTCTTGCCGATGAATACGGGAGCCGAGGCGGTCGAAACGGCGCTCAAGGCGGCGCGCCGCTGGGCGTATGACGTCAAAGGCGTCCCGGACAATCAGGCGGAAATCATCGTCTGTGAAGGCAATTTCCACGGCCGGACGCTCGCTGCGGTGTCATTGTCGTCCGAACCGGCCTATAAACGCGGTTTTGGTCCGCTTTTGCCAGGGGTGAAAATCATTCCGTACGGCGACATTGAAGCGCTAAAAGCGGCGCTGACCCCAAATACAGCAGCGTTTCTCCTTGAACCGATCCAAGGGGAGGCCGGCATCCGCATCCCGCCGCAAGGGTTTTTAAAAGCGGCGTATGACGTGTGCAAGGAGAATAACGTCTTGTTTATCGCCGATGAAATCCAAACCGGCCTTGGGCGGACCGGAAAGTTGTTTGCCTGCGACTGGGAAGATGTCGTGCCTGACATGTATATTTTAGGAAAAGCGTTAGGCGGCGGGGTGTTTCCGATTTCGTGCGTCGTCGCCAACCGCGACATTTTGTCGGTGTTTGAACCCGGCTCGCACGGGTCGACGTTCGGCGGCAATCCGCTCGCATGCGCGGTGTCGATCGCCGCGCTCGAGGTGATCGAAGAAGAGCGGCTGGCGGAGCGGTCGCTTGAGCTTGGCGAATATTTCTTAGCGAAGTTAAAGCAAATCCAAAACAAGGACATTAAAGAAATCCGCGGCCGCGGCTTGTTTATCGGTGTCGAGCTGCATGGACCGGCGCGTCCGTATTGCGAAGCGCTGAAAGAACAAGGACTGCTTTGCAAGGAGACGCACGAAACGGTCATCCGTTTTGCGCCGCCGCTTATTATTACGAAAGAAGAGCTCGACTGGGCGATTGAGCGGATTGTAAAGGTGCTGTCCGAACCGGCCGCTGTTTAAAGAAACGGAGAAAGGGTGTCCCGAAAATACGGCGGGGCGCCTTTTTGTTTTGCGGGGAATGGCGGTTTTCTGTTAAGATAGGGAAAGGATTGCATTGACGATGCATAAACATCCTACATAAGCGAAGGGCGAGCGAATGGAGGAAGAACGCGTGCAGGCTTGGATCACCGATTTTATGGAGCAATTCGGATATATCGGCATTTTTTTGATGATCGCGCTTGAAAATATTTTCCCGCCGATTCCGTCGGAAGTCATTTTGCCGTTTGGCGGGTTTATGACGACATACACGTCTTTGACGGTGCCGGGCGTTATTGCGGCGGCGACTGCCGGCTCGGTCGTCGGGGCGTTGGTGCTGTATGGCGTCGGCCGGCTGTTGTCTGTCGAGCGGCTTGAGCGGATCGTCGAGCGCTGGGGCGGATGGCTGCGGGTGAAGCCGGAAGATATCGCCAAAGCGAACCGGACGTTTCAACGCTACGGGGTATGGGCGGTGTTTCTCGGCCGCATGATCCCGCTTGTGCGCAGTTTGATTTCCATTCCGGCCGGCATGGCGAAGATGAACGTATGGCTGTTTGTCTGGCTGTCGGTATTAGGGACGCTCATTTGGAATACGATTTTAATTTCCGTTGGCGCGGCGCTCGGCCAGTCGTGGGGAAAAGTATCCGACGTGATTGGCGCGTACGCTGAAGTCGTCTATGTCATCATCGCGATTGTCCTTGCCGTTGTGGTTGTCCGCTTTTGGAAAAGACGCCGGGTTTCATGAACCGGCGCCTTTTTTGTGGGTGCTATCGTTCGAATCCGCTCTAATAACGAGCAGCGGATGTCAACGTTTCAGCAATAAGTAAATGAAATACGGCGCACCGATCAAGGAGACGATGACCCCGGCGGGGAGCGGCTCGGCGAGGGCGTTGCGCCCGATCGTGTCGGCTGCAAGCAGCAGCCAGCCGCCGATCAGCATCGCCGCTGGAATGACCCGTTCATGGCGCGGGCCGACAATGGCTTTGGCGATATGCGGCGCCATCAAGCCGATGAACGAGATGCCTCCCGTCACGGAGACGGCGGCGGCTGCGACGGCCACAGCTGTTATCATAAGCACGAGCCGCTCGCGGCGGACGTGGACGCCGACCCCGATTGAAACAGGATCGCCTAAGTGCAAAATATTGAGATGCTTCGCCCGATACAACGCCACCAGTGTGCCCGCCGCCAGCCACGGCAACATAGCCGAAATAAACGGCCAGTCATCACCCCAAATGTTGCCGGAAAGCCAGCGGGCGATAAAATCGACTTTCGTCCGGTCAGCCGCAGAAATGAGGACGATCATCAGCCCGGAGAGCGCCATCGAAAACCCGACGCCGGTTAAGATAAACGGCACCGGCTGCAGCCCGGTTGTTTTATTGTAGGAGACAGCATAGATGGCAGCCGCCGTCAGCAGCGCTCCGGCGAAGGCAACGAGCGGCAAGGTGTAAAGAAATGTTCCGGCCTCAATCGGGAAAAACAAAAAGAACAAGGCGACGCCTGCGCCGGCGCCGGCGTTGATCCCAAGCACGCCCGGGTCGGCGAGGTCATTGCGCGTGAGGCCTTGCAATACGGCCCCGGATAAGGCGAGCGCCATGCCGGCCAACAAGGTGATGAAAAGGCGCGGCAGGCGAAGGGAAAACAAAATGAATTCCTCTTCCATCGAACCGTAGCCAAACAGTGTCGGGACGATGCGGTTATATGAGAGCGGCGCATCGCCGGTGCCTAAGGCGACGGCCGCCGTTGCGGCAATGAGCAGCGCAAGCAAGGCAAAGAGCGAAGAACTTTTTTTTCTCATGAAAAGCCCCTCCCTTGTTTCCGGACGACGAAGAGGAAAAACGGCAAGCCAATGACGGCGATGATGGCGGCTACCGGCGTTTCGAACGGCGCATGGATCGTGCGCGCCGCCGTGTCGGCCAGCACCATGGCGCCGGCGCCGACGGTGGCTGACAGCGGGATGACGAACCGGTAGTCGGCGCCGGCGATCGCCCGCACGAGGTGGGGGATCATCAATCCAATAAAGGTGATGTTGCCGGCGATCGCGACCGATGCTCCCGTCAGCAAAAACACCGCCAAAAACAGCGCCATTTTCACCGCTGCTGTTTTTTGTCCGACGCCGACGGCGACGTCTTCGCTTAAGCTAAGGATCGTCAGCGGCCGCGCATACGAAACGGCAATGGCCAGACCGATTGCAATGAGCGGGACGCCAACGGCCAGCTGTTTCCATGAGACCCCGGCCACCCCGCCTGACGTCCACATCGAGACGTCTTTGGAAATGTGGAAATACAGTCCGATTCCTTCGGCGATGGCAAACAAAAGCGCCGAAACCGCCGAGCCGGCCAGGACGATGCGCAGCGGGGAAAACCCGCCTTGGCGTATGGAGCCGATGCCAAAGACGACGCCTGCCCCGACGGCCGCACCAAGCAAACAGGCGACCGTGATCAACAGATAATGGGCGGAAGGGAAAAAGGCCATCGTCATGGCCAACGCTGCGTTCGCTCCGGCGGTGAGGCCAAGAAGCCCCGGATCGGCGAGCGGGTTGCGCGTCATCCCTTGCATGATCGCCCCGGCGACGGCAAGGCCGGCGCCGACAAAAGCCGCCGCCGTTTCGCGCGGCAAGCGGAGCTCACGAATGAGGTCAAGCTGTTTGCCTTGTTGATCGGAAAACAACGCCCGCCATACGTCGCTCCATGTCGTATCGGCGACGCCAATTCGCATCGAACCAAACCAAACGGCGGCAAGCAGGCCAAGCGACAGAACAAACGTATAGCGAAACGGCCAACGCCGGCGGTCTGCATCCATCGGTGACTCCCCCTTTGACACAAGAAAGGACGGGACATTCACTTCGGTGAACGCCCCGTCTCTTCGTTATTGGCCTAAAAAGTGTTTTTGAAAGAAATCGAGCTGGTAGTCTAACGTAATCGGGTCGTTGAAATAAAATGCCTTCGCATCAGCGACAAACATATGGCCGTTTTTCACAGCAGGGATGTTTTTGAACGTGTTCGTCTCCATAAACGATGTGTCGCCGTCCCCGTTTTTGCTTAAGATGAGATAATCGCCGACAAACTGCGGCAGCGCCTCAAGGGAAACGGCATAGTAGCCCGGTTTGAGCGCTTGCTCTTCCACAGCTTTGGGCATTTTCAATTTCATTTCTTGGTACAAAATCTCGGTGCCGCGCGCCCAGTTGTTGCCAAAGACATATAGCTGCTTATCAAAGTTTTCAGCTACGGTGACGGTCGCGTTTTCGCCAATTTTGGCCCGGATTTCTTCCCCGGCTTGTTGCGCCCGTTGTGTAAAGTCGTCGATCCACGCTTTCGCTTCTTTTTCTTTATTCAACAGTTTGCCGATTTCCAAAAACTGCGTCAAATAATCGACCTTCCCATATGTAAAAGTGACGGTCGGCGCGATTTTGCTGAGCTTGTCGACGTTTTTCGTATTGGATAATCCGATAATTAAGTCCGGTTTTAATGCCATAATTTTTTCAATGTCTTCATCGGTCACGACTTCGGCGTCTTTCAGTTTCTCTTGAAAAAGCGGATTCATTTTCGACCACGAATCCACGCCGACAACGGGGACGTCCAAGGCCAGCACATGCCCGGCAAACGTCGATAAGACGACGACGCGCTTCGGATCAGCCGGCACTTCCACCGGTCCGTTTTCCGATTGATACGTAATCGTTTCCGGTTTTTTTTCAGCCGGCGACGCGTTCGTTTCCTTGTTGTCGTTCGCTGTGTTGCCGCACGCGCTCAACACAAGCGCAAAAAGAAGCAGCAATGCAAGCCATGTTTTTCTCATGATGAATAAGCCTCCCTCAGCAGATGGTACGTCAAGCAAACTGGTTTGTTCGTCCGCGGATCGCGGCCGATGTCGGCGTCAATGCCGAACACGTCGCGGAGCACTTCGCGACAGATGACGTCTTCGCTCCGCCCGGACTTGATGATGGCTCCTCCTTTCATAGCGATGATATAGTCGGCGAAACGGGCCGCCTGGTTGATGTCATGAAGCACCATGACGATCGTCCGCCCTTCTTCTTTGTTCAGCCGCTCCAGCAGCTCGAGCACTTCAAGTTGGTGGGCGATGTCCAAGTACGTTGTCGGTTCGTCCAAAAAGATGATGTCCGTCTCCTGGGCGAGCGCCATGGCGATCCAGACGCGCTGCCGCTGCCCGCCGGAGAGCGCATCGACCGGCCGGTGTTTTAAGTCGGCCGTTTTCGTCATGTGAAGCGCCCAGTCGATCGCTTCGTAGTCTTGTTTCGTCAGACGGCCAAACCCTTTTTGATACGGGAAGCGGCCGTACGAGACGAGCTCGGCGACCGTTAATCCGCTTGCCGCTTCCGGCGTCTGCGGTAAAATGGCCATTTTTTTCGCCAGCTCTTTCGTGTGCTGCTGCGAAATCGCTTGGCCGTCCAAAATGACCGCACCGGACTGCGGGGAAATGATGCGCGTCAACGTTTTCAAGAGCGTTGACTTCCCGCATCCGTTCGGCCCGATAATGGCCGTAATTTGCCGGTCGGGAATGTGAACGGACAAGCGTTCAAAAATCGTCCGGTCATCGTAGCGGACGGTCAGCTCCTCGGCGTACAAGCGGACCATGCGGTCACCCCCTTTTGAGTTGGAAAATGAGAATCAATATCAATATCATTCCTAAACTCCATTATAGCGAATTCGTTAAAAAAAAGACAATACATTTTTGTGAATAAACGATGAATTTAATTGGCAACAGAGGGCCTAAGCCGTTCAAAACAAAGGGGAAATTACACGGGATCAGGGCGAAACGGACAGGGAAAGAAGGATCAATGTTGGAGGAGGAACCGTATTTGGCAATCTTTCTTGATGCTGTATGAAGTGTAAAAGGTGTCTCGGCCTCTCACAGGGCTGTGATCCGCCGCGGGACGGTACACTGTCACGGCAAACTATATAGATAGCAAGCCATCTGCCTCCGTCATGCTGTTGCGAAAATGCAACAAGCGGTTTAGATGTTTTATGGGTGAAGCGCAACACTTTGTATTGAACTGTTGTAGTTTTGCAACAAATCGTTGTTGTTTCGCAACAAAAAAGCAGGTAAGATGAAGCATAGGGACGATTATTTTTGAATATTCGAAATCATTATTCGTGGCACAAAAATTGCTTAAGTAGAATAATGAAGGCGGAAGGGCAGGAATGGTGATGAAGGTGGAAGACGCAATGACAAGAACCGAAACGGCTATTTTTGAAAGCGGTCTCCTTGGACGTGCGGCTCGCGCGTTGGCTGAGCACGGGCTCGACGGTGTCAT
The DNA here is from genome assembly GCF_052220245.1 of Geobacillus sp. BK01. Classification (NCBI taxonomy): domain Bacteria; kingdom Bacillati; phylum Bacillota; class Bacilli; order Caryophanales; family Anoxybacillaceae; genus Geobacillus; species Geobacillus sp. BK01. The sequence goes on from NZ_JBQPTH010000017.1 coordinate 16,685, forward strand.
CGTATGCAACAGCGAAGGAGGAATAGCCGGAGATGATTCATCAAGGAGCGGAAACGGGCAATACATTGATCGTCTCCGCAGTGCCGATCATTGAGGAAGATGGGCGAGCCGAGCGGGCTGCCGTGTATGTCAAAGATATGACCGAGATGAAGCAGCTCCGCGCTGAACTCGAAGAGACGAAGCGGCTTCTCCATACGTTAAGCCGGTGGGAAGGCGATGACCTTATTTACCAGGCGCCGGCGATGGCCTACCGCTTATGTTTGCTGACGGGGCGCTTGCGGCGATGATGGACTACCATTGGCCCGGGAACGTTCGCGAGCTCGTCAACGCCATCGAGCGCATGTTTGTAACGTCTGCCGCGCCGGTCGTTGACGAAGACCATGTGGTGAAATGGCTTTACCTTGAGGCGCTGCCGACCGCCAATCCGGTATCAATCGGGGAGATCGTCCCGCTCAAACAAGCGGTGGCAGACGTTGAGCGCCAGTTGACCATCCAAGCGCTCTACCGTGTGCGCACGTATCGGCGGGCGGCCAAGCTGTTAGGCGTCGATGCTTCGACACTCGCGCGCAAAGCGCAAAAATATGGAATCCGATCATCGGGAGGGGAAGACGATGGATTTTACATTGCCAGCCGAGATTGAGTTTTTAAAAGAAAATGTTCGTAAATTTGTGAAGGAAGTCGTTGAGCCGGTGGCGATGGACATTGAAGAAAACGACCAAATTCCAGAAGACATTATTGAAAAATCGAAAGACATGGGGCTGTTCGGCTTAAGCATTCCTGAAGAGTACGGAGGCCTTGGTTTGTCGATGGTCGACAAATGCGCCATTTACGAAGAGCTCGGCAAAACGCATAACGGCTACACCACATTAATCGGCGCCCATACTGGCATCGGCACGGTCGGCATCGTCGAGCTCGGCACTGAAGAACAAAAGCGGCGCTACTTGCCGAAAATGGCGACAGGCGAATGGATCGGCGCCTTCGCTTTAACCGAGCCGAGCGCCGGCTCAAACGCTGCCGCTTTGAAAACGACCGCCGTCCGCAAAGGTGACCGCTATATCATTAACGGCTCGAAGCATTACATCACCAATGCGATTGACGCCCACGTATTTACGGTGATGGCGGTCACCGATCCGTCGAAAGGCCCGAAAGGCATTACGTCGTTTATCGTGGAAAAAGATTTCCCCGGCTTTATCGTCGGTAATGTCGAGCGGAAAATGGGACTGCGCGGATCGCATTCGGCCGAGCTGTTTTTTGACAACTTGGAAGTGCCGGTCGAAAACGTGCTCGGAAAAGAAGGCGAAGGGTATGTCAACGCTCTCAAAATCCTTGCCAACGGCCGCGCGGGTCTCGCCGCCCGCAATCTCGGCTCCTGCATCCGTCTGCTCGAATACTGCATGGAATACGCCGAACAGCGCGAGCAGTTCGGCAAGCCGATCATTGAGCAGCAAGCGATCCAGCATATGCTCGCAGAGATGAGCATGTTGATTGAAGTGCTGCGCTCTACCGTCTACCGCGTCGCCTGGATGGTCGACCAAAAGATGCGTGTCGTTAAAGAAGCGGCCATTGCCAAACTGTTCGGCTCGGAAGTGTACAACAAAATCGCCGATCTTGCCGTGCAAATCCACGGCGGCCTCGGCTACATGAAAGATTACCCGATCGAACGCTATTTCCGCGATGCCCGCATCACGAAAATTTACGAAGGCACTTCGGAAATCCAACGCAACATCATCGCGAGCGAACTGCGGAGAGAATACGGAAAAGTGCGGGTATAAACGAGAAGGGCTGACCCAAAACGCACTCGCGTTTTGGGCCAGCCCCCTTCTTTTTTGTCCTTTTATCTTCGTACGCGTTGGACTACGGCTTCTAACGACCAAAGCCGGCTGCCGTTTAGCCACAAATAAATCGACATAGCGAGCAAAGCGAGATTGAATTCATAGCCTGTTTCCCGGCCGTTGCCAAGCAAGCCGGCGTCTGTTTTGGCGGTGGCGATCGCCCCGATCATGATGATGGCAAACGCCGCCGCAATCGGGCGCGTGCCAAGGCCGAGCATCATCGCCCAGCCGCCGGCAAGCTCCACAATCGTCACGATGTAGGCGAGCGGGCCAGGAAGCCCCATCGCCGCAAACGAATCCGCCGCTTCCTCAAGCCCCCGCTGCCATTTCACCCAGCCATGGGCGAAAAAGATGAACCCGGTGACGATCCGCAGCAGAAAGGCGCCTAGTTCACGGGAATGCATCGGTTTCTTCCTCCTTGTCCAGACAGCATGGTAGTACAATGTATGCGGGTGGGTCCGCCCCTATGTCTTTCGTTAGCCATTTGATTGTTCATAGGCTACAATGGAGAGGAAGCGCGTCAAAAGTAGAGGAGGATGGCCATGAAAATTGAAGTATGGTCCGATTTTGTCTGCCCGTTTTGCTATATCGGCAAACGTCGACTGGAACAGGCGCTTGAGCAGTTTCCACACCGGGAAAACGTCGAGATCGTCTTCCGCAGCTTTGAGTTGGATCCGAATGCGAAAAAAGAAACGCCCTTGACGATTCATGAAATCATCGCCAACAAATATGGCATTTCGCTCGAAGAAGCGAAGCGGGCGAACGCCGATATCGGCCGGCAGGCGGAGGCGGTCGGCTTGACGTTCCGCTTTGAAACGATGAAGCCGACGAATACGTTTGACGCCCACCGGTTGGCGCAATACGCCAAGGAAAAAGGGAAGCTGAACGACATGGTGGAACGACTGTTTTATGCGTATTTTACGGAGTCGAAGTTCATTAGCGACCGCGATGTGTTGCTTGCGCTCGCCGAAGCGGCCGGGCTTGACCGGACGGAAGCCGAAGAGGTGTTGGCCGGCGGCCGTTACACAGAAGAGGTGCGCCGCGATGAGGAAGAAGCGGCGGCGTTGGGCGTCCGCGGTGTGCCGTTTTTCGTTCTAAACCGGAAGTATGCCGTCTCCGGCGCTCAGCCGGTGGAGGTGTTCCGCCAGGCGCTTGAGAAAGTATGGGAGGAAGAACAACAAACTTCCCCGCTGCAGCCGCTGGCGACCGACCAAGGCGGGACGTGCACCGACGAAGGGTGCTCGATTTAAGAGGAGAAATCAAAAGGAAAAGCCGGTTAGGGATGCCTAGCCGGCTTTTTTTTCGAAGCCTCATAATGAAACAAAGGGGAAGAAGATTAGCCCCGTTTCACAAACAGCGGCAAGTCTGTATGCCCCATGCCGCGGACGTAGACGAACAGCTGGCCTTTATGATGAATTTCGTGGTCCATCGCCATCTGCAAAAACTGCTTGGCCGGAATTTGGACGCCGAAGATGGAGGTCAAATCGAGCATCCGGTCGAAATCGTCATCGCTCATCGATTCGATGAGCTGCTTCGTTTTTTCCGTATACGTTTCCGCCAGCTTGGCCAAATTCGTCTCGGGATCCTCGATTTTTTGCCCAAACAGCGCCGGATCGCCGTGTTTGGCCGCATTGGCGAAGCTGTAAAAGCTAAACAGCATATGCGTCGCCAACTGCTTCGCTGGCATTGACGTCGGCGTCGGTTTGTAATCATAGTGCGCTTCATCGATTTTGTTGATCAGTTCCAACGTGACATGACGGTGCGAAAGGAAATATTGCACCCATTGTTGTGCGCGGGACATCGTGATCACTCTCCTTTCAGTCAACGATCCTTTTCCATTATATCACAATAAAGCCATGTCTCATAAATAATGCGCTTTCTTCGCGAACAGTATGGTCACGGAAGTGCTGTATAAATAGCGAAAAAAGGACAGGGGCGAATGTTCATAATAGAACATGAGCAAGATTTAGGAGCATATAAAAGGATTTTGGATGATATGCTAGCAATTTGGAAGAAACAGAATCATTTGCTAGCAAACGAATTCATATCCGACGTTATCGAATTTTAAGAATTGATATGCAATTTGATCAACGGCTAAAACGATTGTTACAATGTTTGTTGTACCCTATTTTACTTATTTTTTCCTTAATCATACTAGAAAAGGAGGACGATGTTGGTGAAAAGGATAGGGGTAACGGTGTTGTTGCTTATGCTTGCTTTAGTTGGGTGCAGTTCGTCTGATACGGCGGGATCGGGTGACAGTCGACTCGAAGAGCTCCGGGAAAAAGGAGTGGTGTATGTGGGATTTGCGAATGAAAAACCGTATGCTTATGAGGAAAATGGTGAATTAAAAGGAGAAGCAGTCGATATTGCGAAAGAGATTTTTCAACAACTGGGGATTGAAAGAATCGAAGGTCGGCTTGCAGAGTTTAATGAGCTAATACCGGGGTTGAATGCTGGCAAATTTGATGTCATCACGGCAGGAATGGCGATTTTGCCAAACCGGTGTGAACGAGTCGATTTTGCGGAGCCGGAATATCAAGTCGGCGATGCGTTAGTTGTGAAAAAAGGGAACCCGAAAAATCTCCATAGCTATGAAGATATTGCCAAGCAGCCGGATACGAAAATTGCAGTTATGTCAGCTTCGATGGAAGTGGATTATTTAAAACAATCCGGTGTGAAAGATGAACAAATCGTGCTTGTTCCTGATATTCCTGCGGTTATGGATGCTGTGAAAACCGGACGGGCGGATGCGGCGACAGGAACTCAGTTGACGATGAAAAACGCGCTGCAGTCAGCAGGTGAAGAAGGACTAGAACTAGTCAGCGATTTCAAGCAGCCTGATGTGGAAGGGATCCCAAGCTACGGAGCAGCTGTTTTCCGTCAGGATGATGATGAGTTAAGAGAGGCGTACAACAAAGAGCTGCAAAAATTGAAGGAGTCAGGGGAATTGCTGAATATTTTGCAAAAGAATGGATTCGGGGAGGAAAATCTTCCGGGGGATATGACGACGGCGCAATTGTGCGGAAACGCCACGCAGTAAACATCATCAAATGATTTTAACATAGGAAAGGGTGAGCGGTTATTTCCGTTCAAGACATTGTCGATGTGTTTCAAGTTCTTTCTAAAGGGATTCAAACGACTTTGCTTCTGTTACTGACTTCCGCCGTGTTGGCGTTCATCATTGCGGTGATGGCCGGGCTGGGAAGGCTGGCTAAATCCCGTTGGATCCGGTGGACTATTAGGGTGTATGTGGAATTTTTTCGCGGCACTTCGTTGGTCGTGCAGCTATTTTGGGTGTATTATGCCTTACCCATGCTTGCACAGGCGCTTCCGTTTTTGCCGCCGCTAAACCTCTCATCATTTTGGGCGGGAGTCATTGCCATTTCGCTGAACTACGGTGCGTATGCGTCTGAGACGGTCCGTAGTTGCATCTTAGCCGTTGACCGCGGGCAGCATGAGGCAGCGATTGCTCTCAATATGACCCGTTTTCAGCGAATGAGGTTGATCATTCTGCCTCAGGCCGTGCGGATGATGCTCCCTGATTTTGGGAACAACTTTATTCAAATGTTAAAATCGACTTCTCTCGTTTCACTTATCGGGCTGACCGATATTACATATGCAGGGATGGTTTTCCGCAACAATCATATTGACCTTGGCATTCTTACTTTCGCTATGATGCTCATATTCTATTTCTTATTGGCGCTTCCGTTTATTTGGATGACCCGGCGGGCGGAACAGTCGGTATCGAGAGGGGTGGCAAGCCGATGATATGGGATTGGAATGTGGCGAAAGATGTATTCCCATTGATTTTTCAAGCGATGTGGTTGACGTTAGGCCTCACATTAGCTTGCTATGCCGTTTCATTAATTCTCGGAATCGGATGGATACTGCTGCGGCGGATACCGTGGGCATGGTGCAGATGGGCAGTCACCGCGGTGATGGAGTTTATCCGTTCGACCCCTCCGCTTGTCCAATTGTACTTTTTGTTTTATGCTTGGCCGCTTGTTCCGCACGTCGGGGTGACGTTATCTCCTGTTGCAGCAGCGATCATCGGGCTAGGGGTGCATTACAGCACATATACAGCTGAGGTGTACCGTTCTGGCATTGATGCCGTTGATAAAGGGCAGTGGGAGGCAGCTGTTGCATTGAATTTTTCCCGGGTGCGTACATGGACGAAAATTATTTTGCCGCAGGCGATTCCTCCTATCATCCCTATGCTTGGAAATTACTTAATTATTATGTTCAAAGAGATTCCGACTACCGCCTCGATTGGGGTGATGGGGATGATGTTGACGGCGAAAATGTATGGGGCGCAACATTGGGTATATCTCGAACCGTTCACGATCGTTGCCTTTTTCTTCTTGGTGATGAGCTATCCATCTTCTTTGTTGATTCAGTACCTTGAAAAGAAAATGAATCGACGGCTGGATAAAAAGGAAATATTGCGTCAACAGAAACAGAAGGGAGTGATTGCATAAATGAAAACGATGGTGCGTTACAAGGATGTCCGAAAATCGTTTGGAAAAACGGAAGTGTTAAAAGGGATTAATCTGGAGATTGCCGAGGGGGAGAAAGTAGCATTAATCGGCCCAAGCGGTTCAGGCAAGACAACGTTAATCCGCATGTTAATGACGTTAGAACAACCGACATCTGGCTTCATTGAAGTAGATGGAACACCGTTATGGCATATGAACATCGACGGGCGGGTTATACCCGCCAATGAAAGGCATTTGCGGCATGTCAGAAAGAATATAGGGATGGTCTTTCAACACTTTAATTTGTTCCCGCATATGACAGTGCTTGAAAATTGTACTGTTGCACCCATTCATGTACTTGGATTGTCTAAGCAGGAGGCAAAGGAACGGGCCGTAACAATGCTCGAGAAAGTAAAGCTCGGCGATAAGTTGGATGTTTATCCTGCACAATTATCCGGGGGACAAAAGCAACGGGTGGCGATGGCAAGAGCGCTAGTCATGCGCCCAAAAGTGATGCTCTTTGATGAGGTGACCTCTGCGTTAGACCCAGAGCTGGTCGGCGAGGTATTGGAAGTGATTCGCGAACTGGCACACGAAGGGAAAATGACGATGATGTTGGTCACTCATGAGATGGAGTTTGCCCGGGAGGTCGCTGATCGCATCGTGTTTTTAGACAATGGCTATATTGTGGAAGAAGGGTCACCTGAACAAATTTTTGCACGTTCTAAAAACAAGCGATTGAAGCAATTTTTAAGCCGGTTTCGTGTCAGCTAAACTGTGCACGTGTTCGTTCATGTAGGCATTTGCCGGTTTCCTTTTGGTGCCATCGCTTATATGATATAGTAACGGCGAAGCGATGATCACCAATAGGAGGATAGATATGCCCAAAATTTTCATCGACCCCGGCCACGGGGGAATAGATACCGGCGCAGTCGGCAACGGGCTGCAGGAGAAAGATATTACGTTATCGATTGCACTTGAGATGCGCCGCCTGCTGCAAAGTGAGTATGAAGGGGTTTTGATCCAGCTGAGCCGCATGAGCGATGAAACGGTGTCGCTTGAGGAACGGACGAACCGAGCCAACCGTTGGGGGGCTGATGTTTATGTGTCCATCCACGTGAATGCGGGCGGTGGCACGGGATATGAGGATTACATTTACCATGAGTTGTCGAGAAATTCCCGAACGGCCCGCATTCGCGATGTGCTGCATGAAGAAATCATCCGGGCGACGCGATTTCGCGACCGCGGCAAAAAAGAAGCGAATTTCCATGTGCTAAGGGAAACGACAATGCCTGCCGTGTTGACGGAAAACGGGTTTATCGACCATAAGGAGGACGCGGAAAAGCTAGCTGACCCCAATTTTTTACGGACGATTGCCCGCGGCCATGTGAACGGCCTTGAGCGAGCGCTCGGATTGCGGAAGAAACCGAATGCCCCGAACAATCCTCCGCCAAGCAGGCCGGATGAGGGGGACGGGCGGGCGCCAAGCGGAAGCTATTTGACGCGCGTCATCGTTGACGGGACGCAAGTCGGGGCGTTTGCCGAGCCGGACAATGTGTTGCGCCAAGTTGAGCATTATTTAGGAAAAGCGGAGCGAATTGTGCTTGAGAAGGTCGAGGATGAATAGACACGCCTGCCTGGTGTCAGCCCAGGCAGGCGTTTTTTCGTTCATACGTCCTAATCAAAACGCCGCTTCCTTCACTCTCTATATGTCATATGAGTATAGCAACAAACAAAGGGAGGAGGAAGGCGATGTTTGGTTATTCGATCGTGCAGCTCGCCCGCCGTCATGCGAGACGGCTTGACCGTCCGCTCCGTCATAAGCTTGTGAATATGTATAAACCAATGACGCGCATGCCGTGCATTTTTCACCGCTGGATAGAGCGATGGCTACGCAAATGGAAAACCGTTTCCGTTTTGATCGAGGTTGAAGACAGCGAGGGCGTTGAGGCGTTAGTCAAGGCGGAGCGGGATCATTTCCGCATGAAAATGCACCACCATTTCCGCCATGTCCCGATTTATAGCGCGCGGGTGACACCGGCGGCGCTTGAGCAGCTGCTCGAGCATCCGAAAGTGAAAAAAGTATACCTCAACCGGCAAGTGAAGGCGCTGTTAAACAATGCAGTGCCATCGGCACAGGCGAAACATGTGGCTGTCAACGGGACGGAATTAAGCGGCAAAGGGGTGACGATCGCCATTGTCGACACAGGCATTTACCCGCACCCGGATTTAGAAGGAAGGATTACCGCCTTTGTCGATTTTGTCAATGGACGCACGGCGCCGTATGATGACAACGGGCATGGTACGCATTGCGCCGGCGATGCGGCGGGAAATGGGCGCATGTCGGACGGGCTGTACGCCGGGCCGGCGTACGAGACGAACGTTGTTGGCGTGAAAGTGCTCGACCGTTCGGGGAGCGGGACGTTGGAAACGATTATGCGTGGCATTGAATGGTGCCTTGATTACAACGAGCAAAACCCGGCGGGGCGGATCAACATTATTTCATTATCGCTCGGTGGGGAGCCGCAGCCGTTTCCGACCGAAAATGACGACCCGCTCGTGCAGGTGGCGGAGCGGGCGTGGGAGCACGGCATTGTCGTCTGCGCGGCAGCGGGGAATGAAGGGCCAAGTTACGGCACGATTGCCAGCCCGGGCATTAGCGACCGCATCATTACAGTGGGAGCCCTTGATGACCGCGATACGGCGGCGACACGCACAGATGATGAGGTGGCCCCGTTTTCGAGCCGGGGGCCGACCGAGTATGGAGTGGCAAAACCGGATCTCGTCGTTCCAGGGGTCAACATTATATCGCTTCGCGCCCCACGCTCATTTCTTGACAAGCTGAATAAGCAAAGCCGGGTCGGTGATCATTATATATCGATGTCCGGCACGTCGATGGCGACGCCGATTTGCGCCGGCATTGTCGCCTTAATGCTCGAGGCGAGACCGGGGGCAACGCCGGATGAAGTTAAGCAGGCGTTAAAAGACGGCGCCGATTTATGGAAAGGACGCGACCCGAACGTCTACGGAGCCGGCTATGTCAACGCCAAACGCGCTGTGGAGCTTCTGCTGCAGCGCTAGAAAAAAAGAGGGAAGCGCTTATGGTGCGCTTCCCTCTTCATTTTCGCGGTTATTGTAATCGTACTTCGACGGGTCGATCGGCTTGAAGCCTTTCGGAGTGTAGAACCGGAGCAAATCGCCGTACACGACTTTATCGGACAAATCGAGTTTTGTTTGGGCGATTTGTTCAAGACGTTGAATTTCCGGTGTCTCTTCGAGCGGTGCGCCCGTTTTCGTATCATAGTATTTGCCATTAACCGCTGTTACTTCCGGTGTGACAAAGTCCCCGTTGCGGAACGGGATGATTTCCTGATGGTCAGGCGACAGCAAGTCCGTTCCAAAGTGGACATAATTTTTCGTATCGATGCCAAGCAAATGTAACAAAGTCGGCAACAAGTCGATTTGGCCGCCGAACTCGTGAATCGTACCACCTTTGACGCCCGGGACATGGATGAACAGCGGCACCCGTTGCAACTGGGCGTGCTCATGCGGCGTAATTTCCTTGCCTAAAATTTGCGACATGGCTTTGTTATGGTTTTCGGAAATGCCGTAATGGTCGCCGTATAAAATGATGACTGAGCGGTCGTACAGACCGGATTTTTTCAAGTAGTCAAAGAACTCTTTGACGGCCTCATCCAAGTAGCGGGCCGTTTGGAAGTAACGGTCGACCGAGCCGTCTCCCGTCGTTGCCGGCGCGATCGTCGCGTCTTCTTCGCTGATCGGGTACGGGAAGTGGTTCGATAATGTAATGAACTTCACGTAGAACGGCTCTTTCAACGTTTCTAACAGCGGGATCGATTCCCGGAAGAACGGTTTGTCTTTCAACCCGTAGTTTAAGACGTCTTCGTCTTTCATGCTGTAGTAGCTGGCGTCAAAGAAATGATCGAACCCGAACGATTTGTAAATTTCATCACGGTTCCAGAACGATTTGTAGTTGCCGTGAAAAACCGCGCTTGTGTAACCGTATTGGCGCAAAATGGCCGGTGCCGCATGGTACGTATTTTGCCCTTTTGTCGTGAAGACGGCCCCTTGCGGCAGGCCATAGAGCGAGTTTTCGAGCATAAACTCCGCGTCCGATGTTTTCCCTTGACCCGTTTGATGGAAGAAGTTATCAAAATAGAACGTATTCGGATCACGGGTGAGCGAGTTTAAGAACGGGGTGACCTCTTCCCCGTGCAATTTGTAGTGAATAACAAAGTTTTGCAGCGACTCCAAGTGAATGTAAATCACATTTTTTCCTTTCGCCACACCGAAATATTTCGGATTCGGCTCAGCGTACGTCGCCTGCACATGGTTCAATACGGTCGTGATGTCACTTTTGTTCGCGAACGCCCGCTGTGTCGACGATTTCATACTTTGGATCGCGTCGTAAATCAAGTAGTTGTATACACCTAAATATTTGACGATATAGTTGCGGTCAAACGTTCTTGTCAACAGCTGTGGGCGGTCGGCTTCCGCAAGCGCCAAGTTGACGCTGAACAATAAAATGGCCGAGGCAAAAATAACGCCTTTTTTGATACGGCCGGCGCGCACTGGCGGGAGCGAGAACCGTTTCGAGAATACGATGACCGCTAAAATGATCGTATCCAAGAAATAGAACATATCATACCATCTAAGCAGCTCCCAAATGCTGCCGCCAAGATCGCCGAAGTTTTTCGTTTGCGTCAACGTCGGCAACGTAATAAAATCGCTGAAAAAGCGGTAATAGACGATATTCGCGTATAAAATAAACGACAAAATGAAATTAATAGTAACGAGCCGCTTATACACCCGCGTTTCCCTGGCTAAGAGTGCTAAACCAAGGAAAAACACCGCCGAACTAATCGGGTTGATAAACAGCAAAAACTCCTGCATGGAGTTGCTGATGCCAAGGTTAAATTCCGCTAGATAGGCAGCGTACGTCTTCAGCCAAAACAGGAGCACGGCGAAAATAAAAAAACCAATATATTGGTTAGGGAGAGAACGGCATTTTGTTAACAGCTTTTCTCCAATCGCTTTCACGTCCTCTTCTCCTCCTTTGCCTCATATTCTCGGAAGATCCATTCTATATTTCTATGAACAGCAGCTGCACATAGCAGCCAACATTTTGTCCTTACATCATTTTACATTGGAACGTCTCCATGTCAAGTAGCATAATACGTCTTTTGCTAAAAGTCAATGGAATGTTTTTTAAAGACTGACGGATGCCCCCTTCCTTGCCGCCCCATTTCCCTGTATGTCGATGGACTGCCACTCATATAGACGAATGGAAAGCGAAAAGGTTTCAGCCGCCCTTCTGAAAACGTTCCGATGCATGTGGTCATGCCCTTTACCCATTTTATTAGACAACTAGGACATTATGATAAAAATTGTTCGCTGTACCGGAATCGGCTTGTTTTTGGTATATTTTTTCTATGCATCATCCAGAACTATAAGGAAGAACTGGATGAAGGGAAAGGAGAGGCCATGCCAGTGAATCCGAAAGGCAAATTTTTTGATCCGCCGAAAATTCTCGTGTCTGGATTTGCGCTCATTATTTTCATTGGAGCGCTGCTGTTGACGCTTCCTGTTGCGACCGTCGATGGAAGAGGGATGCCGTTTTTAGACGCGTTGTTTACAGCGACTTCGGCGACGTGCGTAACCGGACTTGTCGTCGTCGATACCGGGACGACGTTTACCCTGTTTGGCCAGCTCGTCATTTTGACGCTCATTCAAGTCGGCGGGCTCGGATTTATGACGTTTGCGACGCTGTTTGCCTTTTTGCTTGGCAAACGCATTTCGTTGAAAGAGCGGCTCATCCTCCAAGAGGCGCTCAACAATTTGACGATCGAGGGCATCGTCCGTCTTGTCAAACGCATTTTCCTTTTTACTGTTGTGATCGAAGGGATCGGCGGGGTGCTGCTCTCGATCCGCTTTGCCTTTGACATGCCGCTCGGCCGGGCGATTTACTTTGGCTTTTTCCATGCGATTTCGAACTTTAACAACGCCGGGTTTGATTTAATGGGCGAGTTCCGCAGCTTGACCGGCTACGTGGACGATCCGGTCGTCAGCCTTGTTGTGCCGATTTTGATTATTTTAGGCGGAATCGGCTTTATCGTCATGAATGAAGTGTACGAGTATAGACAGACGCGCCGCCTTTCCCTCCATACGAAGGTCGTCGCCATTACGACGGCATGGCTGCTAGTGGCCAGCATGGCGCTGATTTTGCTGCTTGAGTGGGACAACCCGAAGACGATGGGGCCGCTGTCGCTGTCAGGAAAGTTTTTGTCGGCGTTTTACCAGGCGGTCACTCCGAGAACAGCGGGGTCTAATACACTCAATATCCCGGATTTGACGCAGCCGACGCTGTTTTTGATCATTTTCCTCATGTTTGTCGGCGCTTCCCCCGGTTCAACAGGCGGAGGGATCAAAACGACGACATTTGCGACATTGCTCGGTGCGGTATGGTCGCAAATTCGCGGAAAAGAGGATGTCATTTTATTCCGGAAACGGATCGTGTACGATACGGTGTACAAGTCGCTGACCGTGACAATGAGCGGGCTGTTTATCGTCATGTTTGTCACGATGGTGTTGACGATCACTGAGAGCGGAAAAGACTTTCTCATGATTTTATTCGAAGCGACGTCGGCGTTTGGAACCGTCGGGCTGTCGATGGGACTGACTCCGGAGTTGTCTCCGTTAGGAAAGGTGATCATTATCTTGACGATGTTTGCCGGCCGCGTCGGCCCGCTGACGATCGCGTACGCGGTCACGCTGCGCCGCCAGCCGGATCCGTTCCGGTACCCGAAAGGAAAAATTATGATTGGGTAAGGTTAAAGTTGACATACATTTTTGCATACCCAAACGGCATTTATTTTGCACTTCCTCTTAAATTATGAAAAAAGATATAGTCATCGCGACATTGCCGTACCATTTGCGGGAATAATGTCGAGAAAAGGGGAAACATTTCCCTGGAAATCGACGCGTGTCGAATGGCGGGAAAGTCCCCCTCTCCGTACGAAATTGCCTATCGTACGAGGGATTCATAATAGAAGCGTTGTTGCTCCGGGATCGCTCTGTCGATAGATTCACCCGAGTCGGCTTATCATTGAGGTATATAGTGTCGAAAATGGGAATGATGAAAAAGCGACGATGCTTTCAATGGCTGTGTTGATCGCCCCAAGGTCGATCAAGTGATGTCGGTGACACCATGTTGGCGGCTTGTTCGTAATTCAAGGGTGACATGAGGATGAAAAAAGGAGAGAGGCACGATGTGGAAAAAGTTTTTATCGAAGCTCGGCATTGGCGCTGCAAAAGTGGATCTCGCGCTGCATCGCCCGCATGTGCGCCTTGGTGAAACGATGGAAGGAGAGTTTTTGTTGGAAGGCGGTTCGGTCGCCCAACAAATCCGCAAGCTGGAAGTGGTGCTTCAGCTTGACGTAGAGGCAGGCGGCAAGACATACCGCCGTCGGGCAGCTGTCATCCCGGTGGCCTCGTCGTTTACGATTCAGCCTGGCGAGCGGAAAGTGCTGCCGTTTTCGTACACACTGCCGCTCCATTTGCCGATCAGCCGCCCGACCGTGCGCTATACGTTCGTGACTCATCTCGATATTGCGGATGGAGCTGATGCGTACGACCAAGACGCCATTCACATTTTGCCGCCGACAGCCTTGGAGCAAGTGTTTTCCGCTTTGGCAGCCTTAGGTTTTCGCGAGAAACCGGCATCCGGGACCATTACACCGTACGGACAGGAATTTTCATTCTTTCCAACGGGCGAATTTCAAGGGATCGTCCAGGAAGTCGAGTTTTTTGCCCTTGCCGAAGAGCAAGGGGTGCGCCTTCATCTGGAAATTGATGCCCGCAGTGGTTGGGGAGGCGAACGCGAGATCAGGCAGGAGTTGGTTATTTCGAACGACCAGCTTCGTGATCCGGCGACTGCAGCCGGTTTATTGAAAGAAGCAATCGACGGGGCTGTGCGCGCGGCTGGAGCCGCCCAGCCATCCGGACATCCATGGATGGCGCCGCATTCGCCAATCCCCGGCCATCCGTCCGGCCGTTATTCATCCATCCATCATTCGCGCCATGGCGGACATGGATGGTCCGGCGCCATTGGCGGATTCGCGGCTGGCATGTTGGCGGGGATGGTGGCGGAAGAGCTGCTCGACGATGCCCTTGATGATGTGGCCGACGGTCTGGATGTTGATGACTGGTTTGATGGTGGCGATGGATTTGATGGCGGGGATTGGCTGTAAACGGGATGGAAAAAGGTGTTTCGCTTGGGCGGAACGCCTTTTTTGCCGATGCGGAAGGCCCGTACAATGGTGACCGTTTCCTTTTCATAGGCATATAACAGTAAATGGAAATGGACTGATAAAAAATGAGGGGGAAATGTGATGAACCATATGCATGGGCAAATGCACGGCCATCGCCATTTGGCATGGCACGAAACGTTGGAGCTGCATGAATTGATCGCTTTTCAGGCCAACGCGTTAATGAAAATGAAAAAGGCTGTCGGCAAGATCGATTGTCCTGAGCTCAAAGGGCTTTATACGGAAACGATTCAAGGATTGGAAACGAACTTGCGTGAGCTGCTTGCCTTCATCCCGGCGGCGCCGATGATGGAAGAAAGCCGCGACCATGATGATGGCGACCGGGCCTTGCATGCGGGCGACTTGCTTGGCTTTGCGAAAACGTCGGTGCGCAATTACGCCGCTGTCATCACGGAAACGGCTACGCCCGTATTGCGGAAGACGTTTGTCAAGCACTTGCTGAAGGCGATTGAAACGCATGAAAAGGCGTTCAACTACATGCATGAACGCGGCTATTACCCGGCATACGACCTCGCTCAGCTGCTGCATAACGATGTCCGCAATGCGCAAAAGGCGCTGTCAATGGGATATGAGCGATGATGGAAGCGATCCGCCCCCGCCCAACGGGGCGGTTTCTTTCCTTGCGGCAGGGAGGAGCGGATGATTGGATAACGAATACATAAAGCACGGGAACAGTGAAAAGAATGGAGGAGGCGCCATCGATGCGTTGCTATATCGTTTTCGACATTGGGGGCACGTATGTGAAACATGCCGTCATAAACGAGCACGGCGATTTTTTGGAAAAGGGGCGCTATCGTTCAGAGCGTCATGACTTTCAACGATTTCGCGACGACTTGCTTCGCGTCGTCCGCCAAGCGCAGGCGAATTACAAACTTTCCGGCATTGCGATCAGTTCGGCAGGCAGCGTTGACAGCGACATCGGCATCATCGGCGGAAGCAGTGCCTTGCCGTGCATTCACGGCCCCAACTTTAAAGCCGTATTCGGCGGGGAGACGGGGCTGCCGGTGGAGCTGGAAAATGATGCGAACTGCGCGGCGCTTGGCGAATTATGGAAGGGGGCGGGCCGGGGGTGCCGTGACATCGTCTTTGTCATCGTCGGCACCGGCATCGGCGGAGCGATCGTGAAAGACGGACGCATTCATAAAGGAGCGCACTTGCACGGCGGAGAGTTTGGCTATATGTTGATGGATGTCCGTTATGCAAACGGAACCGTTGAATGCAAAACATGGAGTGAGCTGGCGGCGACGAGTGCGCTGATCCGGATGGTGGCCGAGGAAAAAGGGATGCAAGAAAGTGAATTGGACGGAGAAAAAGTATTTGCGTTGGCAGAGGGCGGCGATGAAGCCGCGCAAAAGGCGATCGACCGATTTTACTTCGCCTTGGCGCAAGGCATTTTTAATTTGCAGTATGCGTACGATCCGGAAAAAATCATTGTCGGCGGGGGCATTAGCAGCCGTCCCGATTTCGTCGGTGAAATCAACAAGCGGCTTTCCGCGCTGCTGTCGGTTGTTTCGATCGCGAAAGTCCGCCCCGTTGTGGAGGCGTGCCGCTTCAAAAACGATGCGAACTTGCTCGGCGCTTTATACCATTACCTAGAACGGCGCGGGGAGCTGGGGGCGGGCCCATTTCCGCCCGTTGACTGATGACTTGGCGCTCTTCCCGGTATAACGCCCATCCAAAAAAGCGCGGGTAGTAGAAACGAATGATTTGTAGTACAATAGAGCAGGCGCGGCCGAAGCGGGGTGTTATTTCGCCCGCCCGGCCCATATGTATAAAAAGGACGACCCCGCGCAGAAAGGATGGAACGAATGCACTGGATCGAGCTGTTGAAGGCGGTTATGTTAGGGATGGTCGAGGGGCTGACCGAGTTCGCCCCTGTGTCTTCGACCGGGCATATGATCATTGTGGACGATCTTTGGCTGAGATCGACTGAGTTTTTAGGCAAGTACGCGGCGAATACATTTAAAGTTGTCATCCAGCTCGGCTCGATTTTGGCCGCCGTTGTGGTGTTTAAAGACCGATTTCTCGATTTGCTTGGTTTCCGCGGCCGCCATCCGGGCGGGAAACCGCGGCTGACGCTCATTCACGTCATCATTGGCCTACTTCCGGCCGGGGTGCTCGGCGTGTTGTTTGAAGACTACATCGATGAACATTTGTTCTCGACCAAAACAGTGCTGATCGGCCTTGTGCTCGGCGCGCTGCTCATGATCGCCGCTGACAAATTCGCGAAAAGGGTTGCGCGGGCGCAGACGGTCGACCACATTACATACAAACAGGCGTTTCTCGTCGGGTTGGTGCAATGTTTATCGTTATGGCCGGGCTTTTCCCGCTCCGGTTCAACGATCGCCGGTGGGGTGCTCGTCGGCATGAGCCATCGCGCTGCGGCCGATTTCACGTTCATTATGGCTGTCCCGATCATGGCCGGGGCGAGCGGGCTGTCGCTGTTGAAAAACTGGCAGTACGTTACGGCCGCCGACATCCCGTTTTTCATCGTCGGATTTTTGAGCGCCTTCGTCTTTGCTTTGCTGGCGATCCGCTTTTTCCTGCAGCTTATCAACCGCATCCGTCTCGTGCCGTTTGCCGTGTATCGGATCGTGCTGGCCGTTGTCATTTACTTCTTATACTTCTAATCATGCCGCCTGGTGGATCCACTCCATCGGGCGGTTTTGATTGAACGGAAATTACGTTGAAATGGGTGAAAAAGAAAGGGAGACAAAGGAGAGAGTTTTTTCATTCATATTTGCAGAAAACATTTCTAAACGAGCGCAAACAACGAGGCTATGCCCCCCAACTATGTATGGGGCATAGCCTGTTTGTTTATCGTGCTGCGGTATCGTGAATGACCGCAAGCAATGTTTGCAGCGGGTCGCTTGTGTTGGTTTTCTCCATGTTTTTTTGATAGCGGTCTTTGTTTTCGTATAGGCGGCGAATGGCAGTATGGAGCGATTCGTTTGTCAAGTCTTCCTCCATCAACACTTCGGCATAGCCCGCATTTTCAAACGAGCGCGCGTTTAGGATTTGGTCGCCGCGGCTTGCCGCTTTCGAAAGCGGGATGAGCAGCATCGGCTTGCGCAAGGCGAGCAGTTCGAAAATGGCGTTCGCCCCGGCGCGGGAGACGACGATATCGGCCAGAGCCAACAAGTGCGGCAGCTCTTCGTTGACGTATTCGAACTGTTTGTATCCTTTTTGGTGCACAAGGCTTTGGTCGATGTTCCCTTTGCCGCAAATGTGAATGATGTCAAATTCGGCAAGCAGTGTCGATAAGTTGGCGCGCAAGGCGTCGTTGATTTTTTTCGAGCCTAAGCTGCCGCCCATCGCAAGCAACACCGGTTTTTTTCCGTCGAACTGGCACATCTGTCGTCCTTGGGCAGCGCTGCCGTGCTTCAGTTCCTCGCGGACGATAGCGCCGACGTAGACCGCTTTATCGGCGCTGACGTGTTGCTTCGTTTCCGGAAAGGTGAGGCAAATTTTCGTCGCAAATGGCATGGCGATTTTGTTTGCAAGGCCGGGCGTCAAGTCGGATTCATGAATGACCGACGGCACACCGTTCAGCCAGGCGCCGAGAATGACGGGAACCGAGACGAATCCGCCTTTGGAGAAAACGACGTCCGGCTTTTCTTTTCGGATGAGGTGGTACGCCTGAAAAACCCCCCTTAGTACGTTAAACGGATCTTTGAAGTTTTTCCAGTCAAAATAACGGCGCAGTTTTCCGGTCGAAACCGAATAGTACGGCACGCCGTCGATGCGGCCGATGATCTCCCGCTCAATTCCCTCGTGAGAGCCGATGTAGACGATGTCCCAGCCTTGTTCTTTTAGTTTCGGAATCAAGGCGACGTTGACCATCACATGGCCGGCTGTGCCACCGCCGGTTAAGACGATTTTCTTTCGCAATGCAAATCACCTGTCTTTTTTGCAATTATGGAAACATGGAATACCGTTGTTTCGCTCCATCCGATGAGCGGACACACTGGAGAACCGATCGCTCTTCGCACGTTCGGTGTCGTATACCGATATGTATTATAGCAGATGCCATATCATTTAGGGAGGAAACCGGGCAGCCTTGTATTTCGTACGAAGTGAAGAAAACTTGTACAAACCCGATCCTATAGGGCTAGCATTATTTTCCCGTTGTTTTTTTGTTCTGCTTCTATATGCTTATAAGTCTAGCAGTGTATTTATTTAAATAAAAGGCTAGCTTCCTATTTTCAAAGGAAGGAAATGTTGATAAAGTACTATCGAGAGGTGAAAGACGATGTTGGCATGGCTTGTTGGTTGTCTGCTTATTGGAATCGTCGTTTACGGGGTTGTGCCGACGATCGTCATTCGCAAAAAGCGGGTGCTGTTGTTTCGGGAAGGAACAGCCCCGGATTGTCTTGCTTTGACGTTTGATGACGGCCCTGACCCGTATTATACGCCAAAGCTGTTAGATTTATTAAAGAAATATGGCGTCAAGGCGACGTTTTTCGTCGTCGGCCGCAAAGCGGAGCGTTACCCGGATATTGTGCGGCGCATGGTGGAGGAAGGCCATGAAATCGGCATTCACAATTACCGCCATATGAGCAACTGGCTTTTGCCGCCGCTTTGGCTCGATTGGGGGGTGCGCCGCGCCGCTGCGGCGATTGAGCGGGCGACAGGCCAACGACCGGTTTATTACCGCCCGCCGTGGGGACATTTTAACGCATGGACGCCCATTGTGCAAAAACGGTATACGACCGTGTTATGGACGCATATTGTTGGCGACTGGAACGCCAAACTGGGGGCAATGGAGTTGTTCCGCCGGTTAAAAGAAGCAGTGCGCGGCGGAGCGGTCATTGTTCTTCACGACAACGGCGATGCATTAGGCGCTGACCGGCGCGCGCCGGAGCAAATGTTGTCAGCGCTTGAGCTGTTGCTGAAAGATGAAGCGGCGAAAAAGATGCGCTGGGTGACGATTACAGAAATGAGAAACGCGCAAACTAACAAACGAATCTCGTCGATGTGATGGGGGAGCCATGGAAACGAGTGTATGGTTGCCGTACGTTCAGTCGTACGGATATGTGATGCTGTTTTTGTTTTTATTTTGCGGCATTGTCGGCATCCCGGCGCCGGAGGAAAGTTTGCTTTTTTTCGTCGGTTTGATCGTCGCCAAAGAGCAGCTTTTGCTTTGGCCGTCGCTCGCGTCATGTTGGGGAGGAGCGATGGTCGGCATGGTGGCGGCGTATGGCGTCGGACGATGGTGGGGCGCGCCGTTTATGAAAAAGTACGGCAAATACGTCGGAATTACGGACGAACGGTGGGGGCGGGCCCAGCTTTGGTTCCGCCACTATGGGAAATGGGGCATTTTGTTCGGCTGTTATGCGCCAGGTGTCCGGCAAATCTGCCCGTATATGGCAGGAGTGAGCCGGTTTCCATTTCGGTCGTTTTTGCTGCTTGCGGCGTTCGGAACGGCCGGATGGGTCGCTCCGTTGATGTTCATTGGGTTGCTGCTCGGTCGCCATGTTCATATTCCCCTCGTTTCTTTTCCGCTTGTCGGATTGGCGTTGTTTTTGCTGTTTTTGCTTGTGGCGTGGATTGGGCAGCGGAGGCGCAAAAAATCTTTCGAAGGCTAAAGGGTGCGATCGATGATGAAAGTGTTGTTCTTGCCGTTGTTTCAAATGAACACGGGACACCATAAAGTCGCGGATACGCTGATCGATTTTTTGCGCCGCCAGTTTCCGGCGGTCGAAAGCAAAAAAATCGATTTTTTAAGCTATTGCAATGAGTTGATGGAAAAAATGGTGTCAGAAGCCTACTTGCGCTGGATTCGCTCACATCCCACTTCCTATCATCGCGTGTACAAAACGTTTATGTATCAAGAGCCACCGCGGTTCGAGTTTGTTTCATTTGAGCCGTGGCTGCCATATTTCGAAAGCAAAATGAAAAAAATGCTCGAGCAGGAACGGCCGGATCTGATCGTTTGCACCCACTCGTTTCCATCGCGCATTTTGCAGCAACTCAAGCGGAAACAGGCGCTGTTTGTTCCTGTGGTGAACGTCTATACCGATTTTTTCATGAACAGCGTCTGGGGAAAACGGTTTATCGATTATCACTTCGTCCCCCATCCAGAGGCGAAATGGGAGCTGGTCACAAAGTACGGGGTTGACGAGGGGCGCATCGTGGTCACAGGCATCCCGGTTCATGATGTGTTTATGAACACGGTGGAGACGCGGCGAAAGAGGCGGCCGATTCATATACTTGTCGCCGGCGGAAACCAGGGGCTTGGCAATATGATGGCTTTTTTGCGGGCGGCCCGGGCATCGACGCTGTTTCGTTATTCGGTGCTATGCGGCGCCAATCGCGAGTTGTACGACGAAATTGCCAGCTGGAAGCTCCCCCACATCCGTCCGCTCCCGTACATTGCCGATCCGCAAGAAATGAACCGGCTGTACGATGAGGTGGACGCGGTGGTGACAAAGCCGGGCGGGGTGACGGTGAGTGAACTGCTCCATAAGCGCATTCCGATGTTTACGATCGATTGTCTGCCGGGTCAGGAGCGCATCAATTTGCAATATTTGCAGCGGAACGGTTTGATTTACGATTTAGCTGAACCGAATGGCGGCGAGCAGAACATGTTCCGCTTGCTCAATGATGACGTCGAGAAAAACCGGTTTTTTCGCCGCGTGTCTGACTATTTCGCCGGGGTGGAGAAAACGGGACAAGAGGCGCTCGCTGAAATGGTGACAGCGATGCCGCGGCGGTTGGTTTGGCGTGTGCTTCACCCGTAGCGTAGGCCATCTAACGGACGTTAGATGGCATTTTTTGTGTTGGGCGGATGCACCAGAGGGGTGGCGAAACAAGCTGCACCGTACATATAAAATATCAGGCCGTTGGGTGCGAAACGTGATACAATAGGAACGATGGCCAAGGAAAGAGGAGGAACAAGGATGAGAACGAGAGTCGGAGTGTTGTACGGCGGGAAATCGCCGGAACATCAAGTGTCGTTGTCAACGGCGATGGCAGTGATGAACGCCATTGATCCTCATAAATTTGATGTGATTCCGATTTATATTACCCCTGAAGGACAGTGGATCAGAGGAAAACGATTGACTGGACCGGTCGAAGAAGTGAAACAGCTGCAGTTCACGTCGACAGCGACGGCTATGATCCCGGTATCTTTAAACCAGGTGCCGGCGTCGGAATCGTCGCCTGCGGACAGCGAGGAAACGATCGACGTCATCTTCCCGCTTTTGCATGGGCCAAACGGCGAAGACGGAACTGTACAAGGCCTGCTCGAAATGTTAAACCTCCCGTACGTGGGCAACGGCGTGCTTGCCTCGGCCGTCGGCATGGATAAGGTGATGATGAAAAACTTGTTTGCCCAAGCCGGGCTGCGCCAGGCGAAATATGTAGCGGTGACCAAATATGACTGGCAAAAAGGCGGGGAAGCCGTCTACGACCGGATCGAACAAGAGCTTGGCTACCCGTGCTTTGTCAAACCGGCCAATGCCGGATCGAGCGTCGGCATTTCGAAATGTAAACAGCGCGGCGATTTGCACCAAGCGTTTGCTCAGGCGTTTAAGTATGACCGGAAAATCATCATTGAAGAAGCGATCGTCGGCCGGGAGATCGAGATCGGCGTTATCGGCAATGATGAACCGATTTGTTCGGTCGTCGGAGAAATTGTGCCAAAAAAGGAATTTTACGACTATGAGGCGAAATATGAAGACGGGCAAACGGAATTAATTATTCCTGCCAAAGTGACGCCAGAGCAGTATGAGACGATCAAGGAAATGGCCATTGCCGCGTTTAAAGCGCTCGACTTGTCCGGGCTCGTGCGTGCCGACTTTTTCCTCGCCGAAGATGGCACGGTTTATATTAACGAAATCAATACGATGCCAGGATTTACGCCATACAGCATGTTCCCGCTTCTTTGGCAGCACAGCGGCGTGCCGTATCCGGAACTGATCGAGCGCCTCATTGCGCTGGCTCTAGAACGGCATCAAGAAAAGCAGACGATTACGTACACATTTGAAAAATAAAGAGGGTGAGAGCGGATGATGAAACGGACGGTGCGGCAAATTGCCGAGATGTCAGGCGGCCGTTGCGCGAAGCCGAAGTGGGAGATGATCGCCGTCAGCGGCGTATCGACGGACACGAGAACGATCCAAGCTGGCAACTTGTACGTTCCACTCATTGGAGCGAAGTTTAACGGCCACGCCTTTGTGAACGAGGCGGTGCAAAAAGGAGCGGCGGCAGTGCTATGGTCCGAAACGGAAGGGACGCCGCCGGAGAGTGTCCCGGCGATTGTCGTCGATGATACGCTTTCGGCGCTGCAGCGTCTCGCCGCCCGCTACCGCCAACAGCTCGGGTTGAAAGTCGTCGGCGTGACCGGCAGCAACGGCAAAACGACGACGAAAGATATGATCGCTGCTCTTCTTGCAGTCCAATATCGCGTGCAAAAAACAGAAGGGAACTTAAACAACCATATCGGCGTACCGCTCACGCTCCTCGCGCTCGATGAGGAAACGGACATTGCTGTCGTGGAAATGGGGATGAGCGGATTTGGCGAAATTGAGCGGCTCACCTCGATTGCCAAACCGGATGCGGCCGTGATCACAAATATCGGTGAATCGCACTTGCAGGAACTTGGCTCACGGGAAGGCATCGCCAAGGCCAAACTGGAAATTTTGGCGGGGGTGCACCGCGATGGTTTGTTCGTCTACCACGGCGACGAACCGCTGTTGGCTGAGCGGGTGCCGAACTTGTCTCTTCCCCGCCATGTCGCGACATTTGGAGCAGAGGAGAGAAACGACTACTACCCGACCGATGTGCGCATTGAAGCGGGGGGGACGTCATTTGCCATTAACGCGCTTCCGGATCGGACGCTCTTTATGCCGGTGTTGGGAAAACATCATGTATACAACGCGCTCGCGGCCATTGCGGTAGCTCGCTTTTTTGGCATCGGCTGGGACGGCATTGATGCGGCCTTGTCCCGTCTGCAAGTGACGCGCATGCGCACCGAAGTCGTTAAAACAAAGTATGGCTTCACGGTGATTAACGATGCTTACAATGCGAGTCCAACTTCAATGCGGGCGGCGTTAACGCTGCTTAGGGAACTGGGTGGCTATCGAAAAAAAATTGCGGTGCTAGGTGATATGCTTGAGCTTGGCGAAAAAGAAGCCGAGTTTCACGAAGAGATCGGGGCGATGCTGCGGCCGGAGATGGCGGATTACGTATTTGCTTATGGGCCGCTGGCGCACCATATTGCAGCGGCCGCCGCACCGTTTTTTGCCGATGGTCAGGTGCGGGCGTTCGACGATAAGGCGGCATTGGCCGAAGCGGTGCGTTCCGTCGCTTCTCCGGGCGATATCGTGTTGTTGAAGGCCTCGCGCGGGATGAAATTGGAAGAACTGCTCCGTCATTGGGTGTAAAATCGGTCGGGTGGAGGAAAAACTAAAAGCGGCGTCATCGGCGCCGCTTTTCACTCAGGCGGGGGTGGAGATGATGATCGGCTGTTTATGCATTCACGGGTTTACCGGCAACCCGGAAGAAGTGGCGCCGCTGGCTGATTATTTGCGGGAGCGGACCGATTGGGTCGTAGAAACGCCCACATTGCCTGGGCACGGGGACGAGTTGAGTCTCAAAGGGATTACATATGACCGATGGGTCGAAGCGGCTGAGCAAGCGTTCCAAGCGCTTTATCAGCGTTGTGATACGGTATATGTGATCGGTTTCTCGATGGGCGGGGTGATCGCTGTCAAGTTGGCGGAAAAATATCCGGTTGCCAGGCTCGTGCTGTTAAGTGCAGCATTTTATTACGTCAATCCGCGCCAATTGTGGTGTGACATCCGTGAGATGTTTGCCAACGGCTGGCGCGGAGCGCGGGAGCACCCGCTGTTTCTCCGTTACCGAAACAAAATGATAGCGACTCCGCTTTCAGCTGTCAGGGAATTTCACAAACTCGTCCGCTATGTACGTCCCCGTCTTCCGCATGTTCAGGCACCTGTACTCATCGTCCAAGGGGAAAAAGACGGGATTGTGCCGCCTAAAAGTGCCTATTATTTATATGAACGGATCGGTTCGCCCGAAAAAAAACTGCTGCTTTTGCCGAATTCGTATCACCACGTCTGTCATAGCGTCGACCGGCACACGCTGTTTGCCGAGACGGAAAAATTTTTGTGCGCCGCCTATCATTGCAAATGACGGCATAACATGGTATGATAACTGTCAAACCTTTCTCACGAATTTAGGGACGATTTTTTATAAGGAGTTTGGATAACATTGACGACATTTCAAGAACTAGGATTAAGTCAAGACGTAATGAAAGCTGTCGAGCGGATGGGGTTTGAAGAAACGACCCCGATTCAAGCGAAAACGATCCCGCTCAGCCTGCAAAATAAAGATGTGATCGGCCAAGCGCAAACCGGAACCGGGAAAACCGCAGCGTTTGGCATCCCGATCGTCGAAAAAGTGGACGTCAAAAACGGCGCCGTTCAAGCGCTCGTCGTTGCACCGACGCGGGAGCTCGCCATTCAAGTGTCGGAAGAACTGTATAAAATCGGCGCGGTCAAGCGGGTGCGCGTCCTGCCGATTTACGGCGGACAGGATATTGAGCGGCAAATTCGCGCCTTGAAAAAACATCCGCACGTCATCGTCGGCACGCCGGGCCGCATCCTTGACCATATCAACCGCGGCACGCTGCGCCTTGAGCACGTGCATACCGTCGTGCTCGATGAGGCCGATGAAATGTTGAATATGGGCTTTATTGAGGACATTGAAGCGATTTTACGCCATGTGCCGACCGAGCGGCAGACGCTGTTGTTCTCTGCGACGATGCCGGATCCGATCCGCCGCATTGCCGAGCGGTTCATGAATGAGCCGGAGCTCGTCAAAGTGAAGGCGAAGGAAATGACCGTGCCGAACATTCAACAGTACTACTTAGAAGTGCACGAGAAAAAGAAATTTGACATTTTGACACGGCTTCTCGATATCCAGGCGCCGGAGTTGGCGATCGTGTTTGGCCGCACGAAGCGGCGCGTCGATGAGCTTGCCGAGGCGCTCAACTTGCGCGGCTATGCGGCGGAAGGCATCCATGGCGATTTGAGCCAGGCAAAGCGGCTGTCGGTGTTGCGCAAATTTAAGGAAGGATCGATTGAAATTTTAGTCGCAACGGACGTTGCCGCGCGCGGGCTCGATATTTCCGGCGTGACGCACGTGTATAACTTTGACATCCCGCAAGACCCGGAAAGCTATGTCCATCGGATCGGACGCACCGGGCGCGCCGGCAAGACAGGGATGGCGATGACGTTTGTGACACCGCGGGAAATCGGTCAGCTCCATCATATTGAGCGGACGACGAAGCGGAAAATGGAGCGGATGAAGCCGCCAACCCTCGACGAGGCGCTTGAAGGCCAACAGCGCGTCGCCATTGAAAAGCTTCTCAATGTCGCGGAAACGGAAAACTTATCATTTTACAAGCGGGCCGCCGAGGAATTGCTTGAAGAGCATGACTCGGTAACGATCGTCGCGGCCTGCCTGAAAATGTTGACGCGCGAGCCGGACACGACGCCGGTGAAGTTGACGGAAGAGCCGCCTTTAGCGGTCAAACGGGAGAAAAAGCGAGGCGGCCGCCCGGACAGCTCAGCGCGCGGCCGGACGAAAAAACGGCGGATTACGGCGCATTAAGCGCCGTTTTTTCATGGCCGAACCACATGAAACGACGGCGGTCCGGGGCGGACAGCCAAAAACGGAGCGAGCAGCCCGCCGGTGACAAAGCCGAACAGATGGGCGATGAGGTTGCCGTCCGGCTCCATCAAGCCGAGCAGCAGGTTGATGGCCATAGCGGCCAACAGCAACTGGGCGTGCCGGGGGGCGATGAGGTCACGGCGAAAAAGGGCGAGATAGCTGTACATGCCAAATAAGGCAAAAATGGCACCTGACGCCCCGACATGGCTGTACATCGGCGGTAGAAGCAATACGGTAGCGATATTGGCGCCGACACCGCCCCCAAGATAAAGAAGTAAAAATTTCCCTTTCCCGAGCGCGCGTTCCAGCCAGGGGCCGAACAGCCATAACGAAAGGCTGTTGGCCGCCATATGGTTGAAATCGTAGTGCAGCACGAGCGGACTAATCAGCCGCCAATACTCCCCGTTGCGGAGGGCATCATTCGTCCCGATGACATGCTGCCAAATCGGTTCAAGTGCCGAGAGGGGGATGACGAACAACAACCACAAAACGATATGCGCCAACAGCAAGGTTGATACGACCGGGCAGAGACGGATGAGTGAGCGGACGCCCCCAGTATAGTGAAACATACTTTTGTCTCCCTTCTTTATCGAAAATCGTTTATCCTTTCGTAGGCAGGGTGATGTGGCTAGAGGCTATGTCCATGTTCTATAAGCCATCTTATGCGCAAAGATTGCAAAAAATCGATCGGACTCTATAGCACGGATTAGGTGGGGAAAGTGATGATCGTTGGCATCGGCATTGATATTGTAGAGTTGCAGCGGGTTCATTCGCTCCTTAAGCGCAACGGTAAATTCCCTGACCGGATTTTAACGCCGCGGGAAAAGGCGCGGTTTGATGAGTTGCCGCCCGCGCGGCAAGTGGAATTTCTCGCCGGACGGTTTGCGGCGAAGGAAGCGTACGCCAAAGCACTTGGGACAGGGATTGGGCGGCACATCTCGTTTCAGGATATCGAGGTTGTTTCTGATGCGTATGGAAAGCCGAGCATTGCCGCCCGCCGCAGCGGGGAAGTCATTCATTTGTCCATTTCCCATAGCCGGGATTATGCGGTCGCCCAAGTCATCATTGAGCGCTTCGGGCTGAACGGGCCATCGGATGCTTGCCACGGCTAGTCTGCATATTCCCGGGTGTTGTCTCATATATTGTAGTGCATGTGCAGAAATCGATATATGAGGCAAAGGGGTTGAAGAGATGGGCAGAAAGGTGCTTTTGGCATTGGTCGGCATCATCTTTTTGTTTGCTTTAGCCGGGTGCGGGGCGAAATCACAGGAGGAAGTGCTCAAGGCGCTCAATGAAAAGATGGATGAGATGACAGGTTACCAAGCTGAGGCGAAAATGACGTTCCGCACCGGCGCCGAGCCGCAAGTGTACCATGTGGAAGTGTGGCATAAGCAGCCGTCGTATTACCGCGTCAGCTTGAAAAACGCCGACAAAGGGCAAAGTCAAATGATTTTGCGCAACGATGAGGGAGTATTCGTCTTTACACCTGCCCTCAACAAAAGCTTTAAGTTTGTCAGCGACTGGCCGAAGAACAGCAGCCAAGCGTATTTGTATGAATCGCTCGTCAAAGACATTTTAAGCGACTCAAAGGCGAAGTTTAAGGCGACGAAGGATCACTATGTATTTGAGACAAAAACGAACTATCCAAATAGCGAAGTCGTTCCGACCCAGGAAATTACATTGAGCAAAAAAGATTTGACGCCTGTCTCGGTCAAAGTGATGGATACAGACCGAAAGGCGCTGTTGACAGTGGAATTTTCCAACGTTGAATTTAACAAAAAATTCGATGATGATGCATTCGATACGTCGAAAAACATGACCGGGGCGCGTCTCGAAGTGCCAGCGATGGCGGAAGGGAAAGAACAAGTGATGGAAGTCATGTATCCGAGCCAGCTCCCGGAAGGCGTCCAAGCGCTTGAGGAAAAAGAAGTGAAAAGCGAAGACGGCACAAGAGTCATTATGACATTTGGCGGCAAGAAATCGTTTACGCTCGTTCAAGAAAAAGCGGAAGTGCTCCCGGCAACGAGCATGCCAGTGCTTGTCAACGGGGATCCGGTTGATTTAGGCTTTACGGTTGGCGCCCTCACGGACCAAACATTGACATGGTCGTACAACGGAGTGGAATTTACGCTCGCTTCCGATGATCTCACTCCGGAGGAAATGGTGATGGTCGCCAGCTCAGTGCAAGAAAAAGCAACAAAATAACCGTACGACTGGTGAAAAAGGCGCGCCTTTTCGCTTTCAGAGCGGAAAGCCGCCTTATTTTTTCGACGCGCAAGACCCGGACGAATAGAAGTCGGTGTCACCATCTAAAAACAGCGTGCTAACAGCCGGCATAGGCTGTCTCATGAGCGGGAACAAGGCAACCAGCCTTTTCCGTTGTGTTCAGGCGCTTTTCTGACGTTCAACTATTTCTTCTTCGTCAAAGACGTGGTAAACTAAGAAAGGATAAACACGGATTCAAACGCTTTCAAACTTGCGTGATTAGAAAGGCAGCGAGAGAGGATGGACGATTTTCACCGGGATACATGGGCGGAAATTGACTTGGATGCCATTCACGACAACGTCGCGAATTTGCGCCGCTTTTTGCCGGATGGCACGCGGGTTATGGCCGTTGTAAAGGCGAATGCCTACGGACATGGTGACGCCCAAGTAGCGGAAACGGCGCTAGAAGCCGGCGCTTCCTACTTAGCCGTCGCTTTTTTGGACGAGGCGCTCGCTTTAAGGAAAAAAGGTGTCAATGCACCCATTTTAGTGCTCGGGGCGTCCCGGCCGATGGATGTGGCGCTAGCCGCTCGACATCGTATTGCGCTAACTGTGTTTCGTGCCGATTGGTTAGAACAGGCGTCATCTGTTTACACCGGTCCGGACCCGGTTTACCTCCATTTAAAAATGGATACCGGAATGGGAAGGCTTGGGGTAAAAGACGGGGAGGAGACAAAGCGCATTATGACGCTGATTAATCGCCACCCCCGCTTTATCCTTGAAGGTGCATACACGCATTTTGCGACGGCCGATGAATTGAACACAGACTATCTTTCTTATCAATACAGCCGCTTTTTGCATATGCTTGAATGGCTGCCAGCGCGGCCGCCGCTCGTTCACTGTGCCAACAGCGCGGCGGCGCTCCGCTTCCCCGATCGGGCATTCAATATGGTTCGCTTTGGCATTTCCATGTATGGGCTCGCCCCGTCGACAGACATCAAGCCGCTGCTTCCATACGAACTAAAGGAGGCATTCTCGCTCCATAGCCGCCTCGTACACGTGAAAAAGCTGCAACCGGGTGAAAAGGTGAGTTACGGAGCAACATATACCGCAAAAGCGGAAGAGTGGATCGGCACGATCCCGATCGGCTATGCGGACGGATGGCTGCGCCGCCTGCAACATTTTCATGTGCTTGTGAACGGACAAAAGGTGCCGATTGTCGGGCGCATTTGCATGGATCAATGCATGATCCGCCTGCCTGAACCGTTGCCAATCGGCACAAAGGTGACACTCATTGGCCATCAGGGAGATGAAACCATTTCCATCGATGACGTCGCCCGCCATTTGGGAACGATTAATTATGAAGTGCCTTGTACGATCAGTTACCGCGTGCCCCGTATTTTTTTCCGAAATAAGCGTATAATGGAATTGAGAAATGCTGTTTGTCACGGGTGAAGCGGTGCATAATCTGCTTCAGAAGACAAAGGATAGAAAATGGAGAAATGACTTTGCAGCGCCGTTGTTTAATGGTATCATGAAATGGAAGCAATGAATGGCTGCAGTTCGTGGAGGTGTATGATTCGTGTCGGAATCTGGCGCAACAACGGAAATCATCGTTCGTTTGCCGCAGT
Source organism: Geobacillus sp. BK01 (assembly GCF_052220245.1). Lineage (NCBI taxonomy): Bacteria > Bacillati > Bacillota > Bacilli > Caryophanales > Anoxybacillaceae > Geobacillus > Geobacillus sp. BK01. The sequence continues at coordinate 46,882 of NZ_JBQPTH010000017.1, forward strand.
CGCTGCTGACGGAACTGGACGGGCTTGTGAAGCAGGAGAACGGCAATCGCAATGAACTCATTTATCAGGCGACGAAAATGTATATTCGTGAGCGGAAAAAACGGCAAATTCGCGAGGCGATGAGACGAGGCTACATGGAAATGGCCAAAATCAATTTATCTATTGCTTCTGAAGCGTTTCATGCTGAATATGAGGCCGACCACACCGTTGAACGCTTAGTTAGCGGGGGGTAATGCTTTGATTGTCAAACGTGGCGACGTTTATTTTGCGGACCTTTCCCCGGTCGTTGGCTCAGAGCAGGGCGGCGTGCGCCCCGTGTTGGTGATCCAAAACGATATCGGCAATCGCTTCAGTCCAACGGTTATTGTGGCGGCGATCACGGCGCAAATCCAGAAGGCGAAGCTGCCGACCCATGTCGAGATCGATGCGAAGCGCTACGGGTTTGAGCGGGACTCGGTCATTTTGCTTGAACAAATCCGTACGATTGATAAGCAGCGGCTGACTGACAAAATCACCCACCTGGATGATGAGATGATGGACAAAGTCGATGAAGCGCTGCAAATCAGCTTAGGACTGATCGACTTTTAACGAATTTCCAAAAGAAGTCTCCCGCCTCAAGGAACGTGAGGGGCACAGCCCAGTGAGCAGGTGGGAGAGGAATGTCGGCTGGCTTCAGTCAAAACGCATGATACAATCCGTCTCGATCATGTTCGTTGTGAACGGGAGATGAGGGGGTTGCATGGAGAAAACCCAATGCGAAAACCAAGCAAAGCCTTTCATGCGGAAAAGATCCGAGGTGCGAAAGAACTCCGAATCATCGGATGACTAGGGTGGGAACGACCCGAAGTCACGCTCAGGGAGATGAAAGGTTGCGTTCACCGTGGAACGGAGAAGCCCCCACTTCAAGCGTTCGCTAAGTGGTGAGTCGTTCACCGTGGTATGAAGCCCCCTGCTTTAGCGAGTTAAACAGTAGGAGGAGCGATGTTTTGTTTGCCAAGGGCAAACGGGCGGATAGGAGAAGCGGCATTGGCGTGCGACGCCGGGCGTTATGATGGAATTTTCGCGCCAATGGCAAAGATGGGCAGATCGGCTGCCATAACGGTCTGTCCTTCCGCTTTTATATAGGTGCACAAAGCAGCTGCGGACAGGTAGCTCTTTTTTTATGCCGTACACAAGGGAGGGAAACGCTTGGCGAACGAACAGCGGCTCATTTCAATCATTGCCGCCGAACAACAGTTGGCGGTGAAACAAGTCGAGAATGTCATTACACTTCATCAAGAAGGCAACACCATCCCGTTTATCGCTCGCTACCGGAAAGAGATGACCGGGGCGCTTGATGAAGTGCAAATTCGTGCGGTGCTTGAGCGCTGGGAGTATTTGCAGCATTTAGAGCAGCGGAAAGAAGAGGTCATTCGGCTGATCGATGAGCAAGGGAAATTGACCGAAGAGCTAAAAAAGGCGATTATAAGCGCCACGAAACTGCAGCAAGTCGAAGATTTGTACCGCCCATACCGGCAAAAGCGGCGCACGAAGGCGACGATCGCGAAAGAAAAAGGGCTTGAGCCGCTTGCCGATTGGCTTCTCGCTTGCCCTGCCGCCCCGGTTCCGGAAGAGAAGGCTCGGGTGTTCATTGACGCAGAAAAAGGGGTCGCAACGGCAGACGAGGCGCTGCAAGGGGCGAAAGACATCATCGCCGAGCGGGTGGCCGACGATGCTGCTCTTCGTCAATGGGTGCGGGAACAGACGTGGCGGAAAGGGACGATCGTGTCCACCGCGAAGGCGCCGGAGAAGGACGAAAAAAACGTATACGAGATGTATTACGACTACGAAGAACCGGTGGCGAAAATCGTTCCCCATCGCGTCCTGGCGCTAAACCGCGGCGAAAAAGAGGACGTGCTGCGCGTCTCAGTCCAAGCGCCTGCCGAAGAAATCATCCGCTATTTGCAGCAAAAAACAGTCGCCAATGAGTTATCGCCAGCAGCCTGGCTCGTGGCCGAAGCGGTGGAAGACGGATACAAACGGCTGATGGAGCCCGCCATTGAGCGCGACATCCGCAACGAGCTGACAGAAAAGGCGGAAGAGCGGGCGATCCATATTTTTGCCGAGAATTTACGCAAACTGCTTCTTCAGCCGCCATTGAAAGGAAAAACGGTGCTCGGCGTCGATCCGGCCTACCGGACGGGATGCAAGCTCGCTGTCGTTGATGAAACAGGGAAGCTGCTTCGTATTGATGTCATTTACCCGCACCCGCCGCAAGAGAAAAAGGATGAAGCGAGGGCAAAGCTTCTTCGTTTGCTTGACGACTATCATGTGGATATGATCGCCATCGGCAACGGCACAGCATCGCGGGAGACGGAGCAGTTTGTTGCTGACACGCTCAAGCAAGTCGAGCGCGACATCTTTTATCTCATCGTCAACGAAGCCGGGGCGAGCGTCTACTCAGCCTCCGACCTTGCGCGCGCCGAGTTTCCCGATTTGCAAGTTGAAGAGCGGAGCGCGGTCTCCATCGCCCGCCGCGTCCAAGACCCGCTCGCCGAACTGGTTAAGATTGACCCGAAATCGGTTGGCGTCGGCCAATACCAGCATGACGTCTCACAAAAAAAGTTGGCTGAGTCGCTCCGTTTCGTCGTGGAGACGGTCGTCAACCAAGTGGGTGTCAACGTCAACACCGCCTCCGTTTCGTTGCTCCAATACGTCTCGGGACTGACGAAAACGGTGTCGGAAAACATTGTCAAACGCCGTGAAGAGCAAGGAAAATTCCGCAGCCGCGAGGAGCTGAAAGCGATCCCGCGTCTTGGGGCGAAAACATACGAGCAATGCATCGGGTTTTTGCGCATTGTCGACGGCGACGAGCCGCTTGACCGCACGCCAATTCACCCTGAGCGCTACGCGGAAGTGAAGCAGTTGTTGCAACAATTAGGATTTACAGCCGCCGCCATCGGCAGCGATGAGCTTCGCCAAGCGCTCCAAGCCATCGACGTGAAAGCAGCGGCGGCTGAATTCGGCATCGGCGAACTGACGCTCCATGACATCATCGATGCCTTGCGCCGTCCGGAGCGCGACCCGCGCGATGAGCTGCCGAAACCGATATTGCGAAAAGACGTCTTGAAGATGGAAGATCTAAAGCCGGGCATGGAGCTCGAAGGAACGGTGCGCAACGTCGTCGACTTTGGCGCCTTTGTCGACATCGGCGTCAAACAGGACGGGCTTGTACATATTTCCAAACTGAGCAAACAATACGTCCGCCATCCACTTGATGTCGTCTCCGTCGGCGACGTCGTCAAAGTGTGGGTAGAAAGTGTAGACGCAGCGAAAGGGAGAATTTCATTATCGATGCTTCCGCCGGAATAAGACGGAAGGGCTGTCCCATACTGTTCAATAAACAGTGGGACAGCCCCAAACACATTTCACGAACAGTGTCTTCTCCGATAAAAAAACCAACATTGGTTTAACAGTTTAATTTGATCGCGATTTTTCTCATAATAGGCTCGTCTCATCTGATTTTTCAGCCATGTAGGCAAAGCAGTCACCCCCCTAACAACGGAAAGGTAGTATATAATATATGTAGCTATACATTGTCTCGTGCCAAAAAGATGGAGGAGGACGCCCGCCATGGATCAAACACGGTTGCAAACACTCGTTGAACAAATTTCTATGAGCACATTTGGCAAGCCGTTCCGCCATACCGCTACCTTCAACCCTCGGCTCCGCACCGTCGGCGGGCGCTACGTGTTGCAAACTCATAACATTGAGTTAAACAAAAAACATTACGACACGTACGGCGAAGAAGAACTCGTGGCTATCATTAAACATGAACTATGCCATTACCATCTGCATTTGGAAGGAAAGGGATATCGCCACCGCGACCGCGACTTCCGCGAGCTGTTAAAAAAAGTAGACGCGCCTCGTTATTGCCGCCCGCTCGGCCAAAAAACAGACAGGCCGAAAACGATCTATACATACATTTGCACATCTTGCGGCCTGACGTACACCCGAAAAAAGCGCATGAACATCGCCCGCTACGTCTGCGGACGTTGCCATGGCCGACTTAAACTAACAGGTCAGCTCTGTTGAACGCTTCCTTGCTTATGCCGAACCCTTTTAAGAACATTCGACGTGTTTCTCGCGAAGGAAACGAAGCTTTTTATGGAGTTCTTGTATCACGGCACGGACATGCGGACTTCCTCTTCGAAAAGACATCAGCATCACCTTTTGCAAAAAAGAGGTTGACAATTGAAGTGGAAATATGCTAAATTATAAAAGCCGTCGCCAAACGGCGATGAAACAAACAGCAAAAAACATGTTGACAAAGAATCAACAGCTCAATATAATAAACAATGTCGATTGCGAAACAGTGGATAAAGATTTGGTTGCATTATTCCGCAATAGCTCAGCGGTAGAGCAACCGGCTGTTAACCGGTAGGTCGTAGGTTCGAATCCTACTTGCGGAGCCATCGTATGGAGAAGTACCCAAGTGGCTGAAGGGGACGGTTTGCTAAACCGTTAGGTCGTGACTTAACGGCGCGCGGGTTCAAATCCCGCCTTCTCCGCCACTTTCAATAGTCGCGTGGCCCGTTGGTCAAGTGGTTAAGACACCGCCCTTTCACGGCGGTAACACGGGTTCGAATCCCGTACGGGTCATTTACAGCGCGGGGATTCCCCGCGAGAACGGTCCCGTAGTGTAGTGGTTAACATGCCTGCCTGTCACGCAGGAGATCGCGGGTTCGAGTCCCGTCGGGACCGCCATTACACCAATCGCTGGGCCATAGCCAAGCGGTAAGGCAACGGACTTTGACTCCGTGATGCGCTGGTTCGAATCCAGCTGGCCCAGCCATTTTTATTATTAATACATACCTCGGGCGACCAGCCCGGTGGGAGTTTTATGAACCATTCGCTCAGCAACGAGCGATGCATCGTCGAATAGGCTACGAGTTGCCCCGACGCACTTGACTTCCGTGAATAAGCTTGCAGAGGAAGGGGCAGGTAGAGCAAAGCGATACTCAGAGTGTTATTGAAAATATGAGCCATTAGCTCAGCAGGTAGAGCATCTGACTTTTAATCAGAGGGTCGGAGGTTCGAGTCCTCCATGGCTCACCATTTCGCGGGTGTGGCGGAATTGGCAGACGCACCAGACTTAGGATCTGGCGCCTCACGGCGTGGGGGTTCAAGTCCCTCCACCCGCACTCAATTAAATACGCGGTCGTGGCGGAATGGCAGACGCGCTAGGTTGAGGGCCTAGTGGGGGCAACCCCGTGGAGGTTCAAGTCCTCTCGACCGCATTTTACTCAAATAAAAAAACATTGACAGAGACAAATGAAAATGATAAAATAGATTTTGTTTCTCTTTAAAAAATATTGCGCTCGTAGCTCAATTGGATAGAGCATCTGACTACGGATCAGAAGGTTAGGGGTTCGAATCCTCTCGAGCGCGCCATGATCGGGAAGTAGCTCAGCTTGGTAGAGCACATGGTTTGGGACCATGGGGTCGCAGGTTCAAATCCTGTCTTCCCGATTTGAACATCTTTGAATTGTTATTATGCGGGTGTAGTTTAGTGGTAAAACCTCAGCCACGAGCATTACATCATCGAATCTGCTTCGAGTTGCCTCGACGCACTTGGCATCTTCGAATATGCTTGCAGAGGAAGAGGTATGGAAGAAGCGTGGCGGATGTTAAGCCAAATATTATGCGGGTGTAGTTTAGTGGTAAAACCTCAGCCTTCCAAGCTGATGTCGTGGGTTCGATTCCCATCACCCGCTCCATGAAGAAAGGAATGTAAAATCGTTCCTTGAAAACTGAACGAAACGAAGCGCGAGCGTTTCGACACCTTCGGTGTCGACGCTAATGAAGCCAATCAACTTTCTTTTGGAGAGTTTGATCCTGGCTCAGGACGAACGCTGGCGGCGTGCC
>NZ_JBQPTH010000018.1:0-52587 GCF_052220245.1 Geobacillus sp. BK01
GTCATATGGAACGACTAGCGATGGTAAAAAAAGGATTGCCATCGCTAGTCGTGTTGGTCGAAACGTTATTCTGAAAAACGAAATAAAAAATCCTTTCTTTCTACCCTGCTAGGGTGCGAAATGTGAGTTCAAAGGTCTTTGGTGTCAGTGGTTACGAAGACAAGGATGGTTCTTTCCCGCAGCTTTCGATTTTACACATGACAAAGAGCGATTCCCTCTATTTCATATAACTTTATATAAAATTCAAAATATTATTGACAAACAGCTATAGCTAGTATAATAATTAAATCAGATCGGTCTTTTTGATGATATTCAGTATAATTAATTCGAGGTATATAAGCTTTGGCTAAACTCTATGATTGACGAATTTTTTATTTTATCCCTTCACTGCGTATCCTCTTATTCATACACAATTGTTTATCTTTTGGAACACAAAAGATGGAGTGAGTCGAAAAATTATAATTTTATAAACTTATAATTTTGCATTGCAATCGAGGAGGATATCAATGTACATAGATAAGAAACTACATATTCCCCTTTATCGACAAGTAGAGCGAGTATTAGAAGAAAAAATAAAATCAGATGAATGGCCAATTGGACATCAATTGCCAACTGAGCAGGAGTTAGCCGATCTTTTTGATGTTAGTACGATTACAGTAAAAAGAGCTATTCTAGAACTTGTAAACAAGGGTTATTTATATAGGCAAAGGGGAAAAGGAACTTTTGTATCTAGGCCAATAAAAGAACAAAATTTAAATGTTTTCTTTTCTTTAACCACTGAAGATGAGAAACATCCGCATAGGTTGGTCAGTTTTTCTGTTGGCAGGGCTGACAGAGAGATTACCAATAAGTTGGGTATTGAGAATGATATGAAGGTGATCAAGATTAAACGTTTAAAAATCGAAGGCAATGAGCCAATGGCGCTGGAATATACCTATCTTCCTTATGACAAATGTTGCGGTCTTACACCAGATGATATAAATAACGAGCTTATTTACAATATCCTGAAGAAGAAGTTTCGTATCGCCTTAGGAAGAGCCAAACTATTTATAAAGCCTTACATTGCTACAGACGAAAAAGCAACATTACTACAAGTCGAACCTGGGAGTCCAGTTTTTGAATGGGAGAGGTTTACCTATACAAAACAAGAAGAGGTTATCGAGTATTCAAAGTTTTACGTACGCCAAGATAAAGAAGCATATTATACAGAGGTTTATTTTTAAATCTTTTACTATTCTATATATTGGAGTTTTTACCAATGAGTTATAGATGTATCCCCTAAAAGGTTAACCCCTGATCAAGGGGTATACATTTATTAAGGGAGTGAGGAATGCTGCAAAAGTTAGTCAGCATAATTGTTCGCTTATTCCTATAGTGATTATTACCTTTTCATACATTATAGTAGTATCTATTTCGAAACTAAAAGTTATAATATTATATTTTTTAGCAATTAAGGTCTGAAAATTATAAAATTTTAGTGTTTATTAAAAATATGAGAGGCTCTGATACATCAAGATTCCTATAGGGAGGTGATTAAAAAATCTTCCTAAAATTAGTGAATTAATCGGCGGTGTTAAGGCTATCTGAAAAAATGATATCGGGGTGGGGAGAAAATGATGTTGAAAAGTAAAACAGTTTTAACTGTGTTGATCTGTTTGCTATTTACTATGATCGTGGGATGTGGTAACCAAACTGCTAGCTCACCGAATCAAAGTTCGAAAAGTGGGGGAGAAAAGACGTTAGTTTTGGCTGCCTATGGTGGAAGTTATGAAAAAAAGATGAAGGAAACGATCATTCCTAAGTTTGAGAAAGAGTTTGGGGTTAAGGTCAAGTATATAACTGGGAGCTCCATCGACACATTATCAAAACTTCAGGCCCAAAAAGATAATCCTCAAATTGATGTAGCCTTTTTAGACGACGGACCTCAAGCACAGGCAAAAGCTTTTGGATTACTTGCCCCGTTAGATGAAAAAATAGTCACCAACCTAAATAATGTATACGACATTGCAAAAGATAAGGAGAATATTGGAGTTGGCTTTGGTATTGTTGTGACAGGATTAGCCTATAACAAAGATTATTTTGTGCAGAATGGTTGGAAACCGTTAACATCTTGGAATGATCTGGAGGATCCTAAGTTTAAAGGAAAACTCGTATTACCATCTATCTCAAACACTTATGGAGTTCATCTACTTCTAATGGCTGCTTTTGCGAATGGTGGGAACGAGAAAAATATTGAACCTGGATTTGAAAAGCTAAAGAAGATTGCTGAAAACGCTGTAACATTTGATAAAACTGCTGACGTGTCCAATTACTTTTTGCAAGGTCAAACAGTAGCCAGTGCATGGGGAAGCAGCAGAGTATATACACTGCAAGATTCAGGATTTCCAATTGAATTTGTCATTCCAAGAGAAGGTGCTCCTGCTTTAATGACAACAGCAAATGTGGTGAAAAATGCACCAAATGCGGAACTTGCACAGAAATTTGTCAATTTTATTTTGAGTGAGGAAGTACAAACGGAATTCGCCCATTCTTTGTTTGATGGTCCTGTTAATAAAAATGTAAAACTAGATGGAGATATTGCTAAAAAAGTTGTTTATGGGGAAGAGCAGGTTAAAAAGTTAATCAAAGTGGATTGGGAATACGTAAATCAAAAAAGAGCTGAATGGACGGAAAGAGCAAACAAGGAAATTGAAGTAACCCGCTAAAGAGGGAGGGAAGGTAAATGGGTTATTTGTGTCTCGAGAATGTTGCTAAGCGATTTGATAAAACAGAAGTGGTAAAAAATTTGAATCTAGAAATTCATCAAGGGGAGCTTATGTCCTTTCTTGGGCCATCCGGATGTGGGAAAACAACAACATTAAATATGATTGCTGGTTTTTTGAAGGTGGATAGTGGGGAAATCATTGTTGGTGGGAAGCCTATTCACCACCTCCCTCCCAATAAAAGAGATATGGGGATGGTGTTCCAAAACTATGCTTTGTTTCCCCACATGACTGTATTTGAAAATGTGGCGTATGGATTGAAGCTACGTAAGATTAGTAGGAATGAGATAAAAAAGCGAGTGTCAGAGGCATTGGAAATGGTAAAGTTATCAGGTTATGAAAACTACTATCCTCGGGAACTTTCCGGTGGTCAGCAGCAGCGCGTTTCGTTAGCGAGAGCCTTGGTTATTAAACCGAAAGTTCTTCTTCTTGATGAACCACTAAGTAACCTTGATGCCAAACTCCGTCAAGAAATGCGGGAGGAAATAGTAGGAATACAAAAAACGCTTGGAATTACAACTATATTTGTCACACATGATCAAGAGGAGGCACTTGCGATCTCCGACCGAATAGCAGTGATGAACGAGGGGCAAATTGAACAGGTAGATAGCCCGGTTATGATTTATAACCAACCGAAGACAGATTTTGTTTCTAAGTTTATCGGCGAAGTGAATCATATTCGCGGTAGAGTTGTTGAGGTGTATGGAAGTAAGAAATGTAAGTTATCTTTTTACGGGAATGAACAAATAGTTGAGATCCAATCAACTAAAGGTGCTGAAGTTGATTTTTACATTAGACCCGAAAAAGTACAGATCTCTTTAGATCGGTATACCCAAGCAAATGGCGATTGCCAAACAAAAGTTGAAAGGAAAATATTCCTTGGTGCTAAAACGAGATATATCTTAAAAATATCTAATAATAAACAGATCATAGCAGATGTCCCCAATACAGTTTTAAGCCCTGACCAAATTCAGGAAGGGGAAAAAGTATCGATTTTTTGGGATCCAAAAGATTTATTCCTCTCTAAAAAGTGAGGTGAGTTAACTAGATGCAGGCCGAAATAAAAACATACCAAAATCAGGAGATACAAAAACAAAAGAAAAGGAAATTAGATAAAAAGCAGTTGGAGTCTTGGCTACTATTGTTTCCTACTCTTATGATTTTTATCTTTTTCTTCTTATTTCCTTTACTTTCTTTATTTATCACGAGTTTTAAGACATTTGATCCAAACAGTGGAATTGGGGATAAATGGACATTGGAAAATTACGTGAAGTTTCTTTCAGACCCCTTTTACCTAGGAGTTATTTGGAGAACGATAAAGATTGGATTATTAACTACATTATTAACAGTTATCATTTCTTATCCAGTCGCTTTTCATATTTCTAGAGCCAGTGGGAAGGTTAAAAATTATTTAACATTGATAGTGTTATCACCATTATTGATAAGTATGGTCATCAGATGCTATGGATGGGTTATTTTGTTATCGAATAATGGTGTTGTTAATCGCACTTTGATCAATCTCGGATGGATTGATAAACCGCTTACATTATTGTATACAGAATTAAGCGTTGTGATTGGAATGGTGCATGTACTATTTCCGTATATGGTATTAAGCATCATGGGATCCTTAGAAAGGATCGATCCTTCTATTATCAGGGCTTCACAAAGTCTAGGAGCAGGTTTGATTAGAACCTTCTTTTCCATAATATTACCTCTGACATTACCTGGGGTATTTGCCGGTTCAGTTATGGTGTTTAGTTTAAGTGTAAGCTCATTTGTGACTCCTGCTATTCTCGGCGGTCCACAGGTAAAAGTTATGTCCTATCTAACTTACGAACAAGTTGCAGTGATATTAAATTGGCCTTATGGGTCTGCCATTGGGTTTGTATTAATTTTTATGGCAACTGTTACGATTATCGTATATAGCAGAATTCTTGCCCGTTCCGAAAAAGGAGTGGCGATTCAATGAAGAAAAGACTATATAATTTTATATTTCATTCGTTTTGCTTTGTCGTATATGTTTTTTTGTTAGCACCAATTATTGTTGTTTTACTATCTTCATTGACAACGACTGAATATATTGTTTTTCCGCCAAAGGGGATTACATTGAGATGGTATATTGAACTAGTCAACCACCCTGAGTTTACACAGTCTTTTGTGTTAAGTGTCATTGTCGCTCTAGGCACGTCACTTTTTTCTACCTTTATTGGAACACTTGCTTCTATTGCCATTGTTAGATATCAGTTTAAAGGAAAAGCAACTATTGTGCAGTTAGTTGGCTCCCCTCTTTTAATTCCGTCCGTCGTATTTGGCGTAGCGTTGCTACAGTTTTACTCTTGGATAGGTTTAGCTACAAGCCCTATGGCTTTAATTATTGGCCATATTATTTTGACGGTACCATTTGTTGTACGATTAGTCGTTGCTAGTTTAGTCGGTTTTGATCGATCTATAGAACAGGCCGCGAGGAGTTTAGGGGCAGGGGCTTTTAAAGTATTCTTCCAGATTACTCTTCCGATAATCAAATCCGGTGTGATTGCTGGAGCCATCTTTTCATTCATTACCTCATTTGATGATCTAACCGTAGCATTGTTTATTGTAAGCACCGATGTTGTCACTCTTCCAGTACGAATCTTTACCTATATGCAATACCAGTACGATCCAATTATTACATCAGTATCAAGCATCATAATTTTATTTACCGTTGTACTAATGGTGATCATCGAAAAGGTGTTAGGTGTTGGAAAAGTTTTTATGTCGAAAAATTAATAAGGAGTTGTTTTCATGCATATTAAAAATCATCCTATATTGGGCAGCTGTCTTCAGGAGCCTGTGACATTTTATTTTAATGATCAGCCTTATACGGCTTATAAACAACAAACCGTTGCAGCCGCTCTGATAGCAAACGGTATTAGAATGTTCGGGCTGAGTCGGAAATTAGTTCAGCCAAGGGGGATGTTTTGTGCGCGAGGGAGATGCTGCAGTTGCTATATGACTGTTAACGGGGAAGATCATGTGCGTACTTGCATGATAAAAGTTGAAGAGGGAATGAGGGTATATCCAAATCTAGAAGATCCGGAGATAAGGGGGGATTGAGTTGGAAACTGAAGTGCTTGTTATTGGAGCTGGACCAGCTGGGCTTGCAGCTGCATTTGAGACTGCCTCTAGGGGATTAGATGTGACTATTGTAGATGAATCGACTGTCAAAGGGGGGCAACTGTACCAACAAACTCAAATTATCAGAGCATTGCCCTCTATTTTCCAACCTATGCGTGGATTTGAGTTGGCAAAGCTGTTAACGAACCAATTGGAAGACTTCTCTGTTAGGTATTTGCTCAAACATCGGTTGATCGGTTTATACCGAGATGGAAGTGTTGGCATCACCAATGAAGTAGACGTTTTTCCTATCAAGTTTAAAAAACTAGTTATTGCCACGGGAGCGGCCGAAAATGCGATCCTTTTTCCAAAGTGGACGCTTCCTGGGATTATAACGATTGGCGCAGCCCAAACACTAATCAACCGAGATTTTGTAATTCCCGGCAAGAATAGTGTAATAGTTGGTTCTAGTGATTTTGCAATGGACGTTGCTTTGCAGCTTTTAGACGTCGGTGTTAATGTTAAGGCTATTATCGAGGCCCAATCGGATGTTTTAGCAAGGGACAAGGAAAAGGTAAAGCGAGTAAAGAAAAGCGGGATTTCTTTCTACTTAAACTCCTCTATAGTGGAAGCAAGAGGGAAAGATGAAGTTAGTGAGATCGACATTCAACTGCCGAATAAGAGGATTACAGAAAAGGTTGATTTAGTGTGTGTAGATGGGGGAAGAAGTCCTATCTTAGATGCCTTTTATCAGTTGGGGTGTTCTTTTGGGTATCAGGGTGAACTTGGGGGATGGATTCCACAATATAATGAGTTTTTCCAAACGGATCGTGAGGATGTTTTTTTAGCCGGAAACGCGGCGGGGGTTAGTTCTCAAGGAGCGGTGATTGTAACAGGGATGATAGCAGGTGTTAGTGTTTGCGAGTCATTGAGGATTATAGACAATAGGGAAGCTGAAAAAATAAGAATTTCTCTGTGGAGAGAGTTGGAAAATATAGAGTCGTCTCTCTATCCTGATGTATGGCAGGCTAGAATCAATCATATTAAAAGTTTTAAGTATCCTCTGCTAAAAAATCAGTTTATTCTGTGATTTTTTTGGAAAAGGTTGGTGGTTCATTTGGAAAAGTCAACAATTATTTGTCGATGTGAAGAAATCACGTACGAGGAAATTGAAGAGGTAATTTCTCATGGTGCAAGGACATTTGACGATATTAAAAGGTTGACGCGTTGCGGAATGGGTCCTTGTCAAACAAAGATTTGCATGCATTTAGTTAACAAAGTTATTCATGAGTTAACAGGTCTCCCATTTCAAGATATTCCTTTACCCCGATTGAGAATGCCGTTGTCTCCTATAAAGCTTGAAACGTTAGCCACTAATAGCACTTCGTTTTATGCAGTAAAATCCGTTTTGGATGAGTTGGAGTTAGAGGAGAGGAGATAGAATAAATGGAAACGAACTACGAAACGATAATTATTGGTGGCGGGGTTATTGGTAATAGTATTGCTTATCATCTCTCGGAGCGGTATAAAGGGGGAATATTAGTAATTGATAAGAAGTTCCCAATGTCAGGGACTTCAGGAGCTACACAAGCCTGGGTATGGGTGCATAATAAAACTCCTGCTTGGTATGCAGAATTTAGTATGTATAGTGCAGAGCTTTATTCATATCTATCAAAAAAAATTGGGGATGTTGAGTATAGACGAACAGGAGGATTATCTCCTTTTTTCACTGTGAGAGATTTGGAAAAGGCTAAGCGGCTTGCTGATTCTTATGAAAAAATTGGAATAAAAATTAAAGTTTTATCACGGGAAGAGGTATTAGAAAAGGAACCTTTTATTAATCCTAAAGTTGTGGGGGCAACCTTTAGTCGAATTGACGGGAACGTTAATCCATTCCGGTTAATTGACATGTATATGAGGGCGGCTAAAAAAAATGGTGTTCACTATTCCACTTATAATCGAGTAATAGACATTCAAAAACAGAACGGTCAGTTCGTTGTTATTTCTGAAAAAACAACGTATGCTACAAAAAACCTTATTCTCGCAGGTGGCCCTTGGTCACGGGAACTGGGGAGAATGGTAGGTGTCGATATACCTGTTAATCAAGTGAGAGGACAAATTCTTGTTTCAGAACCATTAAAGCCTTTTTTAAACTATACGATAAGTGGATTAAGGCAAACCAATAATGGTGAAGTATTGATAGGTTATTCTATGGAGCAGGCGGGTTTTGACCGATCCACTACACTTGACGTTATTCAAGAAACTGCCAATATGGCTGTCCATTACGTTCCTTCGTTGAGAAAAGCGAAAATTGTGCGTACTTTTTCAGGAATTCGCGCTATGCCGAAGGATGGTTTACCAATTATTGGAAGAGTTCCGGATGTTGAGAATCTTTACGTAGCGGCTACACATAGTGGTATAACACTTTCCCCTTTAATAGGGACGATCATGACCGAGTTAATTGTAGACGGAGAAACATCTATTCCGATTGACCGATATTCAATTACAAGATTTTCTTGAAAAGGGGAGTTCATTATCTGTTCCTAAATGCAAACCAATCGGCCTTTTCCCTAATAAGTAATGGGAAAAGGCCATGATTTTGCAGGTGATTTTAGGATGAATTTTTAGAGAAACAAAGCAAGAGACTATTTATATATTATCCAAAAAATGCATTAACGATTAGTAGCGTGATTAAGGATGCAGCCCATGCAAGAGTTGTTGGAATTGACCATGTTAAAATTTGTTCTTTCACTTCTTTTATTCCAAGCATACGGTTAATGACCCAGAATAGGCTATCGTTAAAATACGAGAAGATCATAGCTCCTAGGGCGGCTGACTGTGCGGCTCTTTAGTGTTGCCTATTTGTCCATTGCCTTTGCCGCTTTGGCGATGGCCGGTCTAGCCTGTGCCGCAGCTTGATGAATGAGGTTGTCTAGGAGCGCCAATGTGACCGATTTAACAGCGGAAAATGGCAGGGATTGATAGGATGGTAAACAAAAAGGTGTTGGAGACATGAAGTGGATTCCGTCCCGATTTAACGCGATGGCGCAAACGAAGCAAGGTGAACTGATTCTCTACAATAGCTATACAGGGGCGATTGGCGCGGTGGCGGAAGATGAAAAGGCCGCCGTGCTTAAGGCGCTCAAGAGAACCGGGATTGACCGCGAACTGTCACCGGTGGAACAAACGCTCGTGGAGTGCGGGTTTCTTGTCGCTGAGAACGTCGATGAGAAGCGACGGGCGCAGTTTTTGCATCAATCGCTGCACCGGACGGATGTGATGCATCTCGTGATCTTGCCGACGGAGGCGTGCAATTTCAGGTGTGTGTATTGTTATCAAGACTTTTCGCGCGGGCAGATGAAACGTGAGGTCATTGACGGGTTGAAACGTTTTTTGACGGAGACGATTCCGCGGCTGACTCATTTGACGGTCAGCTGGTTTGGCGGGGAACCGCTGTTGGCGATCGATGTGATTGAAGAGATTAGCACGGTGATCATCGAACAAACGAAACGATATGGCGTGACGTATCAAGCGGACATGTCAACGAACGGCTACGGTTTGTCGAAAGAGACGATGCGGCGGTTGTTGCGGTGTGAAGTGACCCGCTTGATGGTGACGCTTGATGGAAGCAAAGACGTGCATGATGCGCGGCGGGTGCTGGCGAATCAGGGGCCGACGTACGAGACGATTCTTGGCCATTTGCGTGATATTCAGACGCTCGACGATTCATTTGAAGTGGATATTCGGGTCAATTTTGATGAAGATAACCTTGAGCGGATTCCGTCGTTTTTAGACGAGTTGGCTTGTTACTTTGCCGGAGACCGGCGTTTTCAGCTGTTTTGCCGTCCGGTCGGGAGATGGGGCGGGGCGAATGATGAGCGGTTGCCGGTTTGTGACCATCGGACGGCAGAGGTGAAAATATGGGAGTTGACGGAATACGGAATCAAGAAAGGACTTTCGATGAGCTCGATGGTGGAGTCGATGTTGATGCCTTCTGGGGCGGTTTGTTATGCGGCGAAGCCACATTCCTTCGTCATTGGGGCCGACGGCCAAGTGTACAAATGCACATGCGCCTTTGACGAGGAATATAACCGTATCGGCCGTCTGCATGCCGATGGGACGATGGATGTTGATATGGATAAGCTCGCCCTGTGGGTGACGTCGGGAGAGGAAACGGATGAACAATGCCAGGCCTGCTTTTTCCGGCCGGCGTGCCAAGGGAATCATTGCCCGCTGTACCGCCTGCGAACCGGAAAGCGACCGTGCCCTCATGAAAAGCGAAAAATCAAAGAAGTGCTCCGGCTGATTGATGCGCAGTCATCAGTGCGAGATGAAGGGAAAGGGAGGTGAGAGCATGCGTATTTTGCGTCCCGCCGCATCGCCTGTTGCGTCGTCCCATTCCGGGCGGCTGACGAAATCAGTGCCTGGTCATTTGAAATGATGAATGGGAGAGAACCACAGTTTGGTAGGCGATCCGAGAAAAAGCTGTGAAATGGTTTAAGATTCTTTCCCGGCTGACGTCACTATGTATCAAGCATTCCTTTTCTCGCGGTGCGAAAAGATTTCGTTTTTTCAAGGAGATACACGATCAACCATGCGCCTAATGAAGTGAACGAAAAAGTATTTGATTATGACAATGGCCCTTGTCGAGTAGACAAGGGCCAATTTATGTGCTTCATGGCATGAAAAGGATGGTGATGTAGTTGGAAAAACGATTTGATGTTCCTCTCGCTGGCTCTTGAGAACATTGTGTGACAAGAAACAGTTGTTTCCCTTCCTTTACGAGTCTCCATTCATGATGGAAAGGCGGTTAATCAATTGTTGCAGCGAATGAAGTGAACGAGGCTTAAAGGCAGTTTCGATGCCGTTGGTTATGCTTTATGGTTTTTCATGAAAAATTCAACTAAAATGTCAATGAGAACAACGAGGGTCGAACGGGCAGATAGGTCATAACCCGCAAACTGGACGCGTTGCACGTAGGCGCTGATATGTTTTCGCACAAGCTTGGCCAGTGTGCTGTCGGCGTTGTTCGTGATCGCTACTGTTTCGATGTTTCTAATAGAGCCTCGAGAATCTCTTCCAAATGAGGGAAATGATCATCCCGTCCGATTAACATAGTATTTTCATCGTCAACAGGTTCATAACCTATGATGACTTTAGCAATATCGTATGTCATCTGCCCGTTCATTCAAAGGGGACTTCCCGTGTAGGCGATCAGGTGCTTTCGGTTGTCCTCACGGCCGGATGAACACTTCTGTTCCGTTCGGGACGATGGAGGCGAGTTCGAGCACGTCTTTGTTGTGCATGCGGATGCATCCTCTGGATACGTATTTGCCGATCGAGGACGGGTCGTTCGTGCCGTGAATGCCATAATGGATTTTGGATAAGCTGAGCCACATGGCGCCGAACGGACCGCCCGGGTTGGGCTGGCGGTTGACGATGACAAAATCGCCGACAGGCGTGGCGGTGACCATTTTGCCGACGCCGACGGGGTAGGTGCGGATCGTTCTTCCCCGATATTTTAAGGTGAGCTGCCGGCGGCTGATCGATACATGGATCGTATACGGAATCGAGCCTTTGGCCGGGAGGTGGGGGATGATGATCGCTTGGCCGGGAAAGATGACGGACGAGGCGGTGAGGCCGTTGGCGCGAAGCAGTGCCTCGACAGACGTGCGGTAGTCTCTGGCGATGGATGCGATCGTTTCCCCGCGTTTGACGATATGTTTATACATCCGATTTCACTCCTTTTTCGCTCGACGGAGAAACCCGTTCGGGTGGATGATACATTACTGTATGAGAAAATCCCAGAAAGGTTGCCAAACGAGTGAGCGAACCGTTCCCTTCGCTAGAATGCTGGCGAAAACGAGCTTTTTCCTTTTGAGATCCGATAGCGATCTTTTTTTCGCAAGAAGAGCGGGAAAACCGGTGTGAGTGATGGATTTTCCACATCGGGGTCGGACGATGGGGATCATGGAAGAACGGAGAGAGCGATAACGATCGCCAGTCGGCGATGCGTTTCGCTCGTATTGAAGGTTTGGGTCATAACGAAGGGGCTTCCCTTCATGACCGTATGGATTGAATCGTTCATGGTGAGTCGTAAGGGAATAAAACGCTCCATTTCCCGTTCTTCTTCGCGACAAATACGTCTTGGTGAATTTCAAACACGCCAAAGGCGCTATGAAACGTCTGGATGACGCGGACGCGGTAGACGTCTCGGAACGGTTTTTGTTTGTCTGACATCGACCAAGAAGACAAGTGTTTCACCTCGCCAAGGCGGTATTCGAACGTCTCGACGCCGAAGTCTTGCATAAAGACATGGGCGCGGCGTTGGATGTAGACGTCTTTCGGAAATTTCTCTTTCATTTGTGGGTGAAACAATTCCCAGGAGCTGCCGAAGTCTCCCGCCTGTTCGTGGCGGTAAAAGGCATCAACGGCTTGCTTAGCTTCTTGGCGTTCATCGGACAGAAACAGCGACAGCACCACAGCCAGCAAGGTAACGGCGGTGAGGATGGCCACCCCCGTCCGCGGGGAGATCGTTTTTTGGCGGTAGCGTGGGATCATCGGGCATCTCTCCTCTCTGTATTACCATATGCGAAGTCAGCGGCAGATATGGGTTTTTCAAGCGGGGGGATGTTTTTCGTCAAAAAATGAACATAGATGTAGTAAAATAAAAAAGGAATGGTGAAACAAAAAGCGTCCGCGCTCCCTTATAGAAGGGGGCGTTCGCAAGCATGAGGGTGGAACGGCGGAGCGTGAATCGGCTCCGTTTTTCCTTTGGCATTCCGTTGAGAATAGAGTAGGCAGGAGAGGTAGAGAGTGATGCGGAAATCATTCGTTTATGCGCTGCTGGTTGGGATCATGGTCACTTGGGGATTGAACGTGACGGCGCTGAAGATTCTCGTCGAGCACTTTTCGCCGGTGACCTTGACGGCGCTTAGGATTTTCACGGCTGGTGCTGTCGTGCTTTTGTTTTTATGGGGGATCGGGCGGCTCGGCAAAGTCGGCTGGAAAGAGGCAAAACAGATCGGTTTGGCCGCCATGTTTAGTGTTGTTGCTCATCACTTTTTCCTCGCGGTGGGGCTGACGAACACAACGGCGGTAAATGCGGGTCTTGTGTTAGGAATGGTGCCGCTTGTCACGGCGCTGCTGGCGATCGTGTGTTTAGGCCAGCGGCCGACATGGTTTCGGCTCCTTGGCATCGTGTTCGGGTTTTTTGGTGTCGTGTTTGTCGTTGCGAGCGGCAACGGCGGCCTCGGCCATTTGTCGATCGGTGATGTATACGTGTTTTTGGCCGTCTTGGCGCAAGGGATTAGCTTTATTCTGATCAAAAAGGCGACGGTCGACGCGCGCGTCATGACAGGGTGGATGCTTGTCTTTGGGTCGCTTTGGCTGTTTGTCTTAAGTTTCGCGCTTGAACCGCATGGCTTGTCGAGCCTGAAAACAGGCACACCGTCGCTTTGGACGATTTTCCTCGCTTCGGCGGTCGTGGCGACGGCGCTGGGGCATATGTTTTATAACCAGGCTGTGCAACACCTTGGCCCCGCTGAGTCGGCGGTGTTCATCAACCTCAATCCGCTCTTTTCGCTGCTGGGGGCGCATTGGCTGCTTGGCGAGCCCGTTTCGTGGGCGCAATGGCTTGGATTTTTGTTCATTGTGGCGGGTGTCGTTCTCGGCAGCGGGGGGATGGATGACGTCATCGCCCGCTTCCGCCGGGCGAAAGTTGCGGCTGGGGGAAGGAAGGTGGGGATGTGGTAGCACGTTCCCTGCTTTGACGCCATGCGTGCAA
This sequence comes from Geobacillus sp. BK01, assembly GCF_052220245.1. NCBI lineage: Bacteria > Bacillati > Bacillota > Bacilli > Caryophanales > Anoxybacillaceae > Geobacillus > Geobacillus sp. BK01. The sequence continues at coordinate 13,642 of NZ_JBQPTH010000018.1, forward strand.
GGAGGAAACGTTCGTGTTGCCAAGAGCAGATAGGGGCTCGGTGTTTTGGCTGTCTCTTCTCGAAAAGGGACGGCCATTTTTTTTACCTTGGGCAGGATGTTACCTAATGTTGTCGAAAAAGAGAATACGAAACGTATTCTTGTGAGGTGAATGTATGGCGATCGATCACGACCGGTTGTTCAAAGAGCTGTTGCAGACGTTTTTTGAGGAATTTGTGCTTCTCTTCTTCCCGGATATGCACGAACATATCGATTTCAACCATTTGTCGTTTTTGTCCGAAGAGCTGTTTACGGACGTAACGGCCGGGGAGAAGTATCGGGTAGACTTGCTGGTGGAAACGAAGTTCAAAGGGGAAGACGGATGGATCATTGTTCATGTGGAAACCCAGGCGTACATCCAATCGTCGTTTCCCGAGCGAATGTTTCTTTATTTCAGCCGCTTGTTTGAAAAATACCGCGCTCCGATCATTCCGATTGCCGTCTTCAGCTATGATGCCATCCGAGACGAACCCTCTTCGTTCACGCTCTCCTTTCCGTTTGGTGATGTGCTTGACTTTCGCTTTTTCCATGTGGAGTTGCGCAAGCAAAACTGGCGCCAATTCATCCGCACCGACAACCCGGTGGCGGCTGCGCTGCTTAGTAAAATGGGTTATACTGAAAGTGAACGAGTGGAACTGAAAAAGCAATTTTTGCGCATGCTGGTGCGTCTCGAGCTAGACGAGGCCAAACAGCGTCTGTTGATGGGCTTTTTTGAAACGTATGTGAAGCTGTCTGATGAAGAAGAACAACGGCTCCGAAGCGAGGTGGAACAAATGGAGACGAAAGAAAAAGAACGCGTGCTGGAATTGATCATCTCATATGAGCAAAAGGGAAAAATTCAAGGTCGAGAGGAAGGACGGGAGGAAGGACGCAAAGAGGGAGCAGAACAAGAAAAACGGCACATCGCGCGACGAATGTTGCGGAAAGGGTTTGATGCGCAAACGATTCACGAACTGACCGGATTGTCTGTGGCGGAGATTGAGGAAATGAAACAAGGCGGCTCCAAGTAAATGGAAAGGAATCGCCGCACGCTGCTTGACAAACAGGCGGGGTAAAAGGCCGGCCCCGCCCTAGCGCGTTGGTTTCGCTGCTGTGGATTCCCGTTTGATCAGTTTCGTCGCTAATAACACTTCCTGAAACGGTTCGTTCGGATTGTCCCAGCGCCACCGCAACAATTCCACCGCTCGTTTTCCGTAGCGTTTCAGATCGATGTCGACGGTCGTGATTTTCGGCGTGGCGATTTGCGACAATTGTCCGTTGTCAAAGCTGCAGACGGAGACGTCATCAGGCACGTTCAGCCCTTGGTGCTGGAGGCTGGTGCTGACGAAAAAGCCCAGTCCGTCATTGACGCAAAACCAGGCGGTTGGCTGGTGCTTCAGCGCTCGTATGTAGTTGGCAATAACGGTTTCGTCCTCTTGGGCATGGCAAAAGATCCATTCCTCGTTTGGTTTCACCCCGTAATCTTTCAGCGCCAATAAATACCCTTCATACCGCTCTTGATAACTTGGCGAATAGTCAATGTCACCGACAAATGCAATATCGGTATGATTCAGTTCCAACAAATGCTGGACGGCTACATACGCCCCGAACCGATTGTTGGTCAGCACCGCGTCGGCAGAAATGTTCGGATGATGGTGGTCGACAAGGACGGTCGGGATGCCGGTTGAGACCACTTTTTGGATGTATTCGGTACTGATGTGAGAAAGAATGACGACGCCGTCGACGACCTTTTCCTCGATGAACGAAGGCAGCAACAGCTGCTGTTTTTGCTGCTCGTTGATGGACTGAATATGCAGCTTCATGCCGCATGATAGCGCTTCCTGTTCGATGCTCAAGTAAATGTCGCCGAAAAACTTCAGCGAAAACGTGCGGTCCGAGGCGATGAGGGCGATTTGCTTTGGCGGCTCCTCGCGATGTTTCGAGCGAGAAGAAGGATACTCATACCCCATTTCTTTCGCAACGCGCTTCACAAGCTGCCTTGTTTCCTCGCTCACCCCCTCTTTGCCTCGCAACGCTTGAGAGACGGAGTTTTTGGAAATGTTGAGCCGATCAGCGATGTCTTGCATGGTGACACGTTTTTTCATTCACGATCTCCACCTGTTCGTTCTTTTTGCCTTTTCGGCTATGTGAAGCGCCGATTAGGATGATGATTGTCTCCTTGAGTATAGGTTGACATGTTCAAAGCGATTTCTGTTTTTGTGTTTTCTCCATGCTTAGTTTAAGTATATCCTCTTGTGAAACCAAACGGTATGCAAAATATCGGGGAAAGATATACGGAATGTTATTGTAACGTTACATTTATCTGTTGTCAAGTTGATCGACATTGAAAAAAGCTTTTTTGTTCACCGTTTTTTCTGAAAAATTAAGTTGACTATTCGCTTTTTCCGTGAAATAATGTGATTGTAATGGTTTTAATCATCATTACAATGCTTGATTTTAAAGTGACAATGTTGTCCAATCTAATGTCCTGTCATGGTAAGGAGAGGCGTTGTCTGAATCGGTTGTTTGTGTAAGCGTTTTAATCATCATAAGGGGGGAATCAACGATGAAAAAGCGCAAATGGTTTAAGCTCGTTTCGGTGTTGCTCGCCGCCGCGGTGATCGGAACGGGCTGCCAAGGGCAAACGGGAAATGAGCAAGGAGAGGGGAAACAAAGTTCAACCGTGCAGATTGATTTTTGGGCGGCACCGAACCCGACGCAGCAGGCGTTCTGGAAGAAGATGGCCGATCGCTACATGGAAGAGCATAAACATGTGAAAATCAAAGTATCGCCGATGCCGGAAAGCCCTTCTTCAGAGGCAGGCATTCAGTCGGCCATTGCGGCGGGAAACGCCCCGGTCATTTCGGAAAACATCTCGCGTGGTTTTGCTGCGCAGTTGGCGGACAGCAAGGCGATTGTACCGCTCGATCAATTTGACGGGTTTAACGATTTACTTAGCAAGCGGAAAATGGAAACGACGATTTCTACTTGGAAATTCGCTGATGGACATCAGTATGTGCTGCCTATTTACTCGAACGCCATGCTGTTTGGCTGGCGGATGGATATTTTGAAAGAGTTAGGATATAACGAGCCGCCGAAAACATATAGCGAAGTTCTTGAGGTCGGCAAAAAGCTGAAAGAAAAATATCCAGACAAGTTTTTGTGGGCGAGAGCTGATTTGGCCAAACCGACATGGTGGGCAAGATGGTTTGACTTCTTTATGCTATATAACGCCGCGTCGAATGGCACTCATTTTATTGATGGGAATAAACTGAGCGCAGATCGTGATGCGGGCGTAAAAACGCTCCAATTCTTTGCGGATTTAAGTAAACATCAACTAGTACTAACGAGGGAGACGAAAGATCCGTTTGAAAGCGGCACGTCGGTGATGGTCGATTTAGGGCCGTGGACGTTCCCATATTGGGCTGAGAAGTTTCCGGAAATGAAATTTAACGAAACATACGCGTTGTCTATGCCGCCTGTGCCGGATGGAATGGATCCGAAGCAAGCAAAAACGTTTGCCGATACAAAAGGGTTAGTCATTTACGCTTCAGCGACGAAAGAGCAGCAACAAGCAGCGTTCGATTTTGTCAAATGGGTGTACTCTGATCCGCAAAACGATTTGGAATGGCTGAAAGAAACAAATTTGCCGCCAGCGCGGGATGACTTGTCAACGAACGAGGCGTTTGTCTCCTATTTGGAGCAAAATCCGCAGTTGAAACTGTATGCGGAAAATATCCCGAACGCGTTGCCGCCGATGGATAATGCCGAAATGGTTGAAATTCAAGAATTGATCGGCAAAGAAGCGTTGAACCCGGTCATCAAAGGCGAGAAAGCCCCTGAAGAAGCCTGGAAGGATATGGAGAAGGCGATCGATGGGGTGTTAAAATAACATGAATAAACACACGGCAAAAGTGGGTTGGCTGCTCGCCAGCCCATACCTTATCTATTCCGCTGTTTTCTTTTTAATCCCTTTATTTTGGGCGCTATATCTCGCTTTTACGAACTGGAACTTGATTTCTCCAGAATATGAGGCAGTAGGGGTTCAAAATTTTATTGATGCGCTATTTAGTCCGAGTGTGCGGGCCGCGTTTTGGGTGACGTACAAATTTATGCTGATGTTTGTGCCGATCGTTATCATAGGTTCCCTTTGTTTGGCGCTGATCATTCATCATCTGCCGCGGTGGAAAGGGCTGTTTGCCGTTGGGTACTTTTTGCCGTACTTAGCGTCAGGAGTGGCGTCGGCGATTGTCGTCAAAGGGGTTATTTCTTACAACAGCCCGTTCAATCAATTTTTGCGGGATGTGTTTGGTCTCGATATTGACTGGCTCGGGTCGCCAACATTGGCGGCGCTGGTGATTGTGCTGATGATGGCGTGGAAGTTTGTCGGTTACTATGCGTTATTGTTTTTGTCTGGCTTAGAAAGCATTCCGAAAGAAGTGTATGAGGCGGCTGAAATCGACGGCGCGGTCGGCTGGAAGCGGGTTTGGCACGTAACCATTCCGATGCTGTACCCTTCGTTTTATACAGTGACGATTTTAGCAGTCGGCCTGATGTTTGGCATTTTCACCGAGCCGTATGTGTTGACGGGCGGCGGGCCGGAGTATGCGACCCATACGTGGCAGCTGGAGATTTACAACCAGGCCTTTGAAAAATTAAACGCAGGTTATGGTACGGCGGTCGCGATCATCAATTCCATCGTCACCTTTGCGTCGATTTTTGTCTTTCGCAAGCTGTTGGAAAAATGGGGGGGCAAACATGGTTGGGAGTAAACGATGGAAGGTTGGCTTGCTTTATGTGTTGGCGTTTGTCGTTTTATTCGTCATGGTTTTTCCGTATTTGTATATGGTGTTAGGTTCGCTTGCACCATGGGATGAAGTCGACCGAAAATGGATTCCATCGTCATTGACGCTCCGCTCGTATGAATGGCTGTTTCAAGGCGGTGAAGATGTCGTACCGCGACCGTGGCTTCGCGCGTTTTTCAACAGTGTGCTCGTCACATCGGCATCAACGCTGCTTATGCTGGTGACAGCGGTGATGGTCGGATATGCGCTATCGAAAGTAACCTTTAAGGGGAGACGATGGGTCAATAACGCGATTTTGTTTCAAATGTTTTATCCGTCGATCATTTTATTGATTCCGCTGTTTTTGATTATCCGGTATTTCGGTTGGTACAACACGTATTGGGCGATGATCTTGCCGAAGGCCGTCAACTTGTGGGCGATCTTTATGTATACGAACTTTTTCCGCAGCATCCCCGATGAATTGATCGAAGCGGCCAAAATGGATGGAGCGGGTCATTTCACCATCATTCGCCGCATTGTCTGGCCGATGTCACGCTCGATCACAACGATTATTTTCTTGTTCCTTTTCATGGAACGGTGGGTGGAACTGCTTTGGGATATGCTGGTCGTGAATAACGAAAAGATGTTGACATTAAATGTATTGTTGGCGCAAATGTTTGGACCGTATGGGGGGTACCCGGGGCCGATGTATGCCGCCTCGGTGTTGCTCACGCTGCCGATTTTGATTTTGTTCATTTTGTTTAGCAAGAATTTTAAGGAAGGCATGCAGTTCATATTAAAATAATAGAACATGATGATGGAAAAGGGAGCAGGGAGAGACGTTATGCGGACAGGGATGCCGACCATGAAAACATGTCAAATGTTGCTTGAGGAGCTTGGGCGCGCTCCACGACCGTTTCGAGCGGAGAAGCTGGCATTTGCCGGTGTTGGAGGGCGCGATGTATACAACATTTCCGCGCCGTTTGAAGATCAGGGCGAGTGGGTGATCGCCGGACGGGTGGAAGAGAGGGACAGCGAGCAATCGGAAGTCTACTTTTTTGTCGAACGAGAGGGAACATGGGTGCCGCGGGAAGGAGCGCCGGTGTTTGCGCTGCAAGATCCGTTTATTTCGCGTGTGCACGGGCATCTCGTGTTTGGCGGCGTGGAGACGTTTCCTCATCCTGTGCTTCACGGGAAGTTATATTGGCGGACCGTGTTTTACCGCGGGGAAACGATTAATCAATTGATGCATTTTCTTACTGGGCCTGATGGAATGAAGGATATTCGGCTTGTTGAATTGCGGGATGGATCGGTCGGGGTTTTCACCCGTCCGCAAGGGAAAAAAGGCGGTCGCGGAAAAATTGGGTTCACCCGCGTCGGCTCGCTCGATGAACTGACGGTCGAAGCGATTCAAGACGCTCCTTTGATTCACGGTCAGTTTACCGATGAAGAATGGGGAGGCGTGAATGAAGCACATTTGCTTGCCAATGGACTTGTCGGTGTCCTTGGTCATATTGCTTGTTTCGATCAGGAACGGAACCGCCATTATTACCCGATGGTGTTTTCGTTCAATCCAGATACTGGGGAAGCGTCGGAAATGGAGTTGATCGCCGCAAGGTCGCATTTCCTTGATGGGCCGGCGAAACGCCCTGATTTGGCGGATGTGGTGTTTAGCGGTGGACTGATTCGCAAAGAGGATGGCACGGCCGATTTTTATGCTGGAACCAGTGATGCGGAAGCGCAAAAACTAACGATTGTTGATCCATTTTCGAAATACGAAAGGCAGGGATGATCATGCATCTTTACCGTTATGAAGAAAACCCGCTGATTACACCGAACGATGTGCCGCCGTATCATGACGGATTTGAAGTGATCGGGGCGTTTAACGCCGGGGTGGCGAAATTTCAAGGGGAGGTGTTGCTGCTGCTGCGGGTGGCGGAGCGGCCCGTGTCAAATGACCCGAACGTCGTGAAGGCGCCGGTGTGGAATCCGCGGACGGGGAAGGTCGATGTGTACGCGTTTCGCAAAGACGACCCGCGCTATGACTTTTCCGACCCGAGAGTCATTAAAGAGGCAGGGACGGAGCGGTTTTTGTATTTGACATCGCTCTCCTATTTGCGCCTCGCCCGCAGTCAGGATGGGCGGCGGTTTACGATTGACGAGCGGCCGTTTATTTATCCTTCGAATGAATTAGAGACATTCGGGGTGGAAGACCCGCGCATTACGTGCATTGACGGGACGTATTACATTTATTTTAGCGCCGTGTCGCCCAAAGGGGTCGGCGAGGCGATGGTGTCGACGACTGATTTTCGGACGGTTGTACATCACGGGATGATTTTTGCGCCGGAAAACAAAGATGTGCTCATTTTTCCGGAGAAGATCAACGGCAAATATTACGCCCTTCACCGCCCGGTGCCAAGAAGCAACGGGCGGCCTGAGGTGTGGATCGCGGAGTCGGACAATTTGCGCTACTGGGGGAACCACCGTTTTTTGTTCGGCTTGCGGGAAGGGAAATGGGACAGCGCCCGCATCGGCGGCGGAGCGGTGCCAATCAAAACGGAGCACGGCTGGCTTGAGCTGTACCACGGGGCGTCGGAAGACCACCGCTACTGCATGGGGGCGGTGCTCCTCGATCTGAATGATCCGTCGAACGTTCTCGCCCGCTCGGAGCGGCCGCTCGTCGAGCCGGAGGCGGATTACGAAGTGAACGGCTTTTTCGGGCGCGTTGTTTTTTCATGTGGCGCGCTCGTTGAGGGTGATATCGTGAAAATGTATTACGGTGCCGCCGATACGTCGATGGCGTGTGTGGAACTGCGGCTTAGCGATATTTTCGCTTCGCTCGGCAAGGGATGAAAAAGAGCGCCTGCGCATTAGGGCATGGACGGAAACGCCTAAACAGATCAGGCGTTTCTTTTTTTTGTCGTTATCATATAGCGGGTTGAACGTTTTTTTCGCCGACAAGGATCGGGATACATTTCTTCTTGGCTAGGAAGATTTGATATAATGGAAAACAACGTCGATGTATCGTACGTATCCATACTGATGCAGGCTTGGCGTGCGGAAGCCGCGCGCGCTGGTCGGGGCAATGGTGGTGACGGCATGGCAATAAAACGTTCATTATGGTTGAAGCTGTCAACGATTCAGTTGATCATTCTGTTTTATTTAGTGGCGGTCGCGGTGTCGACGGTGCTGTTATGGCTGCCGATTGTGCACCGGCCGGGGGTGGAGCTTCACTGGATTGATGCGCTGTTTACGGCGGCAAGCGCCATTAGCGTGACCGGGTTGACGGTTGTGTCGATTCCGGAGACGTTTAATACGCTCGGCATTGTCGTTTTGATTGTGATGATGCAAGTGGGCGGCGTAGGGTTAATGATGCTTAGTACGTTCATTTGGCTGTTAGTTGGCAAAAAAATCGGGTTTCGTGAGCGGCAGCTGATCATGACGGACCAAAACCGGCTTGCGCTCTCAGGGCTCGTGAAGCTCACGCGGGACATCTTTTTCTTGATTCTGGCTATTGAAGCGGTCGGTGCGCTGATTTTGGGCGTGTATTTTTTGCGGTATTTTCCGACGTGGCCGGAGGCGTTTTTGCAGGCGGTGTTTGCGTCGGTCAGTGCCACGACAAACGCCGGGTTTGACATTACCGGCCAGTCGCTCATCCCGTTTGCCGGCGATTATTTCGTGCAAATCATCCACATCATTCTGATCATTCTAGGGGCGATCGGCTTTCCGGTGCTCATTGAGGTGAAGGAGTTTTTGGTTGCGCGCGACCGAGGGCGCTACCGGTTTTCGCTGTTTACGAAGTTGACGACGGTGACGTTTTTTGCCCTTGTCGTCTTTGGCACGGTGGCCATTTATGCGCTTGAGTGGAGCCATTTTTTCGCTGGAAAGCCGTGGCACCGGTCGCTCTTTTATGCGCTGTTTCAGTCGGTGTCATCGCGCAGCGGCGGGCTGTCGACGATGGATATGAACGAGTTCTCTAATCCGACGTTATTGCTTTTGAGCGCGATGATGTTTATCGGTGCTTCCCCGAGCAGCGTCGGCGGCGGCATCCGGACGACGACGCTGGCGGTGATTTTGTTAACGGTTTGGCATTATGCGAAAGGGCGCTCAGCGGTCAAAGTGTTCGGGCGTGAAATTCATGAGGAAGATATTTTAAAATCGTTTGTCGTCTTTATCGGCGCGCTGTTCCTTTGTTTTGCGGCGGTTCTTGCGCTTTCCGTCTCGGAATCGTCCCTTCCTGTCGTCATGCTTTTGTTTGAAGTATGTTCAGCGTTTGGGACGACCGGGCTGTCGCTCGGCATTACCTCTGAGCTCAGCCCGTTTGGCAAGATGGTGTTGGTGGTCGTTATGTTCATCGGCCGGGTCGGCATCATTTCGTTTTTATGGCTCATCCGCGGCCGGGCGGTGAAAGATAGTTACCATTACCCGAAAGAACGAGTCATTATCGGTTAGAAGAGGAGGAAGGAATCATGAAAAAAGTGCGCAAAGCGATCATTCCCGCGGCCGGGCTCGGGACGCGGTTTTTGCCGGCGACAAAGGCGATGCCAAAGGAGATGCTTCCGATTGTCGATAAGCCGACGATTCAATATATTGTGGAAGAGGCGATGGCATCCGGCATTGAGGACATTATCATCGTCACCGGGAAAGGGAAGCGGGCGATTGAAGACCATTTTGATTATGCATTTGAGCTCGAGCAGCTGCTCAAGCAAAAAGGAAAATTGGACTTGCTTGAGAAAGTAAAAGAGCCATCCAAAGTGGACATCCACTACATTCGCCAAAAAGAGCCGAAAGGGTTAGGGCATGCGGTCTGGTGCGCGCGCAATTTCATCGGGGACGAGCCGTTTGCGGTGTTGTTGGGCGATGATATCGTCCAAGCGGAAAAACCTTGTTTAAAACAGCTCATTGAACAGTATGAACAAACGTTCAGCTCGGTGATCGGCGTCAAGCGCGTGCCGGAGGAAGAGACGCACCGTTACGGGATCATCGACCCGCTCGAGCAGCAAGGCCGCCGCTACCAAGTGCGCCGCTTTGTCGAAAAACCCGCTCCGGGCACAGCGCCGTCGAACCTCGCGATCGTCGGCCGCTACGTGTTGACGCCGGAAATTTTCTTGTTTTTGGAGAAGCAGGAAGTCGGTGCGGGCGGGGAGATTCAGCTGACCGATGCGATCGGGCGGCTGAATGAAATTCAGCGTGTCTTTGCCTACGAGTTTGAAGGAAAACGGTACGATGTCGGGGAGAAGCTCGGCTTTATCGAAACGACGATTGAGTTTGCCTTGCAAAACGAGGAGTTGCGCGCCGATTTGCTTGCGTTTTTGGAGCAGATTGTGGCGAAGGAGAAGCGGTGAGGACAAGCGGCGAACTGGGGGTGCATGCCAAACGCGGCTTGCCAAAAATAGGCGCGCGATCTGCATGAATGGCGAACCGTTTGGTGGCGGGATGTTGGTGATCATCTAGGCTGGACCGCAACATCTGCTTGTACGGTGAACCGTGTGCTCTGACGCATGGCGGCCTTACAAGTCGGAGCAGCACGGAAAAAACGATTGCCCGGCATGTGTTCGTTTTGTGAAATTTTTGTCGAAATGTTCGTGTTGTTCCGTGAAAATGGGACGGTTACAATGAAATTAGAACAAATGTTCTTTGTTGGATTCGTTTCCATATAAAAGGGGAGGGCAGGTGAACTCGGTATGATTCAAGCGTTTGAGGTTGAACATTTCGAAAACATTTGGTGCATTCAATTGGACGAGCTAAAGAGCATCAATTTGTTTAGTGGGAAAAACAATGTTCGGAAAACGACGATTTCAAGTTCTGGGTGTATTTTTTCTCAAGATCATTAACACGCGGGGTGATCATATAGACTGAAAATGGCCGCAAGAGGAGGGTAGGTATGGCTCGCATTCGCATTGAGCATTTTGGGCCAGTGGGGCTGTTTGATGAGGAGATTACCGATGTAACGATTTTGATTGGTCCTCAAGCGAGCGGAAAAAGTACGATTAGCAAACTGATTTTTTTCTTCCGCTCTATTCCGGATGAATGGGTAAATTATTTGCTTTCGTCCCGACAAACGGATGAGCACAGCCCGTTTTTTGAGTTCAATAAATATCTTAGGAGAAAATTTGTCGGCTACTTTGGAACGACAAAACATATGAGACCGTTTCACATTCGTTATGAATATAGTGACGGAAAATTTGTGCGTCTTGACTTAAAAGATGGTTATGTGCAAATCCACTTTAGCGATTCCTTGAAAAAGGGGATTTTAGAGACGTTCAAGCACGTTATTCAGTTGAAAAAAGAGACGCAATATCAAGAGCGGCTGTTGACTGATTTTTGGAATGTCTCATCTTGGAAAGCGCGGCAACAAAGTGTTGTAGAAACAATTAAAACGTCTATTGATGAAGTATTTGGCGATTCGAAAACATCGATCTTCATTCCGGCAGGCAGAAGTTTAGTCGCGACGTTGTCCGATCAGCTGCAAGATATTAACCCACGGCAACTCGATGTCTTGACAGAACAGTTTATCGAACGAATTAACTTGCTAAAGAAGGCGTTTTCGCAATCGTTTGAGGAAATTGTCGAGGATCGGAAAAAATTTTCGACAGAGAAAATTGACTTTGAGGCGATTCGGTTTGCCATTGATATTATTGAGCGGGTGATGAAAGGAAAGTACATGTTCTCTGACCAGGGAGAAAAAATCTTTTTTAATGAAAGAGAGTATACAAAGCTAAAATTTTCATCCTCAGGGCAACAAGAAGTAGTGTGGATTTTGTTGCTTATATTCACGGTTATTTTGGAACGGCGACGAGTGTTTATGGTGATTGAGGAGCCTGAGGCTCACTTGTACCCGAGCGCGCAAAAAGAAATGGTCGCCTTGTTTGCATTATTGCTAAATGCGACGGATAATACGCTAGTGATTACGACTCATAGCCCATATATTTTATCCGCTTTCAATATTTATTTGTACGCGGCCAAGATTGGAGAAAAGCTGGATCGACGCGCCGAGCCGATTGTGGACCGAAAGCTGCGCCTTTCTCCGGAGCGGTTAAAGGCCTACATGCTAGAGAGCGAGGGAGGGAGATTCCGCTACCGAAGCATTATCGATGATGAATTACGGTTAATCCAGGCCGAAGCGATCGATGAAGCATCGTCTGCCATCAACCGTGTTCTGGATGAGCTTATGGAGGCGGAGGAAGAGGGGGAATAAACATGGCGGTTGTAGGTTGGGAAAGTTGTTTACACTATTGCGACCGTCGAAAATTAGCGGTTGTTAAGGAAAAAGGGAGAGAGATTCGTTTTGTCAACAAAGGGGAAAAGAGGGTGGCTTTATACCGTGTAGACGGTTGTTTGATTCAAGAGGGGGTAAAATGCGACTTTTTATTTTTGGTGATCGAAGGGGAGCAGGCATTTTTCATCGAATTAAAAGGGTCTGATCTCGTGGAAGCGGTGCGGCAAATCATGCAGACAGTTGAACAATTAGGCAAGAAGTTGTCTGGATACCGGTTTGAAGGACGAATTATCATGACGCGAGTGAGAACACCTAATGTAAAATCGACCGATAGGATCAAGCTGGAAAAAATGTTGAGGAGAACGGGCGGTTCGTTAGCGGTGAAAGTGAACTGGGACGAGGTAGAGGTGTAAAGGAAAGTAGGGAAACGGACCTGTGTTCCAAACAAAGCAAATTGATATTCCAGCGGAACGGGATGACGGCATCCGCATTCTCGTCGACCGCCTTTGGCCGCGCGGGGTGTTGAAGGCGGAGGCGCGCATTGACCGCTGGATGAAGGATATCGCGCCAAGCCCTGAATTGCGGAAATGGTTTGGCCATCAGCCCGAGCGGTTTGCCGAGTTTGCACGAATGTATGAACAGGAGCTGACGACGGATGCCACGAAGCAAGCGCTCGTGACAGAGCTGCTTTCGCTTTCGGGAACGGTGACGCTGCTGTACGCGGCAAAAGACGAGCGGCATAACCATGCCGTCGTCCTGTTGGAGTTGTTGCGCAAAACCGCTAAGGAGGGGTTCGGATGATTCGGGCCATGGTAGGCGATTTGACGAAGGTCGAAGGAGTCGAGTACATTTGCAATGCCGCCAACGGCATCGGACCGATGGGCGGCGGCGTGGCAGCGGCGATTCGCCGAGCTGGGGGACGTGTGATTGAAGAGGAGGCGATCCGCGTCTGCCAGGCGCAAGATCCAAAGCCTGGTGACTTGTATGTGACGGGGGCAGGCTCGCTCCCGTTTCGCGGGGTGATTCACTTAGTGACGATGAAGCGGCCGGCCGGGGCGACATCGTATGAGATTGTCCGCATGTGTCTTGAACGGCTTGTGGCGTACTGCCGGGAACACGGAATCAAGAAGGTGGCGCTTCCAGCGTTAGGGACAGGCGTCGGGGGGCTTGACAAGGAAAAAGTGGCGCGGCTGTTCCTCGAGGTGCTTGGGCCGGTTGAGGATGTGGAGTTTGTGGTCGTGGATGTTGACCAAGCTTTCATCGATTTTGTCCAACAGCGCCAATAAAGGAAGAAAAAGGGCCTTGACTTCGCTTGGCCCTTCTTTTTTTGGCAACGAATAACGTGTTTCCTTCTTTCTCATATCATATTATAATAGGAGCACACGAAAGAATGAGTTTCATTGACTTCCTGATCCGGCCGACGGGAGGTGGCATCGCCTTTGGTGTCCAAATGACGAAGCCGGTGTGAAAAGGAAGTGAGGGTTTCCTGTTCGAACCGCGACCAGGAAAAACGGCCAAAAATGCCGATGCGGGCGTTTTTGGCGGCATCCGGAGGGATGGATCATGTTATTCTCATTGCCAACATTAAAGACATGCCAAGTGTTAGTGGACGAATTTCGCTCGGCTCCGCAGCCGTTTGAGCCGGAAAAGCTCCGCTTTGCGGGTGTCGGGGACCGGGACGTTTACAATATTTCTGCACCGTTTGAAGATGAAGGTGAATTTGTCATCGCGGGCCGCGTCGAGTCGCGCGACAGCGAGCAGTCGGAAGTGTACTTTTTCGTCGAGCGCGATGGCGTCTGGGTGCCGCGCGAAGGGGCGCCGGTGTTTGCCTTGCAGGACCCGTTTGTGGCGCGCATTCACGGCCAGTTGGTGTTCGGCGGGGTGGAAACGTTTCCGCATCCGGTGTTTGACGGCGAGCTGAGCTGGCGGACCGTCTTTTACCGCGGCCGCAATATCCGCAGTTTGAAAAAGTTCGCCGAAGGGCCGGACGGGATGAAAGACATCCGCCTCGTTGAGCTGAAAGATGGCTCGATCGGCGTGTTCACCCGGCCGCAAGGGGAAAAAGGGGGCCGCGGCAAAATCGGGTTTACCCGCATTTTCTCGCTCGATGAGTTGACGCCGGACGTCATCGAAGCCGCTCCGCTTCTTGACGCCCAATTTACGGATGAGGAATGGGGCGGCGTGAATGAGGCCCATTTGCTTTCCAACGGGTTGGTCGGCGCGCTCGGCCATATCGCCTGCTTTGACGAGCACGGCAATCGCCACTACTATCCGATGGTGTTCGTGTTGAACCCGGAGACGATGGAGCGTTCGGAGTTGGAATTGCTTGCGCTTCGCTCCCACTTTTTGGACGGCCCGGCGAAACGCCCGGACTTGGCGAATGTCGTCTTCAGCGGTGGGCTCATCCGCAAAGGCGACGGCACGGCTGAGCTGTACGCCGGCGTGAGCGATGCAGAAGCGCAAAAAATTTCGCTCATCGATCCGTTTGCGAAATACGAGGCTCAAGAACTTGATCGGATGTATGCTTCCGTTTAGGGAAAAGGACCGGCACGGTCCCACCTTCTCTTGATGAGAAGGGGGCGGCTGGCCTTTTTTCGTTTTGGCCGGTAATGTGCGGTGGTTCCCGAGCGGATGTTCAGATGAAAACGGGAACGGTCCGCTCTGTTCATTTTCCGGGGCTTGAAATCGACATGACGGAATGGTTTCGTTGACAAGAGGACGGCTTGAAAGCGAACAGCGTGGGACGAATCCCACGCTGTTTTCTTGAAAATGCAGGACTGGCGCGTGATTTTCATCCCCGGGTGGAGGGCAAAGCGTGCTGCCCATGGATCTTTCCGTGAAAATGCGCGTGCCTTGATGATTCATGTTCATGCCCGGGTGAAGGGCAAAACGTTGCCCATGAGATGTTTCGATGAACACACGTGCCTGGATGATCCTTTTCATGGCTGGACAAAGAACAACACTTGTTGATGAAGTTTTTTCTGTGTCCAACAGGATGTTCATCGCCTGCGTGATGTCCTTTACGGTTGTTTTTGCCGCTTTTCCCGCTCCTTCATTTTCTCTTCCATCCGTTTCAGCAGCTTTTCCCACGGATTTTCCGGTTTCGTTTTCTTCCGCTTTGGTTTTGCTTCGGGCATGATCAAGCGCCTCCTTTCGCCGCGGCCGATAAGGCGAGCAGGTCGCGCAGTTCATCGTCCGACAGCTCGGTGATCCACGTTTCGCCTTCGGTGATCACATCAGCGAGCGCTTGCTTTTGTTCGAGCATCTCGTCGATTTTTTCTTCGATTGTCCCGACGGTGATCAATTTATGGACGTGGACGAATTTCGTCTGTCCGATGCGGTAGGCGCGGTCGGTCGCCTGGTTTTCCACAGCCGGGTTCCACCAGCGGTCGAAATGGATGACGTGGTTGGCGGCCGTCAAGTTGAGACCGGTGCCGCCCGCCTTGAGCGATAAAAGGAAAATCGGCGCTTTTCGCGCTTGAAACTCCTCGACCATTCGATCGCGTGCTTGTTTCGGGACGCTGCCGTTTAAAAACAGCACCGGCTCGTCAAACAAGTCGGAAAGCAGCTGTTGGATCATCTCGCCCATCCGCACATACTGGGTGAAAATGAGGCATGACTCGTCGTTGGCGCGAATTTGCTCGATGAGTTCGACGAGTTTTTCAAGTTTATGCGACCGCTCGACGAGCTGGCGCGGATGGCGTTCTTTTAAATAAAGCGCCGGATGGTCGCAAATTTGCTTGATGCCGTTGATCATTTGCAAAATCAACCCGCGCCGCGCAAACGGGCTCGCTTCTTTGGCGCGCTCGAGCGTATCGTTGACAAGCTGCTCATACAATGCCGCCTGTTCGGCTGTGAGCGGACAATATTCTTTTTGTTCGAGCTTATCCGGCAAGTTGAGGGCGACTGCTTCGTCCGTTTTCGTCCGCCGCAACAAGAACGGGCGGATGAGCGCTTGCAAGGCCGCTTTTTTGCGGGCATCGCCTTCTTTTTCGATCGGGCCGGCGAAGCGGCGCTCGAACTCGGCCGCGCTGCCGAGATAGCCGGGGTTGAGAAAGTGGAAGATGCTCCAAAGTTCGTTGAGCCGGTTTTCGACAGGCGTGCCGGATAAGGCGATTTTATGCGTTCCGCGCAGGCGGCGGATGGCGCGCGCCTGTTTCGTTTGCGCATTTTTGATGTTTTGCGCTTCATCAAGACAAATCGCATGCCAGTCAAGCTGTTTTAAATCGTCGTAGTCCAAATGGGCCAAGCTGTAAGAGGTAATGACCAAGTCGGCTTCGCCCGCTGTTTTGATGAACTCGTCGTGTTTCGCCCGGTTTGGCCCATGGTGCACGTAGATGCGCAAGTCTGGGGTGAAGCGGGCGCATTCTTTTTGCCAGTTGCCGATCACGCTGGTCGGGCAAATGAGCAACGCCGGCGTGTCCGAGCGCTCGGTTTCTTTGACGTGCGCCAAATAAGCGAGCAGCTGCACCGTTTTGCCAAGCCCCATGTCATCGGCCAGACAGGCGCCAAAGCCAAAGCGGCGCAAAAAGGCGAGCCAGTCGACGCCGCGCTGCTGGTACGGGCGGAGTGTGCCGCGAAACGACGGCGGCACATTCGCTTTCGGCAATCCATCCAGCTGCTGGAGCTGGCGGATGAACGCGCGGAACTGATCATGGACGTCAATGTGGATCGGGATCGATTCGTCCGTTGCCTCTTCGCGCTCCTCTGCTTCTGAAAGCAGCGTTTGCGCCACGATATCGTGGATCGGCACGCCTTCTTTTTTCGCCTTTTCCATGAGCGCCTGCGCGCGGCGGACAAGGGCGGGGTCAAGGATGAGCCATTGGCCGCGCAGGCGGATGAGGCGCCGTTTTTGTTCCGCCAAAGCGGCAAATTCCTCTTCCGTCAGCTCAACGCCGTTGGTCGCGACGCGCCAATCGAAATCAGCGAGCCGTTCAAGGCCAAACAGCGATTCGGCCGTGACAGACGGGGACAGCTTCGCTTTGACCGACAGCTGCGCCTGGCGGATGTCGTGCCACCAATCAGGCAATAAGAGACGCACGCCCGCTTCGGTGAGCTTTAAGCTGTCTTCGGACAAAAAACGCCACGCTTCTTCATTAGACAGTTCCGTCCGCAGACCCTCCCCGGCGTCAAGCCACGGCACGATCGCGCAAATGCGGCGAATGGCGCGCTGGATCGATGATTCATATGGGCGCCAGGCGCGCGGAATATCACGGGCAGAGGCGATGACGCTGTCGTCGATGGCGATGAACACCGCTTCCAGCGTCCATGGGCCGCCGTCCTCGGGCGGTTCCGTGAGGCGCAGCCCGACCATAAACGGCGGACGTTCGCCGAGCCAACCGATTTGTTCGAGCCAGTCGTCTTCCGCTCCGGCCCATTGGCCGCCGCGGGCTAAGATGGCCGGATGGGCGTCGACGATTTCTTGCCAAATGCCGCGCAGTTCCGGATCGCGCGACAGCCAGTCGGCGATTGCGAGCGACCGCCATGCCGCAACAAGCGGGTGCGGATCGTCTTTGAGCCCGCGCCAACGCGTCCGTTCGGCTTCGGCCCATTCAGACGGCTGTCCTTGTTTCCACGCTGAGAAATCGGGGCGGAAGCGGCGCGCGCGCACATCGTCGATGATTTGCTTCGCCCATGTTTCAAGCTGGGCGGTGAACTCATCTCCCCACTTGATGGAAAGAAAACGGTTGGACGGGCGCCAGGCGAAAAACGTGAGCGCCTGCCACGGGGATAGCCGCACCGCTTCGCGTCCGTGGACGGTCGCGACGTCAAGCAAGGCGCCGTAAAACGTTTCTTCATGCCAGGCGAACACGAGCGGCGCCCAGCTCGAAACACGGTCCGGGCCGCTGAGCCAGAAGCATCGTCCTTCTTCGCTCCACTCACATGAAAGGGTGATCGTCTGCAACGCTTGTTCCATCATGGAAGCAATTTTCCTTTCTCCAGTTCTTCATGAAACGCCCGCATGCGCGCTGTTTTGGCCAGCAGCTGTTCAAGATACATCTGCCATTCGTTCATTCGTTTCAACGATCGGTAGCACGCACGCAATTTTTTTAAATATTGCACGGCGACGCGATAGCTTGCGCGGTTTTTCGCCTCGACAAAACGCATGACCGCTCGGTGATACAATGGCAAGACGAGCGCCGGGTTTTGTTTTTGCAGCATGGCGAGAAATGTTGGATCAATGTCATGGGCGGTGGCGTCCACCCATAAGTATAAGTCGACTACATCATGGTAGCGCCTTTGGCCGAGCAGCCAATGAACGTAG
Organism: Geobacillus sp. BK01; assembly: GCF_052220245.1. Taxonomy (NCBI): domain Bacteria; kingdom Bacillati; phylum Bacillota; class Bacilli; order Caryophanales; family Anoxybacillaceae; genus Geobacillus; species Geobacillus sp. BK01. The sequence continues at coordinate 31,927 of NZ_JBQPTH010000018.1, forward strand.
CGGTTCGCGCTGTATGGGAAGCATGCGGACAACAGCTTCTCATAGTCGTCCCATTTGTTGTGTTGGCGAGCGTATGATTCGTACAGCCGACCGATTTCGTTGACAAACGGCGACCGCTCCATCTCTGGAAGAGCGGATATGTAGAAGGCAAGCTCTTGCTTCCCTTTCGCCCAAAACGATGCGAAACGTTCCGGCAGGTGCGAGGACGCGAAACGTTCCATCCAATCGATAAAAAACGGAGCCGCTTCCTTGGGATGTTGGCGGTAGATGGCGAGCGCTTCGTCATCTTCGCCGAGTAAAAAGGCGAGATGGGCGGCAGCTAGCAACAGAGTGGTTGACTGTTTTTCCGTTGCCAGGCGGATCAGCGTTTCTTTCTCTTGCCGGCGCTGCGCTTCTTTCGTGAACAGCAGCTCCCAAGCGGTTGTGTATAGGCTATAGACGAGTGAAGGGGACGCCTTTCCCCACCGCAGCAACAACTCCCGTACATACGGGATCGTCTGTTCAATGAGCGCTTCAACAGACGGGGGCGGCGGTTCGGACGGAAACTGCTCCAACGCTTCGAACCATTCGTCGGCGATATAGTCGACGTCCTGCTGCCACGAAAACTCGTCGTATGATCCAAACAACAGCCCTTGGCCCCAACCGCGTTCGCGTCCGTATTCAAACAGATGGTCAAGCAGAAACAAGGCCGCATGAAAGCGGTGCAACGAACGAACAGCGCCGTGTTTCGGGCTGTTTTTGACGAGTTTTGGAAACAGTTGATGGGACAAGCGGTACGGCCAATCATTGCGGCGGCGGTGGCGGGCGCTCCATTCGTCCAATAGGTCGGCGAACTGCTTCCGCCATTGGGCGACCGATTCCGCCGGTTCCGCTGTGCGTGTTTCAGGCGGCTTTTTGCGCGAAGCCGCTTTCCGGGTTGGGGTTTGTCCGCCTTGTTTCCATTGCCGCAACAACTCGCCATTGTCAAATACGTTGCCGTACACGTAAAAGAACAGCGCCAATACGTGCGGGCAAAGATCTTCCGCCTCGCATGGGCAGCTGTGGAGGGAGATGTCCGATAAATCAAGCGTCACGTCATGAATCGCGGTGTCGCCGATGACTTTTCCTTCGATAAAATCGCTGTCCATGACCATGACGTTGTACACAAACCCTTGCCGCGACAACTCTCGCCCTTTTTGGATGACATGTTGGAAGAGAGAAAACGGCCATTCCCGCTGCAAGTCGGCAGCGGCTTTTTGCAATAGAGGTTTTGAGATTGCGGTCTGCAACATACCGGTCCGTCCTTTCCGTCCATTGTGCATCATGGGTTCCCGAAGAAAGCCCCCGTTTTCCGTTCACTCTTTATATCTACCTATTATAGCATGGCGGATTGTATCGTTGCTATGTCTGTTTGGTGTGGGATTTATTCCTGCTTTTCTCTCTGCTATGATACAATGAAAATAACGGCAAGGCCGAATCAAAGGAAAGTGGGTGGCGATATGACGGTGTCGCGGAATGCCCTTTGTCCGTGCGGCAGCGGCAAAAAGTACAAGCATTGTTGCGGAAAGCAAGAGGCGGTATCGATTGCATCCATCATTGAGCGCGAGCTGGTCGAATGCATGCAGGATGTGGTCTTGTTTGCGTCGGAGCGATACGAGGACGTGTTGGTGGAAGCGATGGCGGAATGCCCGTTGCAGTGGTTTCCGGAAGAGTTAGAGGCGGGCGCTCATTTATTGTTGACGGATTGGGCTGTTTTTTGCCGGCCGGTGGATGAGAAAGGGACCACGATCTTTTCGGCGTACATGCAAGACCGGCGCCGCAATCGTTGGCGGCCGGCGGTGCAAGCGCATTTGGAGCGGTGGACGGAGGGGGTTCCGTCGTTTGGCGAGATCATCCGTTTCGAGGAAGAGCGGCGTCTCATGGTGCGCGATCTTGTGAGCAGGGAAGAACAACGCGTCCATTTTTTAACGTCGGAGGCCGTGCCGCCGGCTGAAGAAGGGGACGTTTTGCTTGGCTTCCTCCTTCCATACGGGGAAGAGTTTACGTACTTTATAGCCGCTCTGCCGTTTCCAAAGAGCGGAAGAGCACGGCTCGCCCATGCGATCGAGGCGGAGAGAAAACGAAGCGGGAAAGCGGCAGACGCGTTTTGGCGAACATCGTTTCCAGAAGCGCTCGATCTAGCCCTTAACGAATGGCTATGGCAGCTGTCGGCCGAACTGGAATGGAATCATCCTGACGAAGAGGCAGTCCTTCACGAGCTGAAGCGGAGAGAAGAAAAGACATCGCCCCGGGTGCTTAGCCATGCGGCGTTCTTTTGGCGCATGTATTGCGAACAAGATGAACCGGTCATCGATGACCCAATCGTGTATGCAGCCGCGCTTCGCCATGTTGCCGGCCAGATGGCGGAAGAGGAGTTCATGGATGTAGAGAAAGCGGCCGCACGCTACGGAGTGTCTGTCGAGGAAGTCGAATCCACTTCCGTGGAATTTGTCTTGTTCGCGATGGAGATGCTTGATCACGATGAGGATGGCGAGTGGGATGAAGATGATGAGGAATGGCTTGATGATGAGTGGGATTTCGAAGAGGACATGATAGACGGCGATGAGTTGGATGCCGCGATTGACGAGTGGCTTGACGAAGTCGAAGAGCTGTTTGATGACGAAGGCTGGGACACCGATCAAGTCCGCCGCTTGATTGACAAGGCGATGCGAACATGGAAAAAGGACGGTTTGCTTGAAGGGGTTGACGAAGCCGAACTTCGTGAAGAACTCGAGGAGCTCGTCTGGCAAACATTTGCGGGGTGGGGGTTTTGTTAAGAACATACAGCGCATCCATGGGAGAAGGTGCCCAGCCGTTGTTTTGGGCGTCTTCTCCCCCCCTTTGCTACAGATGGATGTAGGATAACCGCTTGTTCACCTCCTCGATGTTAAACGCATCGGGATCAAAATCTTCGCCTTTCATGTCATACATCCAGTCAAGTCGTTCAAGCAGTTCCGGATCCGTAAGGGAGTCTTGGTTTGCCGCTGATTCGAGCAGCTCCAAATAACCATAGACGCCGCCGCAATCCTCGGGAGGGCATGCCCGTTTCCCTTTCAGGCAAGTGGCGCGTTCCAGCGGTTTGGGGAGTGTTTCAATCTTTTCGACGGTGATGGTATGGCGCCAGTAGTCGCCAAAATCGTAAATGTACAGAAACTTTTGTTTTTCTTCCGTCAGCCATTGCTGCAATTGAATGCGGCGGGCGTCCAACCGCTCTTTCCCAAAGTGGAACGAGTCCCAATCGTCCGGGATGCTTACAAGCACGTTTCTGAGATCGAACTCGTATAAATGAGCTTGTTCCCAACCCATCGCTTCTTGGATGATGAGATGAAGATCGTGAAATGTTGCATGTCCGGGAACAAGGACGCGCCGCCAAATCGGCGGACGGATGCCGTTTAAGGATATTTTTAACTGATAGGCGGTTTTGGAGCGGCGCGGTTTCTTTGATGTCGTGCTTTTGCTTTTTGGTGTTTCCGTCCATCGACCGTGCGGATGGGAAGTTTTCGTTGAATTAAGCCTCGTCATCAATTCGTCGATCAAGTCGATGAGTCTTTTCTCTTCCATGAATATCGTCCCCTTTTTTAGGATTGTTTTTGTATACTTATAGTTTAACCTGTTTCTAAAAGAATCAAAATAATAATGGTGATAGAAATTAGAAAACGAAATTGATTCAAGGAGGGAACCGTATGTCGGTCGGCCGAAACGACCCGTGTCCGTGTGGGAGCGGAAAAAAGTATAAAAAATGCTGCATGAACAAAGCGATGGAGGAAGAGGCGAAAAGGGCGCGGCAACGTCGGTTTTTTGAACAGAAGTATGAGCTGTCGCAACAAGTGCACTGTTTCTTAGACGAGGCGCTCTCCTACGCCGAACAACGGGCGATAAAGCACGCGTTCCGTCAGGCCATTCGGGAAATGAAACACAGTGAGATGCTTGAGCCGCTTGAAACGCTTTGGTACTTGTTCGTTCACCGTTTCCCAAACGGGATGCGCGGCGTTGAATGGTTTCGGCGCGAGAAAGGACGCCGTTTATCTTCGGAATTGCAAAACATGCTTGACCGGTGGGTTCAGCTTGTTCCGCGCCTCGTTCAGTTTGTGGACCGCGGTGAAGACGGGGGGACAGCGGTCGACCGATTGACGGGGGAAACGTTGTTTCTGCCATTTAGCGAGACGATGCCGGATGTAGTGCCTTGGGGCGGCATGTTTGCGTTTCTCGAGCCGTTTGACGGCGGTCATTATATCCAAGGGGCTGCCTCCATCGTTGGGCCGGACGGAGTGAAGAAGGCCGAGGAACGAATGCGTTCTCTCCTTCAAGAGACGAACATGCCGTACGAAGAGTTGGCATTTTCCCGTTTTCTTGATATTGTCGACGCGTGTCACAGTGCTTCTTCATTACAGGAGCGCGGGACGGAAGCAGTTGAACAATGGACGGTCGTCTACGACATGCCTGATGCGCGCAACGTCCTCCGTCAGCTGGAACGACATGGAATCGTGATCGTGGATGAGGAAACGGACGAAGCCGTCAAAGGTTCACTGCGCGGTGTGACGTATGAATATTGCGATGATCTTGCCTCCGGCCCGATTTATCTGAACGAACTAGCTGGCTTTGTAGACGGGCAGGGGCGGACGATGACGCTCTCCACCTTTGATGCGGACGCCGAACGAGTGCTGACAGAGGCGCTTAAAGCTATGGGGATGCGGGCCAACGTGGTGTCGCGCTCTGTAAAGACGCACCTTGTTCCCAAAGGGGTGAAGCTGCTGTCCTACCATGTCGAGTTGCCGCCGGGTGAGCCGTCATATATGGCGCTCGTTGCCAACAGTGCGGTGATGTTAGAGCAGACGCTGCATGTGCCGCGTGAGGAATGGGGAGGACGATCCGTCCACGAATTGGCCATGAACGGCGAGCAGGAAACAGTGGAGCAATGGCTGCGCACGTATGAGTATCATACGTTCGAGCGCCTTCGCCAAGAAGGCAGTCCGGTGATGGTCGATACGAACAGCCTCCGTTCCCGCTACGGTTTGCCGCTCTCGCCATTTGTGACGCCTAAGGTCAAGCGGACAACGTCTGTTCAAGTGTTGCAACGGCTCGATGAGGGCGGATATTTTGCCATGCCGGCGGAATGGAAAGCGCGCTTTTTCGGCGCCGATCTCGTCCGTTTTTACCAAGAAAAAACGGAAGGAAAATCGGAGGCGACGAAAGCGAAATACCGTCTCGGTGTGACAGCGGTCGGCCATTATTTGCAGACGACGCCACTGTCATCGTGGAATGAGTTGGAATCGCGCCATTGGCAGCAATGTTTGGCCTTTCACTACGTCATGTTTTCTCCTGACATAAGCGTCAATCAGGCGAAACAAGTGTTAAGCGCCGTTCAGGCGCTTGCGAAATGGTTGGACGGCCGCTATCGGACAAGCCATGCCCGGGTCGTGCGCCAACTCGTGACGGAATTGCAGGAGCCGTTGTTGAAAGCGGTTCGCCTTCTTCGGCTGTATCATCGGCCTGATTTGCCCATGGAGATTGCCGATATTGCTTGGAAACATATGGTGGAAAGCAAAGAAGAGTACCGGACGGGGACATTTCGGGTAGGGAACGTTGGCCGGGAAGAGGCCATCATTCACTCGTTGGAGACGGGCGAACAGTTTCGTTGGCGCTTGACGCCGTCGGTGAAATCGTATGTCGAGCCCGGTATGTGCTTAGAAGCTGCATTCACCCAAGACGGCGCATTGGCGGCCGCCCAACGTGTATACCCGCCGCAAGCCGCCCCTTATATAGAAGCGTTCGTTCAGTTTGATCGGTCATCCGTTAAAGTGTAGGGGCGAGGAGGATGTCTCATCGCGAGACATCCTCTTAATTTTATGTGAATGAAAGCAGGAAGCAGCCGGGTGATGGCGCTGATTGGGGCATCGGATATGGGCGGGGAATGCGGGCAAACGTCGTTTGTGACGGCTCCGTGTTTCCGGACTTATGCATTTTTCTGTTGACGGCTGTCACGTTAACGGATTTGATGTGGACGTGACGCATTCATTGTCGATTCGTGGGCGTTGGCGTCATCCGTTCTGTCGAGCAGTTTTCCCTACTGACAGACAGGAAATCGACCTTTGTGCGCGAACCATATAGTAGAAATAGAGACGGCTGGGAGGGAAAGCGCATGAGGCGGGGAAGATGGCTCGCCGTATTGTTTTGTTTATGTTGGTTGATGGTCGCTGCCTGGCCGGCAGGGGCGAAAGGGGAAAACGAGAACACAGACGAGTTGGCTGTCGTGACAGCTGACCGGGTGAACGTCCGCCAAGGGCCAGGGGTGCCGTACCGTCCGTTGGCAAACGTTCACCGTGGTGAGACGTATCGGCTGCTCGATGTGAAAGACGGCTGGGTGAAAATCGAGTGGAAGCCGAACCGAACCGGTTGGATCGCCACACCGTACGCCGCCCCTGTCCAAAGAATGGAAATCGTGCAAGAAGACCGTCTTCGTCTCCGTCAAGAGCCAAGTCTCGATGGGCGCATTATCGGCCATCTTGCTCAAGGGGATCGGGTCGCGGTCATTCAAGAAGAGGGAGAATGGAAACAAATTGTCACGAATGAGGCCGTCGGCTGGGCGGCGGCGTCGTATTTGGCAGCCGCTGAACCGTTGCGGAACTCGCAGCGGACGGGAGTCGTGACGGCCGATTCACTGAACGTGCGGATTGCACCGTCGCTGGACGCGGAGCGAGTCGGGCGGTTGGTGCGCGGCGAGCACGTTGAAATTGTCGAAACAAAACAGGACTGGTACAAGATCGTTGCCCGGTCTGGTTCAGGCGGTTGGGTGGCGGCGGATTACGTTGAAATGAAAAGTGGACAGGCAGTTGAAAGCGAGGAAGACGCAGTGGTCGCCTCGGTTTCACCTGTCGGCGTTAGCCTCGCCGCCATTCAAGGAAATGGCCCGCGCCGATATGTGAGCCGCTGGACACGAGGGCCTATTCAGGCGCTGGCCGGGAAAACGGTCGTGCTGGATGCAGGCCATGGCGGCAAAGACGGAGGGGCGCAAAGCGTCAATGGCGTCGTCGAGAAAGCATTGACCATGGAAACGGCGGAACGGCTGAAAGAAAAGTTGGAAATGTACGGAGCGCGCGTGGTGTTGACCCGCGCCGGTGATGATTACGTGCCGCTGTCGGCGCGCGTCGCCGCCGCCCGCTTGTATCAGGCGGACGCGTTTATTAGCTTGCATTACGACAGCGCGGCTGACCGGGACGCTTCCGGCATCACCGTTTACTATTACGACCGGTTCGCCGACTATGGCTTGGCGCAATCGTTCCAAGGGCCGTTCACGCAGCTCTCCACGTTGCCGTTTCGCGGCATTGCTTTTGGCGACTATTACGTGTTGCGGGAAAACGAGCGGCCGTCCGTATTGCTTGAACTCGGCTATTTGAGCAATCCGTCCGATGCCGGAACAGTGGCGACCGATGGGTATCAAGAAGCGGTAACAACAGCGATCGCAAGCGCGGTTCGCCGCTATTTTGAATGAGGCACCGCATACGCGGCCGACGGATTATGGAAAGGCACCTGCCTAGGCAGGTGCCTTTTTCCATGAGCGGAATGTAGGCATGGATCGTTGACAAAATAGTTTAAAAAATATAATATTTATAACGAGAAACGATAATATTTTTTCTGTTATATTCTAATTATCTAACTATTTTTATATATATTAAAATATTTTAAATATTTTTATACAAAGAAGAACGGGGGATGTACATGATGAAAATGAAAGATGTGGTATGGACCGGACTCATGCTCTTTTCTCTCTTTTTTGGAGCGGGGAATTTAATCTTTCCTCCTTACTTAGGAATGGAAGCGGGAACGGCCGTGTGGCCCGCGGTGTTCGGCTTTATTATCACAGGGGTCGGGCTGCCGCTGTTGTCGGTGGCGGCGGTGGCGTTTGCGAAAGACGGCGTCCATTCGCTCGGCAACGCCGTTCATCCGCTGTTTAGCCTTTGTTTTTCACTGGCGGTGTATTTGGCGATCGGCCCGTTTTTTGGCATTCCAAGGGCGGCGAGCGTCGCCTATGAAATCGGAGCGAAGCCATTTTTTGTTGATGGTGGCGCCTTCGCGATGTGGCTGTTTACCGGCATCTTTTTTGCGCTCGTGTATTGGTTAAGCTTAAACCCGTCCAAGCTCGTCGATCGAATCGGGCAGTTGTTGACGCCGGCGTTGTTGCTTTCGATTGCCGTGCTTTGCATGACGGGATTGATCCGGCTCGATGACCCGCAGGCTGCGCCTGCCGAGAAATATGCGTCCGCTCCGTTGGCGAAAGGGATGTTGGAAGGGTATTTGACGATGGATACGATCGCCGCGCTCGCCTTTGGCATTGTTGTCATCCATGCGCTTCGCGACCGCGGGGTGAACCGTCCGTCCTTGCAGGCGAAGGCGACGATTCAAGCCGGGCTGATCGCCGGGGTCGGGCTTGCGCTTGTATATACGGGCATCGCCATCATTGGATCGCGAATGGCTGGTGTCGGCTCTTTTGCCAACGGGGCTGAGCTGTTGTCGCATGTATCGGCGCTGTTGTTCGGCGGCGGCGGGAAGGTGCTGTTAGGCGTCATCGTTGCGCTCGCCTGCTTGACGACAGCCGTCGGGTTGGTCGCTGCTTGTGCGCAGTACTTTCAAACGCTCACGCCATCCGTTTCGTACCGGACGTACGTGACCGTGCTTACCGTCTTCAGTTTTTTGATGTCAAATCTAGGCTTAAATGCGCTGATCGCCATTTCTGTTCCGGTTTTGACGATGTTGTATCCGCTCGCGATCGTACTCGTTGTGTTGTCATTTTTCCATCGTTGGCACGGCGGGTCGCGGAAGGTGTACGGTTTCGCCGTGCTGTTGACGGCCGTGTTCAGCTTGTATGATGGACTAAAAGCGACCGGGGTGGAGACGGCATGGCTTGAGCCGTTGCTCTCATGGGCGCCGTTGTTCTCGATCGGGCTCGGCTGGGTCGTCCCGGCCTTGATCGGGGCGGCGCTCGGGTTGGCGGTCGACCGTCCGTCTCTACCTAAACGGAAAAAGGCGGCGTAAAAACATGACGGTCGTTGCGAAACAATGCGGTGCCACCGGGGGACAAGGCAGTTCCCCCGGTTTTCTTTTTTGGCGAAAGCATGTAGCCTTGATCGGTCATGTTCATGCCACGGTGGCGGACAACGCTTGCTCATGAACATTTTTTTGACCGGGCGCCAACGGTGAAAATGGACGGCGGATTCGATATAATGGGAACAAGCGACAATGGCCGCAATGGAGAAAAAGGTGTGATAACCGGTGAACGTAACGATTGTAGGGGCGGGATACGTAGGACTCGTCACCGCCGCCTGCTTGGCGGACAAAGGACACGATGTGACATGCGTTGATGTGAATGAAGAAAAAATCGGCTTGTTAAACGAAGGAACCGTTCCGATTTATGAACCCGGGCTGGAGCCGCTCCTCAGGCGAAACCGCCCCCGCCTCCGCTTCACAACGGATGACGGCGAAGCGTATCGCAAGGCGGATGTCATCATGATCGCCGTCGGCACGCCGCCGCAGCCGGACGGGTCTGTAAGGCTTGACGACGTATGGGACGCATTGCGCCGCATCGCCCGGGCGGCGGAGCGGGATGGCCTTGTCGTCATCAAGTCGACCGTGCCCGTCGGCACCGCCGATGAAGCCGCCCGCTTTTTGGCGGAAAACGGACGGCCGGGGGTGAAGCTCGACGTCGCATCCAACCCGGAGTTTTTGTCGCAAGGAACAGCGGTGCGCGACACATTGCAGGCGCCGCGCATTGTGTTGGGCGTTGAATCGGAGCGCGCCGAGCGGGTGATGAAAACCGTTTACGCCCCGTTTGCTCTTCCGTATGTCGTCACCGACCGGAAAAGCGCGGAGATGATCAAATACGCCGCCAATGTGTTTTTGGCGCTAAAAATTTCCTATATCAATGACATCGCCAACGTATGCGAGTTGGTAGGCGCCGACATCGAGGCGGTCGCCGAAGGGATCGGCATGGACCCGCGCATCGGCCGCCGCTTTTTGCGCGCCGGCGTCGGTTACGGCGGCTCGTGTTTGCCGAAGGATGCGAAGGCGCTTCGCCAGCTGGCTGCGGCGCACGGCTATTCGCTCAAAACGGTCGAGGCGGCGATTGCAGTCAATGAGGCGCAAACATGGCGGCTGCTTGAAAAAGCGCGCGCCCATCTCGGCTCGCTTTACGGACGGACGGTGGCGGTGTTGGGCGCTTCGTTCAAGCCAGGGACGGATGATGTGCGGGAATCGCCGGCGTTCGCCAACATCGAGCGTTTGGTCGCCGAAGGGGCGAACGTGCGCGTTTGGGACCCGGCCGCCCTCCATCATGTCGCCCGCCGCTTCGGCGAGGCGGTCGCTTGTTGTGAGACGATCGAAGACGCCATTCGTGATGCGGACGTTTGTTTCATTTTCACCGAGTGGCCCGCCGTCTTGCAGTTTGACCTTCACCGCTATAAGGCGCTGATGAAGACGCCAATCGTGGTGGACGGGCGCAACTGTTACGGCTTGAGGGCAGCCGAAGCCGCCGGCCTGATCTACGAATCAATCGGGCGGCCGGCGGCGGGGAGGACGATGGGCGTTCTCTCATCACGGCCGGTCTCTATACATGGGGAAAAAGAAGGATAGACAACGCTCAACCCTTCTTTTCGTGGTGGTCGATGCAAAGTCAAGCCATCGAAAGGCAGAAGGGGTAGAGCCGCATGGCGGTGCTGCGGACGTCCAATCAAGTGCCTGTTGGTAATACATTTGGTGAATTTTGGAACTCGAAACAGGAAGCCAGAGAAGCAAGCGGCGCAGGCAAGGGCGTTGGGAGGACGGGGAGAGAACATGGCGGAAGGGGGTGTGCGGCATTCGCATTCGGTTAGGCCTCTTAGGGGCAGACGATTCGCTGCCGATCATTCAGGCGGTCGTGGAGGAGTATAAGGAGTTAGTTTGCTTTCCGGTTGTGTATTGGGATGAACGTGACATTCTCGATTTGATGCGCCCGCTTGCCGCTCAAGTCGATATGTGGCTGTTTTCCGGACAAGTGCCGTACTCGATCGCCAAGCAGTCCGGCGAGGCCGGGGTGCCGCTGTTTTATGTGCCGCATACGGGGGCGAGCTTATACCGCACGCTGCTGCAAGCGCATTATACAAAACAAATCCCGGTCTGCGAGCTGAGCTTTGATACGTATGAGCACGGCGAGGTGGAACGGCTTCTCGAGGAAGCCGGCATCCATGAGCCGGTTTTGTATATCAAACATTACGAAGGGGGCATTTCCGCTCAGGAACTTGCCCGTTATCATTACGATCTATGGAAGCAAGGGAAAACGAAGGCGGCGGTTACTTGTCTGCGGACGGCGCATTTGGAAATGGAAAAAATGGGAATGCCCGTCTATCGCGTGCTGCCCGCCCGTTCGTCGGTGGAAGCGGTCGTGCAAACCATCATTCGCACAGGGGAAATGCTCCGGGTACAAGATGCGCAAATCGCGGTGCAGATGATCGAAGTCGATTCCATGACGGCCACATCCCCGGAGACATTTTCATCGGATGAAATTTATAAGATGGAACTGAAGACGACGGAAAAACTGCTGCAGTATACAAAAAAAGTGCAAGGGTCGCTGAAAAGCGTCGGGCCGGGCCGCTATGTCATCTTTACAACAAGAGGCGCGTTAAAAGAGATGACCGCCGGCTATAAAACGATTCCCACGTCCAGGGAGATGACACATCTTTACGAGGAAGTCGTGGCGTGTGGCATCGGCATTGGACGAACAGCGTACGAGGCGGAAATTCAGGCGGGAAGGGCGTTTTTGCATGCGAAGCACTATGGCAGAGGCGCCTGGATGGTTGCGTTTGATGACGGGACGATCGCGGGCCCGCTCGGAAAAGAGGAGCAAATTCACTATTCCATTGGCAATGAAGAGCTGCGGCAACTGGCCGAGCACACAAATTTAAGCACCGTCACGCTCGGTAAACTGCAAGCCATTTTGCGCCGGCGCGGGACGAACGAAATGGAAGCACATGAACTGGCGAGTGATCTGCAAATTTTGCCGCGCAGCGCCCGGCGAATTTTAAAAGAACTAGAGGCTGCCGGCCTCGCCGAGGCGATCGGGGAAACAAGCCCTTACCCCCGGGGACGCCCACGGAAAGTGTATCGCATTTTTTTATAACTCGATGGTCAATCGGCTTCTGCTGTTCGTAGAAGCCGATTTTTGATATGGTGGGCAAAAAACACGCGCAGCAAAACAAAAACGAAGGGGGAGAACATCGCGCGCAGAAACAGAAGAATGCCTTGCCTAAGCCGGAGGAAACGGAGGTTCAGTGGCGCATCATTTGGACTATTCAATATGATTTTTACTATTTGAAAATTTAGTAGAGTGCGTTATAATTAAGGACATAGCCGAAATTCATCCGTAAATTGTCCGAGAGAAAGAGGGGAGCGGATTGGTTCAAGGAGAACGTCTTTGGCAACGGATCATGGAATTAGGGGAAATTGGGAAGCAACCGGGCGGCGGTGTGACGCGGCTTTCGTTCACCGCTGAAGAACGGCAAGCGAAAGAGTTGGTCGCTTCCTACATGCGCGAAGCGGGGCTCGCTGTATATGAAGACGCGGCAGGCAACTTGATCGGACGGAAAGAAGGCGTGAATCCCGACGCGCCAGTTATGCTCATTGGTTCACATATTGATTCGGTCTACAATGGCGGCCGCTTTGACGGCCCGCTCGGGGTGCTGGCTGGCATCGAAGTGGTGCAGACGATGAATGAGCAAGGAGTCAGGACGCATCACCCGATTGAAGTCGTGGCGTTTACCGATGAAGAAGGGGCGCGCTTTCGTTTCGGCATGATCGGCAGCCGCGCGATGGCCGGGACGCTGCCGCCAGAAGCGCTCGACTATCGCGACGTGGAAGGGGTCTCCGTTGCCGAAGCGCTGAAGCGGGCGGGGTTTGATCCCGACCGCTTGCCGCAGGCAGCGCGAAAACCTGGAACGATCAAAGCGTATGTCGAACTGCATATCGAACAAGGCCGGGTGCTCGAGGAGGCCGGTCTTCCCGTCGGCATTGTCACCGGCATCGCCGGGCTCGTTTGGGTGAAATTCACCGTTGAAGGAAAGGCGGAACATGCCGGTGCGACGCCGATGTCGTTGCGGCGCGACCCGATGGCCGCCGCCGCGCAAATCATGGCGGTCATTGAAGAGGAAGCAAGGCGGACGGGGACAACGGTCGGAACGGTCGGACAGCTTCATGTGTTTCCAGGCGGCATTAACGTCATTCCCGAGCGGGTCGAATTTGTGCTCGATTTGCGCGACTTGCAGGCGGAAGTTCGCGATCGGGTATGGGGAGTGATAGCCGAGCGGGCGCAAGCGATCGCGAAGGAACGGAATGTCCGTGTCACAACCGAGCTGCTGCAAGACATGCCGCCAGTGCTATGTTCAGATGAAGTGAAGCATGCCGCCGAAGCGGCGTGCCGAAAGCTTGGCTATCCGCCGTTTTGGCTGCCGAGCGGTGCGGCTCATGATGGGGTGCAGCTCGCCCCCCTTTGTCCGATCGGCATGATCTTTGTCCGCTCCCAAGATGGGGTGAGTCATAATCCGGCGGAGTGGAGCACGAAGGAAGATTGCGCTGCTGGAGCGTCCGTCCTTTACCATACGGTGCAGCAGCTGGCTCGAGGGGAATAACGAAAACATGAACAGGGGGAAACGTGATGACAAAGGAAGAAATCAAACGGCTCGTCGATGAAGTGAAAGCGGACGTCATCGCTTGGCGCCGCTACTTGCACGCCCATCCCGAATTGTCGTTCCAAGAGGAGAAAACGGCGCAGTTTGTGTACGAGACGCTGCAATCGTTCGGCGGTCTCGAGATAACCCGCCCGACGAAAACGAGCGTGATGGCGCGCCTTGTCGGCCGACAGCCAGGCCGGGTCGTTGCCATTCGCGCGGATATGGACGCATTGCCGATTCAAGAGGAAAACACGTTTGAATTTGCTTCGAAAACTCCGGGCGTCATGCATGCGTGCGGCCATGACGGCCATACGGCGATGCTTTTGGGGACGGCGAAAATTTTTGCCCAGTTGCGTGATCAACTCCGCGGCGAAATCCGCTTTTTGTTCCAACATGCGGAAGAACTGTTCCCCGGCGGGGCGGAAGAGATGGTGCAAGCCGGCGTCATGGACGGAGTGGACGTCGTCATCGGCACCCACCTTTGGTCGCCGCTTGAGCGCGGCAAAGTCGGCATTGTGTACGGACCGATGATGGCCGCACCCGACCGCTTTTTCATCCGCATCATCGGCAAAGGCGGCCACGGGGCGATGCCGCACCAAACGATCGATGCGATCGCCATCGGCGCCCAAGTCGTGACAAACTTGCAACATATCGTCTCACGCTATGTTGACCCGATTGAGCCGCTCGTCGTATCCGTCACACAGTTTGTCGCGGGGACGGCGCATAACGTCTTGCCAGGGGAAGTCGAAATCCAAGGAACTGTGCGCACGTTCGATGCCAAGCTGCGCCAGACAGTGCCACAATGGATGGAGCGCATTGTCAAAGGCATTACCGAAGCGCACGGCGCCTCGTACGAGTTCCGATTTGACTACGGCTATCGCCCGGTCATCAACTACGACGAAGTGACCCGCGTCATCGAAGAAACGACGCGCGAACTGTTCGGCGAGGAAGCCGTCGCCCGTCTCAAGCCAAACATGGGCGGCGAGGACTTCTCGGCGTTCCTGCAAAAAGCGCCGGGCAGCTTTTTCTACGTCGGCGCTAGAAACGAAGAAAAGGGCATTATTTACCCGCACCACCACCCGCGCTTTACGATTGACGAAGACGCGCTCGAGATGGGTGTGCAAATGTTTGTCGGCGCGACGTTGAAACTGTTGGCGGAAGCGGAGTAAGGCGCTTCCGCTTTCCACCTATGCTAGAGAAAAGGGAAAGGGGAGAAAGGAAATTGAAAAACATTCGTTGGCTGATGGTGTTGCCGTTTATCGGCATGCTTGGCGGCGTTCCATTTGTGAATCAAGTGACTCCGTATGTGTTTGGCATGCCGTTGCTTCTGTTTTGGCTAGTGGCTTGGGTGATCATCACCTCGATCATTATGGCGATTGTTTATCGCTTTGACCCCGCGGTGAAGGAGGACGAGCAAACATGAATGCAGCGTTAGTCATTATTTTTGCTTTCTTGTTGTTTTCTCTTTATTTAGGGCTGCAAGCGCGCAAAGGGAAAGACATGAACTTGGAGCAATGGACGGTCGGCGGGCGCGGATTTGGCACGATCTTTGTATTTCTCTTGATGGCCGGTGAGATTTATACGACGTTTACATTCCTTGGCGGAAGCGGTTGGGCCTATGGAAAAGGCGGACCGACATTTTACATTATCGCCTACGGCTGCCTAGCCTATGTGTTATCGTATTGGATGTTGCCGAAAGTATGGAAGTACGCGAAAGAACATCGGTTGATGTCCCAATCCGACTTCTTCGCCCGAAAGTACGACAGCCCGATGCTCGGTGTTCTCGTGGCGCTTGTAGGGGTTGTGGCGCTCATTCCGTATTTGGTGCTGCAATTGAAAGGGCTTGGCATTATCGTTTCCCAAGCTTCCTACGGCACGATTTCTCCGACTGCCGCTATTTGGATTGGAGTGTTGGCCGTAACCGTCTACGTAATGATTTCGGGTATTCACGGTTCGGCATGGACAGCAGTGGTGAAAGACATTATGATTTTAGTCGTGGCCGTCTTTTTAGGGATTTATCTCCCGTTCCACTATTATGGGGGAATCCAGCCGATGTTTGAGACGGTTGAACAAGTGAAGCCCGGGTTTTTAGCGTTGCCAGACAAAGGCATGAGTGCTTCGTGGTTCATTTCAACGGTGTTGCTGACGGCACTTGGATTCTATATGTGGCCTCATACGTTTGGATCCATTTATTCGGCGAAAAGCGCCAATGTTTTTCGGAAAAATGCCATTGTTTTGCCGATTTATCAGTTGGTTTTATTGTTTGTCTTTTTCGTTGGTTTTGCTGCGATTTTGCAAGTGCCGGGGCTCGAAGGGTCGGATGCGGATTTGGCTTTATTAAAATTGTCCATTCAAACGTTTGACCCGTGGGTCGTCGGGTTGATTGGCGCCGCCGGGCTGCTCACCGCCATGGTTCCAGGGTCGATGATTTTGATGAGCGCATCGACGTTACTTGTGAAGAATGTGTATCAAGTGTTTGTACCATCCGCTACCGATGAGCAAGTCGCCAAGTTGGCGAAATATCTTGTTCCCGTTATTGCCCTCATTTCCTTGTACTTTACGTTCCGGGGCGGCGATACGATCGTGGCGTTGCTTTTGATGGGATATAGTCTTGTAACCCAGTTGTTCCCTTCTTTCGTGCTAAGTTTAACGAAGCAAAATGTTGTCACGAAGCAAGGGGCATTTGCCGGAATTGTAGCAGGCGTGGCTACAGTGGCGTACATCACGCTGTCCGGCAGCAGCGTCGGCACGTTATTCCCGTCATTGCCGCAAGTGGTGCAAGATTTGAATGTCGGCATTGTCGCGTTGATTGTCAACACGGTTGTGACGCTCGTAGTCAGCTCAATTCCAATGCGTACGGCTCGTGCGAGCGCCGAGAGAAAAGCCGTGTAGGAAGGTTTCGCTTTCCGCCACTCATTAAGATGCTGGCGAAGTGGAATGGATTAGGTATAACAAAAAAGGAGGCGCGAGTGAAGGCGGCCTCCTTTTTCGTATATAGTGAAAGACTGCCAGGCATTTGACCGTGGTTGCTAGGGATGAGATACAGTCAGGCCATAAAGGCGTGCACAAAAAATCAAGCACGATCGATAGGGAAGAGTACAGACTTTTCTCCCAACGAACTTCCCTTGATGGGGACGAGTGTAAACTGTAGAAAATGTTCGTCAAAGGGAATGGAAACCACCGGCCATCCCTGTTATGATGGTAAAGGGTTGAACGAACAAGGCGCCCGCTTTCGTTTGTTGTTTAGGTGCTTTGTTTGGTCGGCAAAACGGTTGTTGGCAGGTGAAACGATGAGAGAGTTCCTTTCCCGCTGGCTCCCCGTCATTCTTTGGTGTCTCGTCATTTACACGTTTAGCGAGTCTTCCTTGTTCACCGGAGCGAATACGGCTCACGTGTTGCAGGTGATTCTCTCGTATTGGCCGTTTGGCGGCGGGGATGAAGAGGGGCCGTCATGGCTGAACGTTTTGATCCGCAAAGCGGCGCATTTGACCGAGTTTGGCATTTTGGCCGCGCTCGTATGGCGGGCGCTCTCGCCCAAGCGGTTGGCGTATGCGGGCGCTTGGCTGTTTGCGACCGCTTATGCGGCAACCGACGAGTGGCACCAATCGTTTGAACCGGGGCGGACGGCGACGCCGAAAGATGTGGCCATTGACTCGTGCGGGGCGCTGATCGCGCTTTTGATAATATGGGGCTGCCGCCGTTGGCTCAGGACAAAGCATCAGGCGGTGAAACGCGGCGTATAATAAAACACAAGCTCTCCCGACGTATAGGCCGAGGGGCAGAAGGAAAGAATAGAAAATGAGTTTACGAGAAAAGGGAGAGAAGGCCATAGTCGCGTTTATCGCCGGGATGTTTGTCGGCTCGTTCGTCATGCTTGTCATCATGAGCATGATGGTGGCGGCGAAACGGGCGGATGAAGCGGGCGAACGGTGGAGGGAAAAGTAAGAAGTTTGCAGAGGGACGTTGGGCCATGACCGGTCGTCCTAAATTTTCCAAGATGTATTGGTTGCTAGGAACAGAAATGATAGAATAAAGATGCACGGTTTCATGCAGGGTGGGCAGTGGCAACTCCCTTGATGAAAGGGGGTGCTGCTGGATGATGACTGTTGCGGAGGCGTTGTCGTTAATGATTTCGTTTGCGTCGCTGATCGTAGCAGTCATTGCGGTATCAAAAGAAAAGTAACCCACCCTGCTCGGCCTAGGTGAGGGTGGGTTACTTCTGCCTGCTTCCGGGCCACTGCACTTCTTGCAGCAGCCGTGCGTGTTGGTTAGGGCATTGACAGTTGTCAATGTCCTGTTTTTTATCCTATGCTTTCCTATATCTTATTATAACCGTGATCTAGGGAAATCACAACATGGCCCCTATGGAAAAGAGCGGATACATGGTGGAAGATCGAGGCAAAAAAACTTGATGGCGTGCAAAAAATAAGATATACTATGTGTAACCGGTTACACATAGATAGAAAAGAAGGAATCGAACATGGCAACGATTCGTGATGTAGCAAAGCGAGCAGGTGTATCCGTCGCCACCGTTTCGCGGGTGTTGAATCAAAATGGATACGTGAATGAGGAAACGGAAAGACGGGTCAGACAGGCGATGAAAGAGCTCAATTATAAGCCGAATGAAGTAGCGCGGGCGTTGTTCAAAAAAACGTCCAAAACGGTCGGATTGATTGTCCCGGATATTACGAACCCGTTCTTTCCCGAGCTCGTTCGCGCGGTGGAAGATGTGATGAATATTTATGACTATACGGTCATTCTATGCAATTCTGATGAGAAAGCAGAAAAAGAACGGGAATATATCGAGGTGTTGAAGCAAAAATACGTAGATGGCATCATTTTGACCACGAACCAGTTCGCGCCGGAAGAAGTCGAGGAATGGGATGTTCCGATTGTCGTGCTCGACCGTCCGCTCCATGAACGTTACCCATCGGTGGTTGCGGATAATTACGGGGGAGCTCGTTTAGCGACGCGTCATTTGTATGAAATAGGCTGCCGGCGGATTGCCCATATTCAAGGGCCGACCCACGTCATTAACGCCATAGAGCGTTTTCGTGGTTATCATGATGAAATGATGGCATTAGGGCTAGGGGACCGGCAGTTCGTCATCCAAGGGAATTACCAGCTGAAGCAGGCGAAAGAAGCGGTGATGGATGCGTTGGCCAAGCAGGAGATCGACGGCATTTTTGCCGGCAACGATGCGATGGCGGTCGGTGCTTTGAAAGCGGTTCAGCAGTCTGGCCTGCGCGTTCCTGAAGATATTGCGATTATCGGTTATGACGGCATCCCGCTGACGGAAATGACGACACCGGAACTATCGACTGTATCCCAGCCCATTTACGAAATGGGCGCCATGGCGGCTAGAATTTTAATTAAACAAATTGAGAGAAAGCCGCTTGAGAAACTCCATTATCAACTTCCGGTTCAACTGGTCGTGCGACAGTCGACATCAAGGAGGGGATTGACATGAACAAACCAACCATTACCGTGATCGGCAGCATCAACATGGACTTGGTCACCGTGGCGGCGCGGTTTCCAAACCAAGGAGAGACGATTTTAGGCGAACGGTTTCTCACCACTCCCGGCGGCAAAGGGGCGAACCAGGCGGTGGCCGCCGCCCGCCTCGGCGCCGATGTACGGATGATTGGCGCGGTGGGGGATGATGCGTTTGGTCAAGAGCTCATCCGTTCGTTGCAAAATGAAGGCGTTTCCGTCAATAGTGTGAAACCGGTTACACATGAACATACCGGCATTGCTTCCATTACGATTTCTGAGCGGGACAACCGGATCATTGTCGTCCCGGGGGCGAATCACGCGCTGACGCCGGAGGATCTGGATCCATATGAATCCGTGATCGCCGAAAGCGATGTGTGCTTACTGCAGCTGGAAATCCCGCTTCCCGTTGTGGAGCGGGCCGTTTCGATCGCGCATCGCCACGGCGTGCGCGTCATCGTGAACCCAGCTCCAGCCGAGCCGCTGCCGCTCGTGGTGCTCGAGCAGGCGAGTTTCTTGACGCCGAATGAACATGAACGGGGCATTTTGTTTGACAAGATGGATGAAGAATCGTTTGTCGATCAGCTCATTGTCACCGAAGGGGCCAAAGGGGTGCGCATTTGGCAAGATGGACAAGAACGGCTCATTCCAAGTTTCCACGTTCCCGTCGTGGATACGACGGGCGCGGGCGATACGTTTAACGGGGCGCTTGCCGTGGCGCTCGCGGAAGGGAAGCCGCTTCATGAAACGTGCCGATTTGCCAATGCGGCTGCGGCTCTATCCGTGACAAAACTCGGGGCGCAGGCTGGGATGCCGAGACGAGAGGAGGTGGAATCATTTTTGGCCGAACAGGAACGAAGTCAATGAGGCAAAAAGTTGATGTGCTGCTGGTCAACCCGACGGACTCAAGCGCTGTCACGTCTGCGATTGAATCCGCCAACAGCGCCAACATCCCGGTCATTCCCGTCGACCGCAGCGCGGACGGCGGGAAAGTGGTCACCCATATCGCTTCTGACAATGTGGCAGGAGGAAAAATGGCGGCGCAATTGATCGTCGACCACTTGAAAAACGGCGGAAACATTGTGGAATTGGAAGGGATTCCGGGCTCCTCGGCCGCACGTGAACGGGGAGAAGGATTCCACCAAGTGATCGACAAATGTAAATTATCACTTTATTTCGGAACAAAAGAGCCATTTTTTTGCACATTCCTTCAGAAAGCCCTCTCCCCTTTTCTGAAAGAATGTGCTAAATTTTTTGTGAATTATTTCGGAAGAGAAAATCCATCGATTCAGAGGAGGGGGAGGAGGACGTGATTCAATTTCATGACTTTGACATTGACGTCCAAACGTATGCAGAGCGTGGAAAAGAAAACGACTTCCCTCTTCTGACACAGTGTCCGCATTGCCGGGCCAAGCGCCCGTTGCACCGCCACGGTTACTATGAGCGAAACGCATTGACC
>NZ_JBQPTH010000019.1:0-48674 GCF_052220245.1 Geobacillus sp. BK01
TTGGCTGTTGAGTGTGTGGTTACCTCAATGATGGCCCAAAACAATGGGGGTGGCAAGCTTTTTTTCTTCCGACCGTTGAAACTCAAGGGAAAACCGTGAGTGTGGAGGATAAACTTTTGACAATACCGTTTGAAGTAC
This sequence comes from Geobacillus sp. BK01, assembly GCF_052220245.1. Classification (NCBI taxonomy): domain Bacteria; kingdom Bacillati; phylum Bacillota; class Bacilli; order Caryophanales; family Anoxybacillaceae; genus Geobacillus; species Geobacillus sp. BK01. Next base: position 139 of record NZ_JBQPTH010000019.1, read on the forward strand.
GAGAGTGAAGAGTATGAAACGGCGAAAGAGCAGCTTCCGGATTTAGGGGAGTATGTTGAGACGCCTCATGGTTTTGGCAAAGTGGTCGGTTTGAACATTTTAGAGCGGGTGTTGCAAATCGAATTACCGGAGCACGGCCGGGTCGTCGAATATACACTTGATGAGCTGATGAAGGACGGAACGTTATCTACTCGTGTCGCAGATTAATTTGAGGTGGGGCCATGTGGAAAAGGTAGATAAAAAAGAAGTGTTTCAATCAGTGGCAAACATGGAAGAGCATTTGAGCCATTTTTACCGTGAGCTTGTGCAGCTGAAGCAACGCGTATCCGAGCTGTTAGAGGAAAACCATCAGCTGCAAATTGAAAACGCTCATCTGCGCCGGCGGCTTGAGCAGCTGCTCGAGGCATGGGAAGAGGAAAAACGAAAAGAGACGAAGCATGGCAAAAAACTAATCGACATTGGCGAAGGGTATGACAATTTAGCCCGCCTTTACCAAGAAGGGTTCCATATTTGCCACGTTCACTACGGAAGCGTACGCACAGAGGGCGATTGTTTGTTTTGTTTATCGTTTTTAAACAAAAAATAAAGATAGTGTAATCCTTTCCGCTCCGGAAAGGTTATTTTTTTCAATGGAGGATCGTTTGTGATGGTAGAATTGTACGGGGATGAACGGCTTGACTATTTGTTCAATGAGGAGCTCCGCATCATTCAAAGCCCATCCGTGTTTTCCTTTTCCCTTGATGCGGTGTTGCTCGCCCATTTTGCCTATTTGCCGATTCAAAAAGGGCAAATCGTCGATTTATGCACGGGCAACGGGGTGATCCCACTGTTGCTGAGCCAGCGAACAAAAGGAACGATTATCGGCGTTGAAATTCAGGAGCGGCTTTGTGACATGGCGAGGCGAAGCGTGCAGTACAACGGGCTTGAAGAACAAATCAAGATTATACACGGCGATATTAAAGAGATGCCGCAGCGAATTGGCTATAGCCGGTATGACGTCGTTACGTGCAATCCTCCATATTTTCCGGCTGCCGGCAAAGAAGAGTTAAGCAAAAATGAACACGTGGCGATCGCCCGTCACGAAATTTATTGTACATTAGAGGATGTCGTTCGCGTTAGCAGCCAATTGCTGAAGCAGGGCGGAAAAGCGGCGTTCGTTCACCGACCCGGCCGGCTGCTTGATATTGTGATGCTTATGCGCCAATACCGGCTTGAACCGAAACGGCTTCGATTCGTTTATCCAAAAGCAGGAAAAGAGGCGAACATGATTTTAATTGAAGGAATGAAAGATGCCAGCCCGGACTTAAAAGTGTTGTCCCCGCTTGTCATTTATGGCGAGGATAACGAATATACCGAAGAAACGAAGCGCATTTTAAACGGCATCATTTCATCGTAAAGGGGCGGAAGATGGATGCTTTGGCAACAAAAAAGCTTTGTCGAACAAACGGGACAAGGAACGCTGTACATCGTGCCGACGCCGATCGGCAATTTGGACGATATGACGTTCCGTGCGGTGCGGACGCTCCGGGAGGCGGACGTGATCGCTGCGGAAGACACAAGGCAGACGAAAAAGCTGTTGTCGCATTTCGACATTCATACGCCGCTCGTTAGCTATCATGAGCATAATAAGTACGCCAGCGGCCGGCAGATTGTTGAATGGCTGAAAGAAGGGAAAACGGTGGCGTTAGTGAGCGACGCCGGCATGCCCGGCATTTCCGACCCTGGCTATGAGCTTGTTGCTGCTGCACTGGGCGAACGGTGCCGCGTTGTTCCGCTTCCCGGAGCCAACGCTGCGGTGACGGTACTCGTCGCTTCCGGGTTGCCAACGGAGCGTTTTTTATTCGTCGGTTTTTTGGACCGGGCGAAAAAGGAGAAGCGGAGGCAGCTGCTGTCGTTGAAAACAGCGCGGGAAACGTTGATTTTTTATGAGGCGCCTCACCGTTTAAAAGAAACGTTGGCCATGATGTATGACGTATTTGGCGAACGGCGCATCGCCATTGGTCGCGAGTTGACGAAACGGTTTGAGGAGTTTATCCGCGGCGATTTAAGCGAGGCGGTCGCTTGGGCGGAGACGACTGACATGCGCGGTGAGTTTTGCATTGTTGTTGAAGGGACAAGAGACGGGAATGAACCCGGACAGGAGGAAGCGTGGTGGCAGCCGCTTTCGCTTGACGAACATGTCGACTATTATGTTCGTGAACATGGCCTTTCCGTAAAAGAAGCGGTGAAACAGGCAGCCGGTGATCGGAACATGTCGAAGCGCGACGTCTATCAACAGTATCATCAACGGCAAGAAAAGAAAGAGTTTCTCTGAGAACCCAGAGAAACTCTTTTTTTATTCATTATCCGTTGCCTCTTGCAAGTGCTGGCGGATTTCCTGAAGCAAAATTTCCGCGCCTTCGCGGCTTAAAATGATTTTGCCGCCCGCTAATTTAAAGTTGTCGTCTGACACTTCGCCGGTGACGACGCACGTCATATTCGGCTTATATTTTTTCAAAATGATGCGATCGTCATCGACGTAAATTTCCAATGCATCTTTTTCGTTAATATCTAACGTCCGGCGTAACTCAATCGGGATGACGACGCGGCCCAACTCATCGACTTTACGTACGATTCCTGTCGATTTCATCGTCTGTTCTCCTCTCCGAAATAGTTTTGTCGTTTATTCGTCAATATTCGACAAATTTCCTACACCCTAATCATATCAGTGTTTCCATTATGCGTCAATCCTTTAATATGTAAAATTTAAAAAAAATGTATATTGTTATTTCACAAAAAAGCTTGTCAATGAATAAAAGGAAAAATGAATCATTTTGACCGTTTAAACCTTATCCTCCTATAATGAATTCGCAGTGCATGCCAAAACTAAGGCCGTCTTTTTGTCCATGTAGGTATATTTTTTTCACCGAGGAGAAATAGATGTTTTTGTAGAATGAAAAAATTATGTAAAATAGAAGTAACGCTGCTCCCGTCGCCAGACGGGGGCTTTTGTGCTCAACAGTACGAGGGAGGGCCTAACTGATGGAGAAAAAGACGTTTTATTTGACGACGCCGATTTATTATCCAAGCGACAAACTGCACATCGGCCATGCCTATACGACCGTGGCGGGGGATGCCATGGCGCGCTATAAACGGCTGCGCGGCTACGATGTCATGTATTTGACGGGAACCGATGAGCACGGACAAAAAATTCAACGTAAGGCGGAGGAAAAAGGGGTCACACCGCAGCAATATGTCGATGACATCGTTGCCGGCATTCAAGAGTTGTGGAGAAAACTGGACATTTCATACGACGATTTTATCCGTACGACACAGGAGCGGCATAAAAAAGTTGTTGAAAAGATTTTCGCCCGTCTTGTCGAACAAGGCGATATTTATTTAGGCGAGTATGAAGGTTGGTATTGCACGCCGTGCGAGTCGTTTTACACCGAGCGGCAGCTTGTCAACGGCAACTGTCCGGACTGTGGCCGTCCGGTCGAAAAAGTGAAAGAGCAGTCGTACTTTTTCCGGATGAGCAAATACGTCGACCGCCTGCTCCAATATTATGAGGAGAATCCGGACTTCATTCAGCCGGAATCGCGGAAAAATGAAATGATCAACAACTTTATTAAACCGGGTCTCGAAGACTTGGCTGTGTCGCGGACGACGTTTGACTGGGGCATTAAAGTACCGGGCGACCCGAAGCATGTCATTTATGTGTGGATCGACGCTTTAGCTAACTATATTACAGCGCTTGGCTACGACACGGACAATGACGAAAAGTTCCGCAAATATTGGCCGGCTGATGTCCATTTAGTCGGCAAGGAAATTGTCCGCTTCCATACGATTTATTGGCCGATTATGCTCATGGCGCTCGGGCTGCCGCTGCCGAAAAAAGTGTTCGGTCATGGCTGGCTGCTTATGAAAGACGGGAAAATGTCGAAATCGAAAGGCAATGTCGTGGACCCGGTGACGCTCATCGACCGATACGGCTTAGATGCACTCCGCTATTATTTGTTGCGGGAAGTGCCGTTTGGCTCTGACGGGGTATTTACGCCGGAAGGGTTTATTGAGCGCATCAACTATGATTTGGCCAACGATTTAGGCAATTTGTTGCACCGGACGGTAGCGATGATTGAGAAATACTTTAACGGTGCGATTCCGCCGTACCGCGGCCCGAAAACGCCGTTTGATAAAGAGTTGGCGCAGACGGCACGCGAGGCGGTCCGTCAGTACGAAGAAGCGATGGAACAGATGGAGTTCTCCGTTGCCCTCGCTTCAATTTGGCAGCTCATCAGCCGGACAAACAAATACATTGATGAAACGCAGCCATGGGTATTGGCCAAGGAGGAAAGCAGACGGGGGGAGCTCGCTTCTGTCATGACCCACTTAGCGGAGTCGCTCCGTCATACGGCCGTGTTGCTGCAGCCGTTTTTGACGCGGACGCCAGAGCGCATTTTCGCCCAGCTCGGCATTGCCGACCGTTCACTGAAAGAGTGGGACAGCCTGTACGATTTCGGCCTCATTCCGGAGGGCACAAAGGTGCAAAAAGGGGAACCGCTCTTCCCACGGCTGGATATCGAAGCCGAAGTCGAATATATTAAAGCGCATATGCAGGGCGGCAAGCCGGCGGCGGAACCGGCCAAAGAGGAAAAACAAACGGCTGGGACGGCCGGAATTTCCATTGATGAGTTTGCCAAAGTCGACTTGCGCGTTGCCGAAATTGTGCATGCCGAACGGATGAAAAATGCCGATAAGCTGTTGAAGCTTCAGCTTGATCTTGGCGGCGAGAAACGGCAAGTGATTTCCGGCATCGCGGAGTTTTACAAGCCGGAGGAACTCGTCGGCAAAAAAGTTATTTGCGTCGCCAATTTAAAACCGGCCAAGCTGCGCGGTGAATGGTCGGAAGGAATGATTTTGGCCGGCGGCAGCGGAGGGGACTTTTCGCTGGCAACCGTGGATCAACACGTGCCAAACGGGACAAAAATTAAATGATGCAACAGACGAGGGGGTGTCGTCTTTGACACCTCCTTGTCGCCATTTTGTAATGGAAATGTTACCGATCTGTGACATACGTAACCAATTTCTATGCTACACTTATCATCAAGGTGGAAAAGAGGGTAGTTGTATGCTTTTTGATACGCACGCGCATTTGAATGCGATCCAATACGATGAAGACTTACATCAAGTTATTGAGCGCGCCCGCGCTGAAGGAGTTTCACACATCGTGGTTGTCGGGTTTGACCGACCGACGATTGACCGGGCGATTGAGTTGGCCGAGCGGCATCCGTTTATTTACGCAGCGGTCGGTTGGCATCCGGTCGATGCGATTGATATGACCGATGAAGACTTACAGATGATTGAACAGCTTGCCGCTCATCCGAAAGTGGTGGCGCTCGGCGAGATGGGGCTTGATTACCATTGGGATAAGTCACCAAAAGACGTGCAGCAAGACGTATTCCGCCGGCAAATCGCGCTGGCAAAAAAAGTGAAGCTGCCGATCATCATCCATAACCGCGAGGCAACGGCGGATATTTTAAAAATTTTACAAGAAGAAAACGCCGCCGAAGTTGGCGGCATTATGCATTGTTTCAGCGGCAGCGTCGAAGTGGCAAGACAGTGCATCGAAATGAATTTTCTCATTTCCCTTGGCGGACCGGTTACGTTTAAAAATGCCAAAAAGCCGAAGGAAGTGGCGAAGGAAATCCCGCTCAGCCATTTATTGATTGAAACCGACTGCCCATATTTAACGCCTCACCCTTTCCGCGGAAAACGGAACGAGCCGAGCTATGTCAAATATGTTGCCCAGGCGATCGCGGAGATCAAAAACGTTTCTTTTGCCGAGGTAGCGGAAACAACGACGGAAAATGCCAAAAAATTGTTCGCCATCGACCGCTAAAATTAGGCGTCGAATGATCGGGAGACTTGTCGAAAGAACGGGGAAAACGAAAAAGTTCTACAAATTCAGCCGATATTGGCCGATCACGTGTCGACAAGTCTTCCTTCCTTTTTCGCTGAATTTTCTGCATAATAGAGTATGCTCGTGCGTACACGTTAGAGGGAGAGGGGAATTTCGGAGGAGAAGGAGGCGTTTTGTTTGATGTTGCCAAACAGGAGGAAATGGTTGGACTTATGGAGGAAAAACGTGACTGCTACGGCAAGCGGATTTCTCGCCATCTCCGCGACAACAGGGGTCGCCGGATATGAGATTGCGAAAGACGATGTGACGCTGACGGTCAACGGGGAAAAACAAGAAATTCGCACCCATGCGGAGAACGTCAAGGAGTTGCTTGAGGAGCAAGGCATTCAGCCGCGCAAAGAAGATTACGTCTATCCGTCTTTAAGTACACCGATTACCGATGATCTTCATATCATTTGGGAAGCAAGCAAAGAAGTGACATTGACGGTAAACGGGAAAACGAAAAAGGTGTGGACGACGGCCGATACGGTTGGGGAATTGCTTCGTTTACAACACGTGTCAGTCGGACCTCATGACAAAGTGACGCCAACGCTTTCGGCGAAAATTAAAAAGGGCATGGACATCGGCGTCGAAAAAGCGTTCCCCGTTCGCATCAATGTTGGCGGCAAACAGCAGCAGGCATGGACAACTTCGACTACGGTCGCTGACTTTTTGAAACAGCAAGGGATTCAGCTAGGTAAACTGGATCGAATTGAGCCTTCCTTGCAAGAAAAGGTCAAAAAACAGATGACCATTCACATCACTCGGGTAAAAAAAGTCACCGATGTAGTGGAAGAGCCTGTCGATTTTGCCGTGGTGACGAAACGGGATGATTCACTGCCAAAAGGAGAACGGCGCGTCATTGAGTCCGGAGAAAAAGGGAAAATCGAAAAAACATATGAAGTGACGTTGGAAAACGGCAAAGAAGTCGCACGCAAATTGATTGCGGAAAAAACGGTTAAAGAAAGTAAAGCGCGCATTGTCGTCATCGGCACGAAAACAGTGCGCCCGGTTGCATCATCCGACCAACCGTCCTCGCGCGGCGCCGGTCACGCCGCGAAGGAATTTTACGTCACCGCTACCGCCTATACGGCCTATTGCGGAGGCTGTTCAGGCGTAACGAGCACAGGCATCAATTTGCGCCAAAACCCTTCCGCCAAAGTGATTGCCGTCGACCCGTCCATCATCCCCCTCGGGTCGAAGGTATATGTGGAAGGATATGGATATGCTGTTGCCGCGGACACCGGTTCAAGCATTCGCGGATATAAAATTGATGTATTTTTTCCGGAACGGTCGGATGCGTTTCGTTGGGGCAAAAAGCGCGTAAAAATACGGGTGTTGCCATAGAAATGCGATCGAAGGACAGAGCGGAGGGTTTTTTCCCTCTGCTCTTTTTCGTTATAATGACATTGTGCCGGGACAATGCGCACTTTACCACTTCTGTTTAATTAGACGGTTTAAGCGGAAAAAAGTTTCAACGGAATCGAAAAATAAAAAGGAAATGGAGCCATTAGCGTTGAAGGTTCATCCTACTCTTTATTTTACCGGAAAGGAGGCATTGCAGAAATAGGAAAAATCTCTTATTCCGCTGTTTCTGCAATGGTGCGATGAAAATTAAGGAAGTCATTGTCGTAGAAGGAAAAGACGATACGGCGGCGATCCGGCGCGCCGTTGATGCCGATACAATCGAAACAAATGGAGCCGCAGTAGGGGCAGATGTCATTGAGCGGATCAAACTGGCAAAAGAAAGGCGTGGCGTCATTATTTTTACCGATCCGGATTTCCCGGGGGAGAAAATCCGCCGGACCATTGCCGAGCAAGTACCAGGATGCAAACATGCGTTTTTGACGCGGGAGGCGGCAAAAGCGAAAAACGGCAAAGGCGTCGGGGTTGAGCACGCTTCTCCCGATGACATTCGCCAAGCGCTTGCGAACGTGTATGAAGAGACGGCGGATTGGGAAGAAGAAATTACGTTTGCCGAGTTGATCGAAGCCGGGCTGATCGGTGGGGAGATGGCGCGTCAGCGGCGGCTGCGCCTCGGAGCGGAACTGAAAATCGGCTATGCAAACGGACGGCAGTTTCATAAGCGGCTAAAAGTGTTCCGTATTTCCCGAGACACCTTTTATGCCGCGCTGGCACAAGTGATGCAGGAGGAGACAGGCGATGCATAAAGATATTGCCACACCAGGAAGGACGAAAGAAATTTTGGAACGGTACGGCTTTTCGTTTAAAAAGAGCCTCGGGCAAAATTTTGTAATTGACGCAAATATTTTGCGGAAAATTGTCGACGCCGCCGACGTTTCTTTCGACACCGGCGCGATTGAAATCGGGCCTGGCATCGGGGCGTTGACTGAGCAGCTTGCACGGCGGGCTAAAAAAGTGGTCGCCTTTGAAATCGACAACCGGTTGCTGCCGATTTTGGCTGATACGTTATCGGCTTATGACAATGTGCGCATTATCCACCAAGACGTATTGAAAGCTGATTTACATGCGGTGATTGCTGAAGAGCTCGCTGAGGTGAGTGATCGGATGGTGGTCGCCAACTTGCCGTATTATGTGACGACACCGATCATCATGAAGCTGCTCACCGAGCGGCTGCCGATCCGCGGCATCGTTGTCATGCTGCAAAAAGAAGTGGCCGACCGCCTCGCCGCCAGTCCGGGGACGAAAGATTACGGCTCGCTGACGATTGCTGTGCAGTATTATACGAAGGCGGAGGTAGTCATGACGGTGCCGCGTACGGTGTTTATGCCGCAGCCGAACGTCGATTCCGCTGTCATCCGACTGACAAAACGGTCCCATCCTCCTGTCGCTGTCGAGGATGAGGACGTGTTTTTCCAAGTGGTGCGGGCGAGCTTTGGCCAACGACGGAAAACGCTGTTCAATAATTTAATCCACAACCTGCCGGGTGGAAAGGAGAAAAAGGAACAAATTGAGCGGGCGCTCGCCGCTGTAGGCATTGATCCGCGCCGGCGCGGGGAAACGCTCAATATGGCTGAATTCGCCTCATTAGGCAACGCGCTGGCGCCTCTTTTTCGCGTTTAGGTTGCAGCTGAAAGGAAACGGGCGTCTATCACCTATTGTCCGCATGTGCATATCGTATGGATGACAACGATTCTACAATGGGGTGAGCGGTGATGGACGTCAAAATCGGTGATATTGTCGCCCGCAAGTCTTATCAATGTGACTTATTGTTCCGCGTCATTGATATTAAAGAAAAAGACGGCGAGCGAGAGGCGATTTTATATGGCGAAGATGTGCGGCTTGTCGCAGATGCCCCGTGCAGCGATTTGGTTGTAATCGATGAGCGGGAGCGGCAAGAACGGAAAAAGAGGGAAATCGAGTTGATCGAACAGTCATACCGGCTGTTCCGCCAGGATTACCAGACGATCAAGCAAAAAGTCGAGTATCGGGCGACCGGCGGATACCGGGTGGAGAAAGATTTTTTTCAAATTCCGGGGCGCGTCCTTCATTTGGACGGCGACCCGTTATATTTGCGCAAATGCTTAGATTTGTATGAACGGATTGGGGTGCCGGTGCACGGCGTTTACTGTGAGGAAAGCGAGATGCCGGAAAAAGTGGGTTATTTGATTGAACAGTTCCGCCCGGATATTTTAGTCATCACCGGCCATGATTCGTATTCAAAATCGAAAGGGAAAGTGCACGATTTAAAAGCGTATCGCCACTCGCGTCATTTCGTCCAAACGGTGAAAGAAGCGCGCAAAAAAGTGCCGCACCTCGACCAACTAATCGTTTTCGCCGGCGCCTGCCAATCGCATTTCGAGTCGCTTATCCGCGCTGGAGCCAATTTCGCCAGTTCACCGGCGCGGGTTAACATCCATGCCCTTGATCCGGTTTATATCGTTTCGCGCCTCAGCTTCACGCCGTTCACGGAGACGGTCGATGTGTGGGATGTGCTGCGCAACACGTTAACTGGGGAAAAGGGATTGGGCGGGGTGGAAACGAAAGGCGTGCTCCGCACCGGAATGCCGTTTCGCCTTATTGAGGACGAACGGGGGGAAAACCGCCGCAGTTGACGGGCGGTTTTTTTATGTCTTTCGCCATATTTTTTACAAAAAAGTGCCATAAGGCACATAAAAAGAAGGATATTGTAGAAAAATATTCATTGACAGAAACAAAAACATGCTGATATAATCGTTATTTTTTGACTTTGAATGCCGTTTTTGTTATAATTGCAAACAGTGAGGTGAATGACGAATGCCAAAAACTTTATCCGATATTAAAAAAACGCTGGACTCTAATATCGGGAGACGTTTAACGCTGCGGGCCAACGGCGGACGCAGAAAAATGATTGAGCGTTGTGGCATTTTGGCGGAGACTTACCCATCGGTATTTGTCATTGAACTGGATCAAAAAGAGAACTCGTTTGAACGCGTATCATTCAGTTATGCCGACGTGTTGACCGAAACCGTAAAGCTGACGTTTTGGGACGATGAGCAAGCAGGGGGGCAGTAGACATAAGTTGTTTGCTGCTTTTTATTTTGTCGTGAAGAAAAGCGGGGGTGCTTGCTTGTCGGAAAAACGCGCCAAAAGGCTTACGGGGAGGCATGAGCCGGGCGGTGCTTAGTTTTGCGAAAGCAGCGCCAAAGAGGTGCAAGTCATTTGTTGTCGTTTTGGCAAGATGAAGCAACGGCCGAAGCTAGACAATAATAGGCAGACATAAAGCCGCCTCCGTTATCTCATACTAAAACTGCCGCGGTCGCCTTTCATCTTTAGCGGATGAAGCCAGCCGGTTTATTGCGCCGGCGAGTTGCACAACGTTTCGTGCCATGACGCCAATGAACATCGAAAGGGGTTGCTGACATTGGGTCGACGCCGCGGAGTTATGTCGCAACGCTTGAAAGAAGAGCTGGCAAAAGAGCTAGGCTTTTACGATGTCGTGCAGCGTGAAGGATGGGGAGCCATCCGCGCAAAAGATGCAGGAAACATGGTAAGATTGGCGATTGAACGGGCAGAACGGCAGCTGGCCGGGAAAACGGAATAGCGCCGGCGGTCATGGCGCGCTGCGGCGAGGGTGTCCCAAGCAAGGGACGCCCTTTTTACATATATCGTTTGGCGGCGGCATCGAGACGTGGTAATATGGTAAAATGGGTTGACAGAAGAAAGTCGGACACGGAACGTGTAAACATAAGCAAAACAGCAAAATCAGTGAATATGTCGAATCATTTGCCTGTCGGCATATCAAGACAGTCTGTTTATGAACGTGCGTGGAAGTAGGTGAAGACTCGTGAGGTTATCGGTAAAAGCGCCAGCAAAAATTAACCTGTCTCTCGATGTTCTTTATAAGCGTCCTGATGGCTACCATGAAGTGAAGATGGTGATGACGACGATTGATTTGGCTGACCGCATTGAGCTCGTTCCTTTGCCTGGAGAGGATGCGATCCGCATTGTGTCGCAAAACCGTTTCGTCCCGGATGATTGCCGCAACTTGGCGTATCAGGCGGCGAAACTGCTGAAAGAGACGTTTTCGATTCGCGAAGGGGTGGCGATTTCGATTACGAAGCATATTCCGGTGGCCGCCGGCCTGGCGGGAGGGAGCAGCGATGCGGCGGCGACGCTGCGCGGGCTCAATAAGCTTTGGCAACTTGGATTAAGCGTCCATGAACTCGCCCGGCTCGGCGCGCAAATCGGCTCGGATGTCGCCTTTTGCGTTTACGGCGGAACAGCCGTGGCGACCGGGCGCGGCGAGATCATCACCCCGATCTCGCCGCCGCCGCCGTGCTGGGTCGTATTAGCCAAGCCTCCCATTGGTGTATCGACGGCGGAAGTGTACCGGAACTTACAGCTTGAGCATGTCAACCATCCGGATGTCGAGGCGATGATCGAGGCGATCGAGCGGCATGATTATGCGGCGATTTGCCGGTCGGTCGGCAATGTTCTTGAGGAAGTGACGCTGAAAAAATATCCGGAAGTCGCACATATTAAAGAACAAATGCGGCGGTTTGGAGCCGATGCAGTGCTGATGAGCGGCAGCGGGCCGACCGTGTTTGGGCTGATCGAGCACGATTCAAGAATGCAGCGCGTATACAACGGACTGCGCGGCTTTTGCGATCAAGTGTTTGCTGTAAGGCTGTTAGGGGAGCGCCATTCCCTTGATTAAACACGTACATTTTTGATAAAATGAATTTATAATATTCGGTTTCAGGAGGTCCGCTATGAAGCTAAGGCGAAGCGGCCGTTTAGTCGATATGACGCATTATCTTCTTGAACGGCCACACCAGCTCATTCCGCTTACTTTTTTTGCGGAGCGGTACGAATCGGCCAAATCGTCGATCAGCGAAGATTTAACGATCATTAAGCAAACGCTCGAGCAGCAAGGCATCGGAACGGTTCGGACGCTACCTGGCGCGGCCGGCGGCGTGCAATACATTCCAAAAATGGCCGCCGAAGAAGCGGAGGAAGTTGTCGCCTATTTGTGTGAGCAGTTATCACGCCCGGACCGGCTTCTTCCCGGCGGATATTTATATATGACGGACATTCTTGGCGACCCCCGTATTATGAATAAAATTGGCCGCCTTTATGCGTCCATTTTCGCCGACCGTCCGGTGGATGTCGTGATGACGATCGCCACCAATGGGATTCCGCTTGCATATGCCATCGCCAACTTTTTGTACGTGCCGGTTGTGATCGTTCGCCATGACAATAAAGTGACGGAAGGACCGATGGTGAGCATCAACTACGTGTCCGGCTCGTCCAGGCGCATTCAAACGATGGTTTTGTCAAAACGCAGCTTGGCTGAGGGGGCGAACGTGCTCATCGTCGACGACTTCATGAAAGCAGGCGGTACGATCAACGGCATGGTCAGCTTGCTGCAAGAGTTTAACGGCCATGTATCCGGCATCGGCGTGCTCGTCGAGTCTGAGGAGGCAAAAGAGCGGTTAGTTGACGAGTACATTTCGCTCGTAAAGCTGTCGGCTGTTGACACGAAAGAAAAACGAATCGCGGTCAAGGAAGGCAACTACAAAACGTTTTTTTAGGCGGCTTGCTGCCTGTCATAAATGATGAAAATAATGGAAAGGGGATTTTACGAATGAGAAAAGTGGAAACGAAAAATGCGCCTCAGGCAATTGGTCCGTATTCACAAGGGATCATTGTCAACAACATGTTTTACAGCTCGGGGCAAATTCCGCTCACTCCGGAAGGGGAAATGGTAAAAGGCGACATCCAAGCACAGACGCATCAAGTGTTCCAAAATTTAAAAGCGGTATTGGAAGCAGCTGGCGCTTCGCTCGACACGGTTGTAAAAACAACAGTGTTTATAAAAAATATGGACGATTTTGCAGCCATGAATGAAGTATACGGCCAATATTTCACGAACCATAAACCGGCACGCTCATGTGTGGAAGTGGCTCGGCTGCCAAAAGACGCCCTTGTCGAAATTGAAGTTATCGCTCTTGTGCAATAAACAGTGACTTTCCCCTTTTTCCCTGCCTGAAATTTATAAAAAATTTTTTGAAAAAAGAAGGAAATGGCTCGGGGGCGTGGAATTAATTACATCGAGTCTCATACAGGGAAAAGGTGGTGAACATAATGGAAGTGACAGACGTAAGATTACGCCGCGTCAATACCGAAGGACGGATGAAAGCGATCGCCTCCATCACATTGGACAACGAGTTCGTCGTCCATGACATCCGCGTCATTGACGGGAACAACGGGCTGTTTGTTGCGATGCCGAGCAAGCGTACACCAGACGGAGAGTTCCGCGATATCGCGCATCCGATCAATTCCGCTACGCGCGGAAAAATCCAGGAGGCGATCTTAGCTGAGTACCACCGCCTCGGGAAGTTGGAAGAAGAACTTGAAGAAGCTGGCGCTTCGTAAACATATTGAAGAGAGCTTAGGCAAAATTGGCCAGGCTCTCTATTTTTTTGGCAAACGTATTGTTTCCTTGAAAAGCGCGGCCGATTCATATATATTCAATTATGGATAAAAGGGTAATTGGAGGCCTTTCACATGGTGAAGCGATATGCAGTCATTTTGGCGGCCGGACAAGGAACGAGGATGAAATCCAAGCTGTATAAGGTGCTCCATCCCGTTTGCGGCAAGCCAATGGTTCAGCACGTAGTGGATCAAGTGTCCAAGCTTGGGGTGGAAAAAACGATTGCAGTAGTGGGATTTGGGGCGGAGCAAGTGAAAGAACAGCTCGGCGTCCAGTGTGAGTACGCACTGCAAGAAGAGCAGCTTGGGACGGCGCACGCGGTCATGCAGGCCGCTCCGTACTTGCAAGGACTTGAAGGAGTTACGGTCGTCGTCTGCGGTGATACACCGCTTATTACTGCCGAAACGATGGAGGCGCTGCTTGAACAGCATATGGCCGCCAAGGCGAAGGCGACCGTATTGACGGCTATGGCCGACGATCCGGCCGGATATGGGCGCATTGTCCGCAACAATGCCGGCCATGTCGAAAAAATTGTTGAACATAAAGATGCGAATGAGCAGGAACGGAGCATTTGTGAGATCAACACGGGAACGTATTGCTTCGACAACCAAACATTGTTTCAAGCGCTTACAAAAGTAACAAACCATAACGCCCAAGGCGAATATTATTTAACCGATGTGATTGAAATTATAAAAGCAGATGGTGGCATTGTATCCGCTTATCAGGCGCCGTCGTTCGACGAAACGATCGGTGTCAATGACCGCATCGCCCTCGCCGAGGCAGAACGAATTATGCGCGATCGCATTTGCCGCCAGCATATGAAAAACGGAGTGACGATCATTGATCCGGCTTGTACCTATATTTCCGCCGAGGTGACAATCGGGCGTGACACGGTCATTTATCCCGGCACGGTTATTGAAGGCGAGACGGTGATTGGCGAAGATTGCTCGATTGGCCCCCATTCGGAAATTAAAAACTGCTGTATCGGCCATCGCACGTCCATCCGCCACTCGGTCGCCCATGACAGCGAAATCGGCAACGATGTGACGATCGGCCCGTTCGCTCATATTCGCCCGTTGTCAAAAATTGACGATGAAGTGCGAATCGGCAACTTTGTCGAGGTGAAAAAATCGACATTTGGCAAAGGAAGCAAAGCCTCGCATTTAAGCTATATCGGTGATGCGGAAGTCGGTGCTGATGTCAACCTCGGATGCGGGTCGATTACGGTCAACTATGACGGTGTACACAAATATAGAACAAAAATTGAAGACGGTGCGTTTGTCGGTTGCAACGTCAACTTAATCGCGCCGGTTACGATCGGCCAAGGCGCCTACGTCGCCGCCGGATCGACAATCACTGACGATGTCCCCGGCCGCGCGCTCGCTATTGCCCGCGCTCGGCAAATTAATAAGGAAAACTATGTGGATCGCCTGCCAGGCAAGAAAAAATCTTAATGGAGGTTTATCATGTCTGAATGCCAGCACCAATTAAAGTTGTTCGCCCTTAACTCGAACATGAGGCTAGCGAAAGAAATTGCGGAAGTCATGGGGATTGAGCTTGGCAAATGTTCTGTGTCCCGTTTTAGTGATGGGGAAATTCAGATTAACATCGAGGAAAGCATCCGCGGCGATGATGTGTTTGTCATCCAATCGACGAGCGTCCCGGTCAATGAGCACTTAATGGAACTGCTCATTATGATCGATGCATTAAAACGTGCTTCGGCGCGTACGATCAATATCGTGATGCCATACTATGGCTATGCGCGCCAAGATCGGAAAGCGCGTTCGCGCGAGCCGATTACAGCGAAGCTCGTCGCCAACTTGCTCGAAACGGCCGGAGCATCGCGCGTCATTACGCTTGATCTGCATGCTCCGCAAATCCAAGGATTTTTCGATATCCCGATCGATCATCTAATGGGTGTTCCTATTTTAGCGGATTACTTTAAAAGCAAACAGTTGGATGATGTCGTCATTGTTTCCCCGGATCATGGCGGCGTGACAAGGGCGCGCAAGTTGGCGGACCGTCTGAAAGCACCGCTCGCCATTATCGACAAACGCCGGCCGCGGCCGAACGCTGTGGAAGTGATGAACATCATTGGGCAAGTGAATGGAAAAACGGCCATTTTGATTGATGACATCATCGATACAGCCGGCACGATTACGCTCGGGGCGAACGCCCTTGTCGAACACGGGGCAAAAGAAGTGTACGCATGCTGTACCCACCCGGTGCTGTCCGGTCCGGCGATTGAGCGCATTCAAAATTCGAAAATTACAGAGCTTGTCGTCACCAATTCGATTGCCTTGCCAGAAGAGAAGAAAATTGATAAAATTGTAGAGCTGTCGGTGGCGCCGCTTATTGCCGAAGCGGTTACGCGCGTGTATGAAATGAAATCTGTCAGCGTCCTGTTCGACTAAACACAAAGTATGTTTATCCCTTCTTGTTTTAGGATAAAGTAGACAATAGATTCTAATTCAGGAAGGTGACAAAACATGGCGATTGTGTTGGAAGCGAAAGAACGCACAGACAAAAAACGTTCAACATTGCAGCGTATTCGTTCGCAAGGGGGCATTCCGGCAGTATTGTACGGCAAAAAGGTCGATAATAAAATGATTTTCGTCAGCGCCGCTGATCTTGAGAAAGCGCTCCGCGAGGGCGGGCGCCACAGCTTGATGACGCTGAACGTCGACGGTGGCGATTACTCAGTGCTATTGCGTGAAATGCAGCGCGATCCGTTGCGCGGCGAGCTTCTTCACGCCGATTTTCAGGCGGTCGATATGTCGACGGAAGTCGATGTCGATGTCGAAGTCCGGCTAGTGGGCGAAGCGCCTGGAGTGAAAGATGGCGGCGTCCTGCAGCAAAACTTGCACCAGTTATCGATCCGCGTTTTGCCGGCAAACATTCCGCCAGCGATTGAAGTGGACATCTCCAGTTTGCAAGTCGGCGATACGGTCACGGTCGACGACGTACAAACAGGCGGAACATTTGAAATCAATCACGAACCTTCCGAAGTGATTGCGACGATTCTGCCGCCGAAGCAAGAAGAGGAAATCCATAGCGGCGAGCAGCAAGAGGCGGGACAGCCCGACGCTGAGGAAGGAAGAGAAACGACACCAGAAGAGTGACAGACGTAACCGTTCCGGTTACGTCTTTTGTAGTATCATGTATAGAGAGGGGCGCGGTCATTGAAGTTGTTTGTCGGGCTCGGAAACCCGGGCAAGGAGTATGAGCAAACGCGGCATAACATCGGCTTTTTTGTCATTGATGAGTTGGCCAAACGTTGGAACGTTTCGTTGAGAACCGCTAAATTCCGTGGCTTGTTCGGAACGGCATCCGTTTTTGGCGAAAAAGTGGCATTATGCAAACCGCTGACATATATGAATTTATCAGGGGAATGTGTTCGCCCGCTCATTGATTTCTATGGCATTGCCATCGACGATATTATGATTATTTACGATGATCTCGATCTTCTGCCGGGGAAAATCCGTCTTCGCCTGAAAGGAAGCTCCGGCGGCCATAATGGCGTCAAGTCGATCATTCACCATCTTGGCACCGAACAGTTTAAACGCATTCGCATCGGCATCGGTCGGCCAACGAACGGCCAGCCGGTTGCCGATTACGTGCTTAGCCGTTTTACGGAAGAGGAGAAGCCGGCGGTGGCCAAAGCGGTTTTGCGGGCTGCCGATGCGTGCGAGCAGGCGGTAACGACACCGTTTGTCCAAGTGATGAATAACTTTAACGAGTGAATATTTTCCTCTGAACTGGTACACAATGTGAGTACGGGAGGCGCGAGGCATCAGCTTCGCCTGCCTTGCGGACGGAACAGTCCAGTGAGGAGGTTTGCTCGAATGGCGTTACATTATTATTGTCGTCATTGCGGCGCAAAAGTAGGTACGATTGACCGCGTATCGATATATAGCGAAAAACTAGGATTCCACCATTTGACTGAAGAGGAACGACTTGACATGATTTCGTACGAATCGAACGGCGACATTCATGTGAAAACGATTTGCGAAGACTGCCAAGAGGCGTTGACGCGAAACCCGGAATGGCATCAATACGAAAAGTTTATTCATTAGGCGCAGCTTTGGGCGACCAAAGCGTTTTTGCGTTTCGTGAGACGACTAAAGAGGAAAAATCTTCTACTGAGAGGAGGGGGATAGGGGTGCTTTCGCTGCATCGCTATTTAGCTGAAAACGAAGATGTTCGCACGATCATTGAGGGAATCCATGTCCGCCTGAAAGAACAGCTTGTCGCCGGGCTGTCAGGGTCGGCCCGATCCGTTTTTGTTTCCACGCTTTATAAGGAGACGGGCCGCCCGATGGTAGTTGTCACCCATAACTTGTTTCAGGCGCAAAAAATATACGATGACCTCGTTTCATTGCTTGGGCCGGATGACGTGTTTCTTTATTCGGTCAACGAGGTCATCGCCGCCGAAATGGCGGTTGCCAGCCCGGAGTTAAAGGCGCAACGTCTCGACGTTATGAACCATTGGGCACAAGGTGGAAAAGGGGTCATCGTCTGTCCGGTCGCCGGCTTGCGGCGCTTGCTGCCGCCACTGTCGCTTTGGAAACATTACTTGTTCACCTTCTCGGTTGGACAAGAGCTTGATTTGGAACGTTACAAGCAGCTGTTTGTTGAAATGGGATACAAGCGGGTGGCCACCGTTTCCGCTCCCGGGGAATTCAGCATCCGCGGCGGCATCATTGATATTTATCCGCTAACGGCTGAGCTGCCGTATCGCATTGAATTGTTTGATACGGAAATCGAGTCCATTCGGACGTTTACCCCTGACGACCAACGTTCACGCGAGCAGATGGAACGCGTGATGATCGGGCCTGCCGATGAGATCATTCTGAATGGAGAGGCGCGGCGACGTGGGATTGAACGAATCGAAGCCGGGCTTGCGGCCAGTCTTGAAAAAATGAAAGATGACGCCGCCAAGCAGCGGATGTACGAGCATATCCACGCTGAATTAGAACAGTTGCGCGAAGGGCAGGAAATCGAGCAACAATATAAATATATGTCTCTTTTTTATGAAAAATCTGCAAGTTTACTAGATTACATGCCGGAAGATGGCGTGCTGCTCATGGACGAAATGAGCCGGTTGCAGGAGACGGCAGAGCGGCTCGACCGCGAAGAGGCGGAATGGTATACAAGCTTGCTTGACGGCGGAAAAATTATTCATGACGTACGAATTTCGCACTCATTTTCTGAATTGTTACAAAAACATCGGTTTCAACGGGTGTACTTGTCCTTGTTTTTGCGTCATGCACCGCATACCCACCCGCAAAATGTCGTCAATATTACATGCAAGCAAATGCAAAACTTCCATGGACAAATGGCGCTTCTCCAATCCGAGATCGAGCGATGGAAGAAGGCGAACTACGCGGTCGTTTTTTTGGCACCAGATGCCGAGCGGGTGAAAAGGCTGCAGTCGCTGCTTGAAGATTACGAGATCGATGCGATGCCGCTTCCACCTGAGGCGGGGCTGCTTTACGGCAAATGCCAGCTCCTTCAAGGTGATTTAAACACGGGGTTTGAGCTGCCGCTGCAAAAACTGGCGGTCATCACCGAGGAAGAACTGTTCAAAAAGCGGACTAAGCGTCCAGTACGCCGGCAAAAGCTTTCGAACGCCGAGCGGATCAAAAGCTATGCCGAGCTGCAAGTCGGTGATTATGTCGTTCATGTCAACCATGGCATCGGAAAATATTTAGGTATCGAGACGTTAGAAATCAATGGAGTGCATAAAGACTATATTCATATCCAATACCAAGGCGGCGACACGCTGTACGTCCCGGTTGAGCAAATGGACCAAGTGCAAAAGTACGTCGGCTCGGAAGGAAAAGAGCCGAAAATTTATAAGCTCGGCGGTACGGAATGGAAAAAGGTCAAAAAGAAAGTGGAGTCGTCTGTCCAAGACATTGCCGAAGATTTGATCAAGCTGTACGCGGAGCGTGAAGCGAGCAAAGGATATGCGTTTTCCCCGGATACGGAAATGCAGCGTGAATTTGAAGCGGCGTTTCCGTACCAAGAAACAGAGGACCAGCTCCGGTCAATCCAAGAAATCAAGCGCGATATGGAAAGCGAAAAACCGATGGATCGCCTTCTTTGCGGTGACGTCGGCTACGGGAAAACGGAAGTGGCGCTGCGGGCGGCGTTTAAAGCGATTATGGACGGCAAACAAGTCGCCTTCCTCGTGCCGACGACGATTTTGGCCCAGCAACATTACGAAACGGTGCGCGAGCGGTTTCAAGGGTTTCCGATTAACGTCGGACTGCTCAACCGGTTCCGCACAAAAAAACAGCAAGCGGAGACGATTAAAGGGCTAAAGGATGGTACGATCGATATGGTCATCGGCACGCACCGGCTGTTATCGAAAGATGTGAAGTTTAAAGATTTAGGCTTGCTCATTATCGACGAAGAACAGCGGTTTGGCGTGGCGCATAAAGAAAAAATCAAACAGCTGCGGGCGAACATTGACGTTCTTACGTTGACGGCGACGCCCATTCCGCGCACATTGCATATGTCGATGATTGGCGTGCGCGATTTGTCCATTATCGAGACGCCGCCGGAAAACCGGTTCCCGGTGCAGACGTATGTGATGGAGTATACAACGGAACTTATTAAAGAGGCGATTGAACGCGAGCTCGCCCGCGATGGGCAAGTGTTTTTCCTTTATAACCATATCGAGGATATCGACTTAAAAGCCGAGGAAATCGCGCAGCTTGTTCCGGAGGCGCGCGTGACGTTTGCACACGGGCGGATGTCGGAGGCTGAGCTTGAGTCGACGATTTTAGCCTTTTTGGAGGGACAATATGATGTGCTCGTGACAACGACGATTATTGAGACGGGCGTTGACATTCCGAACGTCAATACGCTCATCGTGTATGACGCCGACCGGATGGGGCTATCGCAGCTGTACCAGCTGCGCGGGCGTGTCGGCCGTTCGAACCGCGTTGCCTATGCATATTTCACCTACCGGAAAGATAAAGTGTTGAATGAAACGGCGGAAAAACGGCTGCAAGCCATTAAGGAGTTCACCGAGCTTGGCTCCGGATTTAAAATTGCCATGCGTGACTTGTCGATCCGCGGCGCCGGCAATCTCCTTGGCGCCGAACAGCACGGCTTTATTGACTCGGTCGGGTTTGACTTATATTCACAAATGTTGAAAGAAGCGATTGAAAAACGGCGTGGTTTGAAACGAGAAGATGAGCGCCCGGAAGTAACCATCGATGTGGAAGTCGATGCCTATATTCCAGATGCATACATCTCCGACGGGCTGCAAAAAATCGAGATGTACAAGCGGTTTCAAGCAGTGGAAACGCTCGAAGACGTTGAAGCGCTGCGTGAGGAGATGGCCGACCGTTTTGGCGATTATCCGGATGAGGTGGCTTATTTGTTCCAAATTGCAGAAATTAAGGCGTTGGCGAAACAGCTCGGCGTTGAATCGATCAAGCAGCATAAACAACAAATTGACATGTTATTTGCTGAAGAGGCGTCGAAAACGGTGGAAATCCAACGCCTATCCGGCATCGGCCGCCAGCATGGCCGCCTGTTTGGATTCGGCATGGACGGGGCGAAGCTGAAAATTGTTCTGTATATTAAGCAGATGAAACCGCACGAATGGCTGATGATTTTGTACGAAACATTAAAGCAATTGTCCGGGATGAAAAACGAAAAATCGGTCATTGCGTAACCGGGGGCAAAAATCATGTTTTGTTTCCGTTTTGCACGTTTATGTTTCAGCCGATGCGGCGATAATGAATGATGGGCAATTTTATCTAAAATGGCCAAAATCACTTTCATCGCGTATAGAACATGGATTGTGAAGGATACTAATGACAACAATGGTGAATTCCCCATCACAAAAGGGTTCATCGGAGTATCCTTCAAATCCTAGATGAAAGTGAGGGTATACAAAGCATGAAAGCAACCGGTATTGTTCGTCGAATTGACGACTTGGGAAGGGTTGTGATTCCGAAGGAAATTCGGAGAACGTTACGCATTCGCGAGGGAGATCCGCTCGAAATATTTGTTGACCGCGATGGAGAAGTCATTTTGAAAAAATATTCGCCGATCAGTGAACTGGGTGACTTTGCTAAAGAGTATGCCGAGGCGCTGTTTGACAGCCTCGGGCAGCCGGTGCTCATTTGTGACCGCGACGTGTTTATCGCTGTCGCCGGCGTTTCGAAAAAAGAGTATATGAACAAAAGCGTCAGCCCGTTAGTGGAGAAAGCGATGGAAGATCGCACTTCCGTCCTCCATACGGAGGAGGGGGAGGTAGAGTTAGTGGACGGGATGACGGAAGCGTTAAAGTCGTATACGATCGGCCCGATTGTGGCTAACGGCGATCCGATCGGGGCTGTCATCATTTTATCGCGTGAGAAGATGCTCGGTGAAGTGGAACATAAAGCGGTCGAAACGGCGGCCAGCTTTTTAGCCCGACAAATGGAACAATAAGCGAAACAAGAAGAGGGTGTCTCCAAAGTGACGAGGCACCCTTTTCCACTGCGTATATAAGCATCGAACAGATTCGCCATTTGATATCTTGTATTTCACGGGAGAACCGACAGTATTTTGCGTCAGCCCCTTCTTTCTGTCCGCCGGATGGGGTCATTGCTGCTGATGAGCCACCGTCTTTGGCGATCGAGCCGATGTTGCGCTATAATATCGAGCGTAGCCATGGCAATGGAATTGTTAGCGGCGTCGCCTGTCTCCGCCGCCGGCGAACGTCCCCAGCCTTGGCCATCCGTCGGCGAACGCCATAAAGGCGGGAGGGAATGTGATATGGGGAATGTATGGAAAGGAGCGGCTGTATTGACGGTCGCCGCTTTGCTTACGAAGCTGTTGAGTGCGTTGTATCGTATCCCGTATCAAAATATGGTTGGAGATGTCGGCTTTTATATTTACCAACAGGTGTATCCGATTTACGGCATTGTCGCAGCGCTGTCGCTAGCTGGCTACCCGGTCGCCATCTCGAAGCTCATCGCCGAGCGGCTGGCGGAAGGGGATGAGGCGGGAGCAGCCGCCGTCGGGCGCGCCGCACTGTTGTTGTTAAGCGCGCTCGGTGTTATGCTGTTTGCCGTTTTGTATATAGGGGCCGAAACGGTGGCGTCATGGATGGGTGACAGACAGCTTGAACCGCTGTTGCGGTTGCTTTCATTTTCCTTTTTAGTTTTTCCGTTGACGGCTGTCGTGCGCGGTTATTTCCAAGGACGGTATGATATGATGCCGACCGCAGCTTCCCAAGTTGGGGAGCAACTTGTGCGGGTGACAGCGATTTTAGGGCTGTCATATTGGATGATGCGGCGCGGCGCTGACGTTTATTCTTGCGGCATCGCGGCGATCGCCGGGACGCTTGTCGGCATGGCGGCGGCACTTTTTATTTTGCTCTTTTATTCGGCTAAGCGCGGACGAAAAAAAATGGGCAGCCGCATCCCCCCGGCTTCGATCTTGCATGTTGGCCGCCATTTATTGACGGCTGGAACGATCGTTTGTTTGACAAATATGGTATTGACGCTTATTCCGCTCGTTGACTCGTTTTTGTTTGTTCAGCTTCTTCGTGAAACCGGGATAAGGATGGATGAGGTAAAATGGGTGAAAGGGGTGTATGACCGCGGGCAGCCGCTCATCCAGCTTGGCACGGTTGTTGGCACATCGCTTTCGCTGGCGCTCGTCCCGTTTATCTCCAGCGCCCGACGCGACCAAGGCGCTGCTTTTACGTACGGTCTATTGCCGCTTCGGTTTGCTGCCGTCATCGGTGTTGGCGCTTCCTTAGGGCTCATTTGTCTGATCCGGCCGATCAATACGATGTTGTTTGAAAATGACCATGGCTCACTTGTTCTTGCTGTTTTGTCCGCTTCCGTCTTCTTTACAACGATCGCGCTGACGGTGTCCGCCATGTTACAAGGAATAGGGAAAGAGTGGGCGGCCGCTGTCGGTGTGGCGGTGGCGGTGGCGGGAAAAATCGTCCTCATGCATTGGCTTGTGCCGCTGTTTGGCGTCCTTGGCGCGGCTTTAGCGACAACCGGGGCTTACGCATTTATGGCTTGCTTTTTATACGTGTGTCTGCGGCGCGAGTGTCAAATGGCCAACGCCCAAAAGTACATGTATCCGATCGTTAAGGCTGCTATCGCGATGGTTGTCGTGCTGCGATTGTATATGTGGCTTATGGACGCTCCCGCCGGCGGACGCTTATGGGCGGCTGCTGAGGCACTGGGCGGCGTCGCCGTCGGTGCTGTCGTCTATATTGTGTGCATTGTCAAAGGGAATGTTTTTTCTGAGCAGGAGTTGTCCGCTCTCCCGTTGGCCAATAAATTTCGTCTACTATCAGGAAGCAGGTGATCGGCGATGAATACCATTTATATTTTCGGTCTTGGCGCCGGAGATTTCGAACAGCTGCCGGTCGGGGTGTATCGAAAGCTAAAGCGGGCGCATCCGCTCTTTTTGCGGACGAAAGAACATCCGGCAGTGAAGGGGCTTGAGGAAGAGGGAATCGCGTTTACGGCGTTTGATGATGTTTACGAAAAACATGAGCAATTTGCCGATGTATACGAAGAAATTGCCCGCACCCTCATCGAGCAGGCAAAACGCGGCGATGTGTTTTACGCTGTTCCCGGCCACCCGCTCGTCGCCGAACAGACGGTGCAGCTTCTGTTGGAAGCAGAGCGGCGCGGCGACTGCCGGGTGGTCATCGAGGGCGGACAAAGCTTTTTAGATGCGCTGTTTACAGCGGTGCGCATTGATCCAATCGAGGGGTTTCAGCTGTTGGATGCGACCGCTTTCCAAGGGGATGAATGGTCTCCATCGCTGCATGCGGTCTTTTGCCAAGTGTACGACCCGTTCATCGCCTCGAATGTGAAACTGTCGCTGATGGAACAGCTTCCGGATGACTATCCGGTCTATATTGTGACCGCGGCCGGGACGAAGAGCGAACAAGTGAAGCAAGTGCCGCTCTATGAATTGGACCGTCAGACGGCGCTTGGCAACTTAACAAGCGTCTATGTGCCGCCGGTCAAAGACGAGCCGCTTCTTTACCACCGGTTTGAGACACTGCGCCGCGTCATCGCGACACTGCGAGGACCGGACGGCTGTCCGTGGGATCGGAAGCAGACACATGCATCGCTGAAGCGGTATTTGCTTGAAGAGGCGTATGAATTGCTCGAAGCGATCGACGAGAACGACGATGACCATATGGTCGAAGAGTTGGGCGATGTGTTGTTGCAAGTGATGTTGCACGCCCAAATCGGCGCCGATTCCGGGCTGTTTTCGATCGATGATGTCATCCGCACGTTGACAGCAAAAATGATTCGTCGCCATCCGCACGTATTTGGCAATGTAACAGCCGAGACGGCCGAACAAGTGACCGTGAACTGGGAAAAAATTAAGGAGGAAGAAAAAGGAGGCGAACAGCCGGAATCGATTCTAGCCGGCATCCCAAAAAGTTTGCCGGGGACGATGCGGGCGTACGAGCTGCAGAAAAAAGCGGCGAAAGTCGGCTTTGACTGGGATGATGTAGCGCCTATTTGGCAAAAAGTCGAGGAAGAAATGGCTGAGTTTCGGGCGGAAACGTCCGGCGGCCGTCATGCGGAACTTGTCGGTGAATTTGGCGATGTATTATTTGCGCTCATTAACCTCGCCCGGTATTACGGCATCCAACCAGAGGAAGCGCTGCAAATGGCAAACGACAAATTTGCCCGCCGCTTTGCCTACATTGAAGAACAAGTGCGAAAAAGCGGTCGGCCGATCACCTCATTTTCGCTCGCCGAGCTTGACCGCTTTTGGGAAGAAGCAAAAGAAAACGGACGGTAGGGGGGATGAACATGCGTCTTGATAAGTTTTTGAAAGTATCCCGGCTCATTAAACGCCGCACGTTGGCGAAAGAAGTTGCGGATCAAGGCCGGGTATGGATCAACGGCCATGTCGCCAAAGCGAGTTCCGATGTGAAAATCGGTGATGAACTGATGATTCAGTTCGGGCAAAAACGGGTAACGGTAAAAGTGACTGATTTAAAAGAAACGACAAAAAAAGAAGAGGCGGCCGGACTGTACGAGCTGATCCGTGAAGAACGGACCGCCCCTGCGCCCGGGCCAGACGGCGTCTAATTTGTCCTGTAGGCTTGTTCTAAACCATCCCCCGCTGACATACATATGGTACAAACAGCGGATGAGAAAAAAGCGGTTGGCTTTGCCGCTTTTCATTCTAAATTGAAATGCGGGGGATGAACATGAATCGACACGAGGAGTTTAGCGGGAATGCGAACAAAGGTCCGGTCCAAGAACACGACGTGATCATGCGCGGCCGACGCCTCCTTGACATTACCGGGGTTAAACAAGTCGAAAGCTTTGACAACGAGGAGTTTTTGCTTGAGACGGTCATGGGCTTTTTGGCGATCCGCGGGCAAAACTTGCAAATGAAAAACTTAGATGTTGATAAAGGTGTCGTTTCAATTAAAGGGCGCATTTTCGATCTCGTTTATTTAGATGACCATCAGGAGAAAGCTAAAGGGTTCTTTAGCAAGTTGTTCAAATGAGCATCACGACGCAGCTTTTCACCATGCTGACGATGATTGGCATGGGAGGCTGGCTTGGCATGGCGCTTGATACGTACAACCGGTTTTTAAAACGGGAAGAACGGGCACACTGGCTCGTCTTTGTAAACGACGTGTTATTTTGGGCAGTGCAGGCGCTTTTTGTTTTTTATGTACTGTTGCTCGTCAATCATGGCGAGCTTCGCTTTTATCTTTTTTTGGCGCTTTTATGCGGTTATGCCGCCTATCAAAGTTTGCTCCGTCCGCTGTACGTCCGGGTGCTGGAATGGCTCATTTGGCTGGCGGTGCGGCTCGGACAGGCGTTTGCTCAGCTGTTCCGTTATATGGTGCTCCGCCCTCTCGTCCTCCTTGGGCAAATGGCGCTGGCGCTTCTTTTGTTTATGTGGAGACTTGTCGTGTGGACGACCCGGTTTCTGTTGCTTGTTGTTTGGAAAACGCTCCTTGTTTTGGTGGCTCCGCTGCGTTGGACGGGCACGGCCATTTGGCGACGGGTGCCGCTGCACCGTCGAATCTGGTTGGAAAAATTTTTTCGCCGTTTAAAAGGATTTGCTGGACAAATCAAGAATACAAAAGAGAAAATAGGCATATGGCTTGCGAAATGGCGGAAGTAAAAGAGGTGCAAATGCATGAACGTGCCCCGGAAAACGAACGTGACGAAACTGCAGTCTACCTATGTATCAGAGCAGGAAGAAAAAAAGCGGAAGGCATCGAGAAGGCGGCGGGTTGTAGCCGTCCGCTTGGCCTTTTGGGCTTCGCTGTTTATGGTGCTCTCCTCCGCCCTCATCTACACGTTGCACCTGCAGGAGAAGAAGATCGATGTAAAAACGGCGGAAAAACAACGGCTACAAGAGCAGCTTACGAAGCTCGAACGGCAGGAAAAGCAACTCAAAGAAGAAATCGAAAAATTGCATGATGATCATTACATCGCTGAACTGGCGCGAAAAAAATATTATTTATCGAAAGACGGGGAAATTATTTTTGTCTTGCCAGAAAAGTGACATTTTACCTGCCGATGCCCGTTCAATACGGGCATCCGTCATATTGACACTTATTTTTTTTATTCGCTATAATGGAAGCAACACCATCTTTAAAGCGTTTTAAGGAGGAGCACTTTTTTTATGTCGATTGAAGTAGGCAGCAAGTTACAAGGCAAAGTCACAGGTATTACGAAATTCGGGGCGTTTGTAGAGCTGCCGGAGGGTGTGACAGGGCTCGTTCATATTAGCGAAGTAGCCGATAACTATGTCAAGGACATTAACGATCATTTGAAAGTCGGCGACATGGTATATGTCAAGGTGATCAACGTCGGTCAAGACGGAAAAATCGGCCTGTCCATTCGCAAAGCAAAAGATACGCCTTCTTCACAGCGGCCGCGCCACCGGGCGCACGACCGTTCTGCGGCTGACAGTTTAGAACAAAAAATTAGCCGTTTCCTCAAAGAAAGCGAGGACCGACTGGCGTCGTTGCGCCGCCATACGGAATCGAAGCGGGGAGGTCGTGGAGCGAGACGCGGGTAACTTGCTGCTGAATACATGTCGGAAAGAGGATGAATAAGGGGGATCACAAGCATCCATTGTTATGGATGCTTCTTTGTTTCAACGGCAAAAGTGAAGGGTACATTTTCCTTGTGCATTTTTTCGCCTTGTATATTGACAATCGGCATCCCCTCTATTATGATATTAACTGTTGCCACACGGCGGTGTAGCTCAGCTGGCTAGAGCGTACGGTTCATACCCGTGAGGTCGGGGGTTCGATCCCCTCCACCGCCACTCAAATACTATATGGCCCGTTGGTCAAGTGGTTAAGACACCGCCCTTTCACGGCGGTAACACGGGTTCGAATCCCGTACGGGTCATCGCAAACGAGCATGTGCCATTGAGCGACATGCTCGTTTTTTCTTTTCGTCTGCTTCTGTCGGAACAAGTATACTGCCGGCGCATCATGGGAGAAAACGTCGAACGATTTTTCATTTCGCTCCGTCATTTTGACAAATTTCTGACAATTTTAAATATATAATAGGGGGTAATAGAAAAGCAAAGGAGAGGATCGGGGAATGGAAAGAGTAGAAAGAGGGACAGTGCGCCGCATTTCGGGAGTGCCGATTCATGACACACAAGCGACCGTATCGCGTTGGATGCGCCATGTGAAGCTGCGCCTTGGCCATCTGTTCGTTCATCAAGGATTTTTGCTTCTTCTTGTCGGCTTTTTGCTTGGCCGGGCGTTAATTTTGGCGAAATTGACCCCGTTTGCGCTGCCGTTTTTCGTTTCCGTCTATATGTTGCGCCGTGACAAGGCGGCCTTCGCTTTAGTTTCGCTGCTGGCTGGCGCTTTGACGCTGTCGTTTGATACCGTGCTGTTTGTCGGTGTTTCCATTTTTGGTTTCCTCTTTATTTATGGATGGGTGCGGAAAGTGATTAGCGAATCATTGAAAATCGTGCCGTTCGTCGTTTTTGTAGTTTCGTTGGCAACGAAATGGCTGATCTCCTATTACTGGATTGGGGAGCGAACGGCGTATGGGACGGCCATGGCGGTTGTGGAGGCCGGGCTGTCGCTCGTGCTGACATTGATTTTTATGCAAAGTATTCCGCTGTTGACGGTAAGGAAGCATAAACATGCGCTGCGGGCGGAAGAAATCATTTCATTGATTATTTTGTTGGCTTCGATGCTGACCGGGATGATCGGTTGGTCGGCGTACGGCTTATCGCTCGAACATGTCATGTCGCGCTATCTCGTTTTATTGTTTGCGTTTGTAGCCGGGGCGGCAACCGGTTCGACCGTTGGAGTCGTCACCGGGCTCGTTTTAAGCTTGGCGAACGTCGGCAACTTGTCAGAAATGAGCTTGCTTGCTTTTGCCGGACTGCTCGGTGGGCTGCTGAAAGAAGGGCGAAAGCTCGGGGTGGCGTTTGGGCTCATTGTCGCGACGTTGTTGATGGGCTTGTACGGGGACGGAAAAGCCGAGCTCGTGCCGACGCTGCTTGAATCAGGCATCGCTGTTGTGCTGTTTTTGTTTACCGCCCGTTCGTTGACAGAGAAAATTGCGAAACATATTCCTGGTACGGCTGAATACATCAATGAACAACAGCAATACGTCCGCAAAATCCGCGATGTGACGGCACAGCGTGTCTCACAATTTTCGAACGTCTTTCAAGCGCTGGCGGAAAGCTTTTTGCCTGAGCCGCTGTCGGATGCCGACGAATACCGCGAGCGGGAGGTGGATTATTTTCTCGGCGATATTACCGAAAAGACGTGCCAAACGTGCTTTAAGAAAGCGCAATGTTGGGCGGCCAACTTTAGTACAACTTATGCGTATATGAAGCAAATGATGCATGAGGCGGACGAAAAAACGTTGACGCAAAACCATCAGCTGTTGCGCGAATGGGAGCGGTATTGCGTCAAAGCCGGCAAAGTTGTTGATGCAGTTGAAAAAGAGATGGTGACTTATCAGGCCAACCGCAAGCTTAAACGGCAAGTTTACGAAAGCCGGAAGCTCGTTGCCGAGCAGTTGTTGGGAGTTTCACAAGTCATGGACGATTTTGCGAAGGAGATTCAGAAGGAGCGCGAAAACCATTATTTTCAAGAAGAACAAATTTACCATGCCTTGCAAGAGTTTGGCATCGAAATCGGACATGTCGATATTTACAGTTTAGAAAAAGGAAGTATCGATATTGAAATGAGCATTCCTTACTGCGAGGGGCGCGGTGAGTGTGAAAAACTGATCGCGCCGATGCTGTCGGACATTTTAGGAGAGACGATTGTCGTCAAGCGGGAGGAATGTGCTGCTTACCCGAATGGGTATTGCCGTGTTGCCTTCGGTTCGACGAAAGCGTTTGTCGTCGAGACGGGTGTGGCGTTCGCGGCCAAAGGGGGCGGACTCATTTCCGGTGACAGCTATGCAACGATTGAGCTTGGCACCGGCAAATATGCGGTCGCCATCAGCGACGGCATGGGCAACGGGGAGCGGGCGCATGACGAAAGCCGTGAGACGTTGCATTTGCTGCAAAAAATCTTGCAAACAGGAATGGATGAATCGATCGCCATTAAATCCATCAATTCCATTTTGGCGTTGCGGACGACGGAAGATATGTATGCGACGCTTGATTTGGCGATCATCGATTTGCAAAACGCGGCGACGAAGTTTTTGAAAATCGGGTCGACGCCAAGCTTCATTAAGCGCGGCGACAAGGTGATGAAAGTGGAGGCAAGCAATTTGCCGATGGGCATTATTAAGGAAGTTGAATTCGATGTGGTTAGCGAACAGTTGAAATCGGGCGACTTGCTTATTATGATGAGCGATGGGGTGTTTGAGGGGCCGATGAATGTGGAGAACCATGACGCTTGGATGAAACGGAAAATTCAAGAGTTGAAAACGACCGACCCGCAAGAAGTCGCCGATGTGATCATGGAAGAAGTGATCCGTCAGTGCGGTGGGGAAATTGAAGACGATATGACGGTCGTTGTCGCCAAAGTGCGGCACAACACGCCAAAATGGGCGACGATTCCCGCGTATATGTATATGAAAAAGGCGCAGTAATGCGCGTATAAAAACGTTCCCCTACGGCGATGATGGTAATACTATTCGCCAAGGAGGGGAACGAACATGCGGAAGGGAACGTTGCGGCAAATTTTGTTGATTACGGACGGCTGCTCGAATCATGGCGAGGACCCGGCTGCGATGGCGGCATTGGCGCGCGAACAAGGCATTACGGTGAACGTGATCGGCGTGTTGGACAAAGATACGATCGACGAAAATGGACAGCGGGAAATTGAAGCGATTGCGGCTGCCGGCGGCGGCATGAGCCAAGTCGTGTACGCGAAGCAGCTGTCGCAGACGGTGCAGATGGTGACGCGCCAGGCGATGACACAAACATTGCAAGGGCTCGTGAACCGCGAGTTGAAACAAATCTTTGGTTCGGACGTTTCGCTTGAAGATTTGCCGCCGGACAAGCGCGGCGAAGTGATGGAAGTCGTCGATGAGCTCGGGGAAACGGCTGCGCTCGACGTGCTTATTTTAATCGATACAAGCGGGAGCATGAAGACGAAATTGCCAACGGTCAAAGAGGCGCTCGTCGATTTATCGCTCAGTTTAAATGCACGCATGGGCGAAAATCGTTTTTCCGTGTTCATCTTCCCGGGCAAACGGAATTGCGCTGAGAAAATGATGGACTGGACGCCGAAAATTGAAGAGCTGTCCACTGTCTTTCCGAAATTGGCGTCAGGCGGACTGACGCCGACAGGGCCGGCTCTGCGCGAAGCGATCGCCTATTTCGGCCGCAAACGGTCGCTAAGGAGCTGGATTGGCGATGGCGATGAGCCATACGTCGAAGAATCGTCTTTGTAATCTTCCACCCGGCACGGTCGTTACCGGTAAATGGAATGGCCGTTCGTATCGACTGTTGCGGCAGCTCGGCAGCGGAGCGAACGGCGTCGTTTACTTGGCAGAGAGCGGCCGCCAACGCGTCGCTGTCAAACTGAGCGACGATTATGCGTCATTGGCCTCGGAAATGAACATATTGCGCCGTTTTTCTAAGGTCCAGGGGGTCGCCCTCGGGCCTTCTTTGCTAGAAGCGGATGACTGGCGAAGCCCGTTCGGGCGAGAAACGGTCCCGTTTTATGTCATGGAGTATATTGAAGGGGAAAACTTCACTACCTTTGTCCGCCGCCGCGGGAAAGAGTGGGCGCCGGTATTGCTCGTGCAGTTGTTGTCCGTGCTCGAGCGGCTGCATGGGGAGGGATGGGTGTTTGGCGATTTAAAACCGGATAATTTAATCGTCACCGGATCACCACCGTCCGTCCGGCTGTTGGATGTAGGGGGAACGACGTTGCAAGGAAGGGCGGTTAAAGAGTTTACCGAGCTGTATGACCGCGGCTATTGGGGGCTTGGGTCGCGCAAAGCGGAGCCGTCGTATGACTTGTTTTCAGCGGCGATGGTGATGATTGCGTCCTGTTATCCGGGGCGTCTCGAGAAAAAAGGCGACGGGCGGGCGCAACTGTTGGGCATTATCGAGGCGGACCGCTGTTTAGCCCCGTATAAGGATGTTTTACAAAAAGCGCTCGACGGCCGATATGCGAAAGCAGCGGACATGCGCCGTGACTTATTGGCTGCTTCTTCGCGCCGGTTAGGCGTGAAAAACGAAACAAAATCAACAGCGCCGAACCGTCGATTGGGGCGGCGGACGAAAAAGCGTCGCAAAGTGGGCGCCATTGCCGAAACGATGTTGATCGCGGCCTTGTTGCTTGGCGCATACGGTTTATATATATATTGGCAACTAACGATGTAATTTATGGTACAATAGCTATCGACGAAGCTAAAAGAGGGCAAAGAGGTTTTTTAGCATGGTTGATAAAGTGCGCGCGTTTATTGACAGACATGAGTTGCTTACAGAAGGAGCGACGGTCGTTGTCGGCGTTTCTGGTGGCCCGGATTCGCTCGCTCTTTTGCATCTTTTATCTTCCCTTCGGGATGAGTGGAAGCTCCGGCTCGTAGCGGCCCATGTCGACCATATGTTGCGCGGGCGGGAATCGGAAGAAGAGATGGAATTTGTGAAACATTTTTGCGCTGAGCACCGTATTTTATGTGAAGCAGTGCAAATCGACGTCCCGGCTTTTCAGCGGCGAACGGGTCTCGGTGTCCAGGAGGCGGCGCGGAACTGCCGGTATCACTTTTTTGCCGAACTGGTGAAAAAGCATCAAGCCCAATACATCGCTTTAGGCCACCACGGCGATGATCAAGTCGAGACGATTTTAATGCGGCTTGTGCGCGGCAGCACAAGCAAAGGGTATGCCGGCATTCCCGTTAAACGGCCGTTTCATGGCAGCTATCTCATTCGCCCGTTTTTAGCCGTCAGCCGGGCAGAAATCGAGGACTACTGTGAAAAGGAAGGGCTGACCCCACGCCGGGATCCAAGCAATGAGAAAGATGAGTATACGCGCAACCGATTTCGCCATCATATCGTTCCGCTGTTGAAACAGGAAAATCCACGCTTGCATGAACGGTTTCAACAATATAGCGAAATAATGGCGGAAGATGAACAATTTTTGGAGGAATTAGCAACGGACGCGCTGAATAAAGTAATGGAAAAACAAAATAGCGATACCGTGCTGCGCATCGCCCCGTTTTTGGCGCTGCCGCGGCCGCTGCAGCGCCGGGCGTTGCAGCTGTTGCTTCTCCGCCTTTACGGAGGCGTTCCGCCGATGTTGACTTCTATGCATATCGGTCATATACTGATGCTTTGCGAACGCGGCCGTCCTTCCGGCATGCTCGATTTACCGAAAGGGTTGAAAGTGATTCGTTCGTATGATCGTTGTTTGTTTACGTTCGGCTTGCAGTGTTGCGCTCAAGGCTATTGGTTGCAGCTGCCGGTTCCGGCGCTATTGCCTCTCCCAAACGGTTACGTAATCATGAGTGAATTTGGGGAACACTATCCGAGAAAGCAGTTGGGAAATGATTCGTTCGTGGTTGACCCCGCTACGGTTTCTCTTCCGCTTCACGTACGGACGCGCCGCACCGGCGACCGGATGGTTTTGAAGGGAACGGGAGGTACGAAGAAAATTAAGGAAATTTTCATTGAGGCGAAAATTCCGCGGACAGAAAGGGACTGTTGGCCGATTGTAGAAGATGCCGACGGCCGCATCCTTTGGGTGCCCGGACTGAAAAAATCGGCTTTTGAAGCCAAGGAGCGTGGGCAAGCCCGCTATATTTTGCTTCACTATCAGGCGATGAACAGCTAGGAGGAAAAAAGATGGGGATGAAAGACGATATTCAAAAAGTGCTAATCACCGAGGAAGAAATTCAGGCAAAGGTAAAAGAGCTAGGCGGCATGTTAACGGAGGAGTATGATGGCCGTTTTCCGCTCGCCGTCGGCGTTCTTAAAGGGGCCATGCCGTTTATGGCCGACTTGTTGAAACATATTGATACATACTTGGAAATGGATTTTATGGATGTTTCGAGCTATGGCAGTGCGACCGTTTCGTCTGGGGAAGTAAAAATTGTCAAAGACTTAAACACATCTGTCGAAGGCCGCGACATTTTGATTATTGAAGATATTATTGATAGCGGGCTGACGCTCAGCTATCTAGTCGATTTATTCCGTTACCGGAAAGCGAATTCGATTAAAATCGTCACCCTCCTTGACAAGCCATCCGGACGCAAAGCCGATATCCAAGCCGACTACACTGGATTTACGGTTCCAGATGAGTTCGTCGTCGGCTATGGTCTCGATTATGCGGAAAAATATCGCAACCTCCCGTTTATCGGTGTCTTAAAGCCAGAAGTGTACAAAAAATAAGGCGGTTGCTGTGCGGCGGCCGAATTGTTTGTATTTAGCCAAATTTCTATGATAGTATTGAGTATAGTGTGTTTCATATGGGAGGAGGCAAGCAATGAACCGGATTTTCCGTAACACCATCTTTTATTTGCTGATTTTCCTCGTCGTAATCGGCGTCGTCAGTTTTTTTAACGGCACGAATCAGCGAACCGAGCCGATGACGTACGATGCGTTTATCACCCATCTGGAAAACGGGGACGTTGAGTCGTTTTCCATTAAGCCGGAGCGCGGCGTATATGAAATTAGAGGTCAATTGAAAACATATAATGAAGGGCAATATTTTTCCACCTATGTCATGAACAGTGATAAAGTGCTTGACCGTATCGACGCAGCGGCGGCACGGACGCGGGTGGAAGTAATGCCAGCGGATGAAACGAGCGGATGGGTGACGTTTTTCACATCCATTATTCCGTTTGTCATTATTTTTATTTTGTTTTTCTTCTTGTTGAATCAAGCGCAAGGCGGCGGCAGCCGGGTGATGAATTTCGGCAAAAGCCGGGCGCGGCTGTACACAGATGACAAGCGGAAAGTCCGTTTCCGCGATGTGGCTGGGGCGGACGAGGAAAAAGAAGAGCTCGTGGAAATTGTTGAGTTTTTGAAAGACCCACGCAAATTCGCCGAACTTGGCGCCCGCATTCCAAAAGGGGTGCTGCTTGTCGGACCGCCGGGTACGGGGAAAACGCTGTTGGCGCGTGCAGTGGCCGGGGAAGCAGGCGTGCCATTTTTCTCGATCAGCGGATCCGATTTCGTGGAAATGTTCGTCGGGGTCGGTGCGTCGCGCGTGCGCGACTTGTTTGAAACAGCGAAAAAGAACGCACCGTGCATCATTTTCATCGACGAGATTGACGCCGTCGGCCGCCAGCGCGGCGCCGGCCTTGGCGGCGGCCACGATGAGCGCGAGCAAACACTCAACCAGCTGCTTGTCGAAATGGACGGCTTTAACGGGAATGAAGGGATCATCATTATTGCGGCGACGAACCGGCCGGACATTTTAGACCCAGCGCTGTTGCGTCCCGGCCGCTTCGACCGGCAAATCACTGTCGATCGTCCGGACGTAAAAGGGCGTGAAGCAGTGTTGCGCGTCCACGCCCGCAACAAGCCGCTTGATGAATCGATTGACTTAAAGGCGATCGCCATGCGGACACCGGGATTTTCCGGGGCCGATTTGGAAAACTTGTTGAACGAAGCAGCGCTTGTCGCGGCGCGCCGCAACAAAAAGAAAATCGATATGAGCGATATCGATGAAGCGACCGATCGCGTCATCGCCGGACCGGCGAAAAAAAGCCGCGTCATTTCGGAAAAAGAACGGCGCATCGTTGCGTTTCACGAAGCCGGACATACGGTCATCGGCATGGTGCTTGCCGACGCGGAAATGGTGCATAAGGTGACGATCGTCCCGCGTGGCCAAGCCGGCGGTTATGCGGTGATGCTGCCGAAGGAAGATCGGTACTTTATGACAAAAGCAGAACTGAAAGACAAAATTACAGGCCTGCTCGGCGGGCGCGTCGCCGAGGAAATCGTGTTCAACGAAGTGAGCACGGGGGCCCACAACGATTTTCAGCGAGCGACGAACATTGCACGCCGGATGGTGACGGAATTCGGGATGAGCGAAAAACTTGGCCCGCTTCAATTCGGTCAGCCGGGAGGGCAAGTGTTTTTAGGCCGCGACTTGCATAACGAGCAAAACTATAGCGATAAAATCGCCTATGAAATTGACCTGGAGATTCAACGCATCATCAAAGAGTGTTACGACAAGGCGAAGCAAATTTTAACGCAGTATCGGGATAAATTGGATTTAATTGCTACGACACTTTTGGAAGTGGAGACGCTCGATGCTGAACAAATTAAACATTTGTTTGAGCACGGCACGCTCCCGCTCGACCGCAACGGAAACAATAATGGGGCTGATAAAGAGAAAGGCGATGTGAAAGTCAACATTCAAAAGAAAGAGGAGTAACGAGGCTGAACCAAAAGACCGCTACTGTCCGATGGAAGCGTCCGGTGCGTAATATGGTGATGGCAAAGGGTGTCCTGCTATGTTCGGGACATCCTCTTTTTTTGCTGTGGCTCCGAGCAGGGCGGGCGTCGGTTTTTCCCCGCAAGAAAATAAGGTATGATATGATAAAGAAAGGAATTTATTGAGGAAAAGTGGGGAATGAGGCCATGATTTTTGTGTTGGACGTCGGCAATACCAATACCGTATTAGGGGTTTATGATGGCGATGAACTAAAGTACCATTGGCGCATCGAGACGAGCCGGGCGAAAACGGAAGACGAATACGGCATGACGATTAAAGCGCTTTTGAATCATGTCGGCCTACAGTTTTCCGATATCCGCGGTATGATCATTTCCTCGGTCGTGCCGCCGATTATGTTTGCCCTTGAACGCATGTGTTTAAAATATTTCCATATTAAGCCGCTTATTGTCGGACCGGGCATTAAAACCGGACTGGACATTAAATACGATAACCCGCGCGAAGTGGGCGCCGACCGGATTGTCAATGCGGTCGCGGGCATCCATTTGTACGGCAGCCCGCTCATTATTGTCGATTTTGGCACGGCGACGACGTATTGTTATATTAACGAACATAAACAATATATGGGAGGGGCCATTGCCCCGGGAATTATGATTTCGACAGAAGCGCTGTTCGCCCGGGCGGCAAAATTGCCGCGCATTGAAATCGCCCGCCCGGACGATATCGTTGGCAAAAATACGGTCAGCGCTATGCAAGCCGGCATTTTATACGGCTATGTCGGACAAGTGGAAGGCATCGTGTCGCGCATGAAGGCGAAAAGCAAAGTTCCGCCGAAGGTGATCGCGACCGGCGGCCTTGCACCGCTCATCGCCAGTGAATCGGACGTGATCGATGTCGTGGATCCGTTTTTAACGTTGACCGGGCTGAAATTGTTGTATGAGAAAAACACCGAGAAAAAAGGATGAAAGGCTTGATGAACATGGGAGATTACTTAGTGAAAGCGCTCGCCTATGATGGACAGGTGAGGGCGTATGCCACAAGAACGACAGAGACGGTGGCGGAAGCGCAGCGCCGTCATCAAACGTGGCCGACCGCATCGGCTGCGCTTGGACGGGCGCTGACGGCGGGCGTCATGATGGGGGCGATGCTCAAAGGCGAGGAAACGTTAACAATAAAAATTGACGGCGGTGGGCCGATCGGCACGATTTTAATCGACAGCAATGCCAAAGGGGAAGTGCGCGGCTATGTGACCAATCCGCATGTTCATTTTGAGCTGAACGAACATGGGAAGCTTGATGTGGCGCGAGCCGTGGGCAAAAACGGGATGTTGACGGTCGTCAAAGACCTTGGACTGCGTGACTTTTTCACCGGGCAGGTACCGATTATCTCCGGGGAGCTTGGCGACGATTTTACGTACTATTTCGTCTCATCCGAGCAAATTCCATCATCTGTCGGTGTTGGCGTGCTCGTCAACCCCGATTACACGATCCGGGCTGCGGGAGGGTTTATCATTCAGCTGATGCCCGGGACGGAAGAAAACACGATCAGTCGCATTGAAGAGCGGTTGAAACAAATTCCGCCTGTGTCGCGCATGATTGAAAACGGGCTCAACCCCGAGCAAATATTAGAGGAAATTTTGGGTGACGGGGACGTCCGGGTGTTGGAGACGATGCCCGTGTCGTTCGTCTGTCGCTGTTCCCGCGAGCGGATCGCCAATGCGCTTGTCAGCCTTGGGCCGGAGGAAATCCAAGATATCATCAATCAGGAAGGGCAAGCGGAAGCTTCCTGCCATTTTTGCAACGAGGTGTACCATTTTGCAAAAGAGGAGTTGGAACAGCTGAAGCAACTTGCCGAAAAACGGTGAAAACGCGAAAATGATTGACAATTGCACCAATAACTGATACATTGTAGATAAATTCGATAAAATTAATCGGGATTAGGGGTGGAACCATGGCACGCACAGTCAATTCTGTAACAGAGCTGATCGGCGATACACCAGCCGTCAAATTAAACCGCATCGTCGATGAAGACAGCGCCGATGTCTATGTGAAATTGGAGTTCATGAACCCAGGGAGCAGCGTCAAAGACCGGATTGCGTTGGCAATGATTGAAGCAGCGGAAAAAGAAGGGAAACTAAAACCGGGCGACACGATCGTCGAACCGACAAGCGGCAACACGGGAATCGGGTTGGCAATGGTCGCAGCGGCGAAAGGATATAAAGCGGTATTGGTCATGCCGGATACGATGAGCTTAGAGCGCCGCAACTTGCTGCGGGCATACGGAGCAGAGTTGGTACTGACGCCGGGTGCTCAAGGGATGCGCGGGGCAATCGAAAAGGCGGAAGAGCTCGTTCGCGAGCATGGCTACTTTATGCCGCAACAGTTTAAAAACGAGGCAAATCCGGAAATCCACCGTTTGACGACGGGGAAAGAAATCGTCGAGCAAATGGGGGACCAACTTGACGCGTTTGTGGCCGGCATCGGCACGGGCGGAACGATTACGGGTGCCGGCAAAGTGTTGCGCGAAGCGTATCCGAATATCAAAATTTACGCTGTGGAGCCGGCCGATTCACCGGTCTTGTCAGGCGGCAAACCAGGCCCTCATAAAATCCAAGGAATCGGCGCTGGATTTGTTCCGGATATTTTAGATACAGACATTTATGACGGCGTCATTACGGTAACAACGGAAGAAGCGTTTGCGGCAGCCCGCCGTGCAGCCCGTGAGGAAGGCATTCTCGGCGGCATTTCGTCCGGTGCCGCCATTCATGCGGCGTTAAAAGTGGCGAAAGAACTCGGCAAAGGGAAAAAAGTGCTGGCCATCATCCCGAGCAACGGGGAACGTTATTTGAGCACGGCGCTTTACCAATTCGAAGACTAAGCAACGTTTTTCGACAGGGGCAACCCTGTCGAACTTTTTTTATGCGTGATATGAGCGCCCACTCATTGTACAATAAGAATAACCATGCACGTCGTAAAGGGGCTGATCAAGGTGGGACAACGGCGAAGGCAACTAAAGCGGACAATCCGTTATAGTGGGCGGGACTGGTTTTGCCGGTACGAGCAACTGGCATACAGCCGGCCGCATCACGTGCTGCTTGAGAGCGGACAGGGGGGAAGGTACAGCATCATCGGCCTCATCCCAAGCGGGATCGCCCGTGCGACTGAGCGGCAGTTGTCCATCGTTTACAGAGGAAAAAAAACGGTGCTTAACGGGCAGCCGCTCGAACTGCTGCAACAATGGTTCTCGCGCTTTATTGTTCCGGATGACGGCGAGCCATTGCCGTGCCAAGGCGGGCTGATCGGTTATATCAGCTATGATGCTGCCCGCTGTATTGAACGGCTTCCGGCGCTGGCTGTTGACGATTTACAGTTGCCTATTATGCATTTTTTGCTGTTTGACGATGTGGCGATTTACGACCACGAAAAACAGCAGCTTCACTTGCTTGCCCATGCCCGAGAAGAGGAAGAGACCGAAGCGGTCCGGCGGCTTGAGGCATATGAGCGGATGTGGCTCGAGGAGCGGAATGAATTGCCCGTTTGGCCACTTGTAGCCCCGGCCGATGCCTCGTCTGTTTCGATGACAAAAGAGCGGTTTATAGAAGCTGTTCGGCGCGTCCAACACTACATCGCCCAAGGCGATGTATTCCAAGTTAATTTATCGGTGCGCCAGTCGCAGCCGCTTCGGGCTCATCCATTTTCCGTATATAAGAAGCTGCGCACCATTAACCCGTCGCCGTATATGGCTTATTTGCACGCCCCGGAATTTCAAGCTGTCAGCGGCTCGCCGGAGTTGCTTGTGCGCAAGCAGGGAGAACGGCTGGAA
Organism: Geobacillus sp. BK01; assembly: GCF_052220245.1. Lineage (NCBI taxonomy): Bacteria > Bacillati > Bacillota > Bacilli > Caryophanales > Anoxybacillaceae > Geobacillus > Geobacillus sp. BK01. The sequence goes on from NZ_JBQPTH010000019.1 coordinate 40,648, forward strand.
ACACGCCCGATAGCCGGCACCCGCTCGCGCGGACGCACGGAAGCGGAAGACGGGCAAATCGCCCGCAAACTGCTGGCCAGCGAAAAAGAGCGGGCCGAGCACGCCATGCTCGTTGACCTTGAGCGAAATGACCTCGGGCGTGTCTGTGCGTATGGCACGGTCCGTGTCGACGAATGGATGACGGTCGAACGGTATTCGCACGTTATGCATATTGTGTCGCACGTTTCCGGAACAATGGCGCCAGAACACGATGCGTTTGCCGTCATTCGCGCCATGTTTCCAGGCGGGACGATCACCGGCGCTCCGAAAGTGCGGACGATGGAAATCATCGAAGAACTGGAACCGGTCCGCCGCGGCTTGTATACTGGCTCGATCGGCTGGATCGACTTTCAAGGCAACATGGAGCTGAACATCGCCATCCGGACGATGGTCGCCAAAGACGGTCTAGCGCACGTACAAGCAGGCGCAGGTATTGTCATTGATTCCAACCCGGAGCATGAATACAACGAGTGTTTAAAAAAAGCGGCGGCCCTTTGGAGAGCAAAAGAGCTGAGCGAAGCGGAGACATTATTTTCGAGCACGAGGTGAGAATAATGATCGTCATGATTGATAATTATGATTCCTTTACGTACAATTTAGTACAATATTTAGGAGTTCTAGGTGAGGAGCTGTTTGTCAAGCGCAATGATGAAATTACCGTCGCCGAGATTGAGCGGCTTCATCCAGATTTTATTATGATTTCCCCGGGCCCGTGCACGCCGAATGAAGCGGGCGTCAGCCTGGAAGCCATCGCCCACTTTGCTGGCAAAATCCCGATTTTGGGTGTCTGCCTCGGCCATCAGGCCATCGCCCAGGCGTTTGGCGGCCGCGTCATCCGTGCCCCAAGGCTGATGCACGGGAAAACGTCATCCGTTTACCATGACGGGGAAACGATTTTCCGCGGCGTGCCGATCCCGTTTACGGCGACGCGCTACCATTCTCTCATCGTTGAAAAAGAGACCCTTCCAGATTGTTTTGTTGTTTCTGCTTGGACGGATGAAGGCGAAGTGATGGCCATCCGTCATAAAACATTGCCGATCGAAGGGGTACAGTTTCATCCGGAGTCGATTATGACAAGCCATGGAATGCAGCTGCTGAAAAACTTTATCGATACGTACAAAAAGGCGTGACGGGCATGTACGTATATGTCAATGGGGAGATTGTCCCGCACGAAGAGGCGCGGCTTTCGGCGTTTGACCACGGTTTTTTGTACGGGATCGGCTTGTTTGAGACGTTCCGCACGTATGGAGGCCATCCGTTTTTGCTTGATGATCATTTAGAGCGGCTAAACTGCGGGTTGTCCGGGCTCCGCATCGACAGACAGTTCGGCCGCGCGGAGGCAGTCGACATCATTGAGCGGCTGCTCAGGGCAAATGGGCTGCATGACGCCTACGTCCGTTTCAATGTATCCGCCGGCATTGGAGGTCTCGGCTTGTCGGTGGAACGGTACTTACGCCCGACCGTTATCGTCTATATGAAGCCGCTGCCGCCGTCTGCCCCCCGAGAAGGGAAAGAAGGGATCGTTTTAACAACAAGGCGGAACAGCCCTGAGGGAGACGAACGGTTAAAATCGCACCATTATTTAAACAATATAATTGGAAAGTGGGAGCTTGGAAATCGCCCCCATGCGGAAGGCATCTTTTTAAACCATGAAGGGGCAGTGGCGGAAGGCATCGTTTCCAATATTTTTTGGGTAAAAGACGGTGTCGTCTACACTCCAGCGCTGTCTGTCGGCATATTAAACGGCATTACAAGGCAGTTCATCATCGCGCTGCTCGAACAGCTTCATATTCCGGTCGAAGAAGGAGTGTATCCCCTGTCCCATTTGCAAGAAGCCGATGAGGTCTTTATCACGAATTCGCTGCAGGAAGTTGTGCCGCTTCACCGTATCGGCCATCGTGTTTACCTTGGAAAAAACGGCCCAGTGACCTGTGTGCTACAACACCATTACCGCTACTTTACCGATACGTTATGGACAAGGAACGAATTGGCAGAAAGGATGAACCGATGATGATAACATTGACGCGTTCACGTGTGCTCAAATGTCGTGGGTATGAGTTTGATTTAGACAAAAAAACATTGATCATGGGGATTGTTAACGTCACGCCTGATTCCTTTTCCGACGGTGGTCGGTTTTACGAGGTGGAGCGAGCTGTCGAGCATGCGAAACGGCTCGTGGCAGAGGGAGCGGACATCATCGACGTCGGCGGCGAGTCGACTCGCCCAGGAGCGGAACAAGTGCCGCTTGACGAAGAATTGCGGCGCGTCATCCCGGCGGTCAAAGCGATTGCCAATGAGGTGAATGTGCCGATTTCCGTCGACACGTATAAAGCCGAGGTGGCACGGCAAGCCATTGAAGCCGGGGCGCACATCATCAACGACGTTTGGGGAGCGAAAGCCGACCCCGATATGGCCCGTGTCGCCGCTTCGTACGAGGTGCCGATTATTTTAATGCACAATCGCCACGATATGGCATATCGCGACCTCATTTCCGATATGATTGCCGACTTGGAAGAAAGTATTCGTATTGTCAAACAAGCAGGTGTAAAAGAGGAAAACATTATTTTAGATCCAGGTGTCGGATTTGCGAAAACGCTCGAACACAATTTGGAAGTGATGCGCCGCCTCGATGAGTTTGCCGCCCTTGGCTACCCGCTCTTGCTCGGCACATCGCGCAAACGGTTTATTGGCCACGTACTTGATGTACCGGTTGAGGAGCGGGTCGAAGGAACGGGGGCGACGGTTTGCCTTGGCATTGCCAAAGGAGCGCATATCGTCCGCGTCCATGACGTATTGCCGATCGCCCGCATGGCGAAGATGATGGATGCGATGCTCGGGAAAGGGGAGAGCGGCCATCGATAAAATTTATATTCATCAGATGGAATTTTACGGATATCATGGAGCGATTCCGGAAGAAAATGTGCTCGGCCAACGGTTCGTGGTGGACGTGACGTTAGAGCTGGATTTGCGGCCAGCTGGGCGGAGCGACAGCCTTGAACATACTGTTAATTACGCGGATGTGTACGAGCGTTGTCGGGCGATCGTAGAAGAGCGGACATTTGCGTTGCTTGAGGCGGTGGCTGAAGTGATTGCGGACGAGCTGCTCGCCGCTTTCCCTGCCGTGCAGCGCTGTACCGTGAAGGTGACGAAACCGAATCCACCAATCCGCGGACACTACGGGCATGTTGCCGTTGAAATCGGTAGGGGTCGTTAAATGGAGAATATTGCGTATATCGCGTTAGGTTCCAACTTAGGTGATCGTGCTTATTATTTGCGTTCGGCCATTGAAGTCCTCCATCGCCACGAGGGAATTTCTGTAAAATCAAGCTCGTCCATCTATGAAACGGATCCAGTCGGCTACGTCCATCAAGACAAGTTTTTAAACATGGTTATCGAAGTGACGACGACGTTGTCATCGTTTGCCTTGTTTGACGTAACACAACAAATTGAACAACGATTTGGAAGGAAAAGGGAAATAAAATGGGGACCGCGCACGTTAGACCTTGACATTTTGCTATATAATCACGAAAATATTGAAACAGAGCAACTTGTCATTCCGCATCCACGCATGACAGAGCGGGCGTTTGTTCTCATTCCGTTGCTTGAAATCAATTCCCATTTAGCAATACCGAACATTTCCGAGCCGTTAACGGACATCATTGACCGACTACCCGACAAAGAAGGAGTTCGTGTATGGAAGCAGAAAGATGGGGAAGACGTATTCGCGCTTTTCGAAAGCTGAAAGGATATACACAAGAAAGATTTGCCAAGGAGTTAGGCATTTCTGTATCGATTCTCGGAGAGATTGAACGGGGGAATCGGATGCCGTCCGATTCGCTCGTCGGGCAAATCGCCGAACGGTTGAATATATCGGTGGAAGAACTGACGCCGCCGAAAATGGAATCAAACAACTAGAAAGGAGGCGTTTTGGATGTTTCGCATTGGTGATGTCGAGATTAAAAATCGCGTCGTACTTGCCCCGATGGCGGGGGTGTGCAACTCCGCGTTTCGTTTGACTGTCAAAGAATTCGGCGCCGGGCTTGTATGCGCAGAGATGGTGAGCGATAAAGGAATCGTATATAACAATGAAAAGACGTTAAATATGTTATATATCGATGAACGGGAAAAGCCGCTCAGCCTGCAAATTTTCGGCGGTGAAAAGGAAACGCTTGTCGAGGCAGCGAAGTTTGTCGATAAAAATACGAACGCTGATATTATTGACATTAACATGGGCTGCCCAGTCCCGAAAATTACAAACTGCGACGCGGGGGCGAAATGGCTTCTTGACCCGAACAAAATTTACGATGTCGTCGCCGCCATTGTCGATGCTGTCGAAAAACCGGTTACGGTCAAAATGCGGATCGGTTGGGACGACCAGCATATTTACGCCGTTGAAAACGCCCAAGCAGTCGAGCGCGCCGGTGGCAAAGCCGTCGCCGTCCACGGACGGACAAGGGTGCAAATGTACGAAGGAAAAGCGGATTGGAACATTATTAAACAAGTGAAAGAAGCGGTTAATATCCCAGTCATCGGCAACGGCGATGTCAAAACGCCGCAAGACGCCAAGCGGATGCTCGAAGAAACTGGGGTTGACGGCGTCATGATCGGGCGGGCGGCGCTCGGCAACCCGTGGATGATTTACCGCACAGTTCGCTATTTGGAAACCGGAGAACTCATTCCTGAACCGACCCCGAGGGAGAAAATCGATGTCTGCTTGCTGCACTTGGATCGCCTGATCGCCCTCAAAGGCGAGTACATCGCGGTGAAAGAGATGCGCAAGCACGCCGCTTGGTACTTAAAAGGCGTGCGCGGGGCAGCGAAAATCCGCAATGCCATCAACGAGTGCGAGACGCGGGATGAGTTGGCGGCACTGTTGGTTCAAGTTGCAGAAGAAGCGGAAAGCCGAGCGGCGAACGCTCAAGCCGTCTAGCAAAGGTGTGACATGTAAACAGCGGATGACTGCCAGCTCGTGCTGGCAGTATTTTTCGTAAAAATCGCCAAATGGAGTGAAGGAACCATGAGCCATGAAGAATTGAACGACCAACTGCGTGTCCGCAGGGAAAAATTGAACAAAATTGAAGAACTAGGCGTTGACCCGTTCGGCAAACGGTTCGAGCGCACGCATAAAGCGGAAGAACTGTTTGAACTGTACGGGGATTTGTCAAAAGAGGAACTCGAAGAGCAACAAATCGAAGTCGCCGTCGCCGGCCGCATCATGACGAAACGCGGCAAAGGAAAAGCGGGGTTTGCCCACATTCAGGACGTGACAGGGCAAATCCAAATTTACGTCCGTCAAGACGATGTCGGCGAACAGCAATACGAGCTGTTTAAAATCTCCGACCTTGGTGATATCGTCGGCGTGCGCGGCACGATGTTCAAAACAAAAGTTGGCGAGCTTTCTATCAAAGTATCGTCGTATGAATTTTTAACAAAAGCACTGCGCCCGCTGCCGGAAAAATACCACGGTTTAAAGGACGTCGAACAGCGCTACCGCCAGCGCTATCTTGACTTAATTATGAACCCGCAAAGCAAGCAGACGTTCATTACCCGCAGTCTCATTATTCAATCGATGCGCCGTTATCTTGACAGCCATGGCTACTTGGAAGTCGAAACACCGATGATGCACGCCGTAGCAGGCGGCGCGGCGGCCCGCCCGTTCATTACGCATCATAATGCACTTGATATGACGCTGTACATGCGAATCGCCATTGAGCTGCATTTGAAACGGCTCATCGTCGGCGGTTTAGAAAAAGTGTATGAAATCGGACGTGTTTTCCGGAATGAAGGCATCTCCACCCGCCATAACCCGGAGTTTACGATGCTCGAGTTGTATGAGGCGTATGCCGACTTCCGCGATATTATGCAATTAACGGAAAACTTGATCGCCCACATTGCCACAGAGGTGCTTGGCACAACGAAAATCCAATATGATGAACATATCGTCGATTTAACGCCTGAATGGCGGCGGTTCCACATGGTGGATGCGATCAAAGAATACGTCGGTGTCGATTTTTGGCAGCAAATGACCGATGAGGAAGCGAGGGCGTTGGCCAAAGAACATGGCGTTGAAGTCGCCCCACACATGACGTTCGGCCATATCGTCAACGAGTTTTTTGAACAAAAAGTAGAGGATAAACTAATCCAGCCGACGTTCATTTACGGCCACCCGGTCGAAATCTCGCCATTAGCCAAGAAAAACCCAGACGACCCGCGCTTTACCGACCGGTTTGAGCTGTTTATCGTCGGGCGCGAACATGCGAACGCCTTTACGGAACTAAACGACCCGATCGATCAGCGTCAACGGTTTGAGGCGCAGCTGAAGGAGCGCGAACAAGGAAACGACGAAGCGCACGAAATGGACGAGGATTTCCTCGAAGCGCTTGAATACGGCATGCCGCCGACGGGCGGACTCGGGATCGGGGTCGACCGGTTAGTCATGCTTTTGACCAATTCACCGTCCATTCGCGATGTCCTTCTCTTCCCGCAAATGCGCCATAAATAACAATGATCGTCCCCTGCCGCGAACAACGGCAGGGGATAATTTGTTAAGGGATATCGATTCGAGAAAAAAAGTCGGTTGTTTATCAGCCTCTAGAAAGAAGATCAATATCATTGGACAGTTGACCTGCATATATTAACGGAGGACTCGGAAGTAAAAAACATAAAGGTGAAAGGAGCGGTTCTGTTGCTTTCCTATCCGATCCTCTATCACAATCCTCCTGTGGCCGAGGCCGCACAGATCAGCGCCCCGAAAATCAGTCCCAAAGCGGTCATCGGCGTCGATTCGATGATTATCGGTGATATAACGATCGCTGATGATGTGTTTATCGGTTTTAAAAATTTGTTGCGAGCAGACTCGGGGTATCCGTATTATGTCGGTCCTTATACGAATATCCAAGATTATGTGCTTATGCATGTACATCCCGGCCGCGAACATGTGAACGTGAAAGGCCGAAAATGGGGTGTTTATCTCGAAGGGGAAAACAGCGTCTTGCACCACGCAGCCGTGCATGGTCCCCTGTTCGTCGGGCGGAATACATTCATTGGGCAACACGCCAATATTTATGACGCCATAATCGGCAGAAATTGCGTCATCATGCATGGGGCGACCGTAACCAACGGCGTGAAAATCCCCGATAATCGGTTCGTCGCTCCAGGAGAGACAGTATGGCAACAGGAACAGGCCGACCGATTGCCACCTGTCCCAGACAAATGGAAAGACTTAAACCGGAAGATCGTCGACCATTACTACCGTCTCGGCAAATCGTATTTGCATCATACACCGCTAGCATTTTCTTACGGTGCACATCGATACTAATTTTCATTTAACTATTGACTTTTACTCATAGAATATGTAAAATGTAAGACGTTGTTTTTAATAATAAAACAAAAAACGAAATAAGTTGACAAACCTCCTTTAGTGTGCTATATTATGATAGCACGCGGATGCGTCAATCATGATATTCAAAAAGTATTGACAAACAAACATATTCGATTATAATATTATTTGTCTGTTATATTGACTGCCTAGTGATGATAGCGGAGGGGAAACACCCGTTCCCATCCCGAACACGGAAGTTAAGCCCTCCAGCGCCGATGGTAGTTGGGGCCAACGCCCCTGCGAGAGTAGGTCGTCGCTAGGCAGCATCGTGGAGGATTAGCTCAGCTGGGAGAGCACTTGCCTTACAAGCAAGGGGTCGGCGGTTCGATCCCGTCATCCTCCACCACCTATATAGCACGATGACCCATCCGCTCAGCAACGAGTGATGCATCGTCGAATAGGCTACGAGTTGCCCCGACGCACTTAACTTCCTTGAATGAGCTTGCAGAGGAAGGGGCAGGTAGAGCAAAGCGATGCTTAGAGTGTTATTGAAAACATGAGCCATTCGCTCAGCAACGAGCGATGCATCGTCGAATGGGCTTCGAGTTGCCCCGACGCACTTGACTTCCGTGAATAAGCTTGTAGAGGAAGGGGCAGGTAGAGCAAA